>CAJBES010000026.1 GCA_903952145.1 uncultured Opitutaceae bacterium | reverse complement strand
GTTCCGGCTCGAGGCACGGTTTGGTTTCAACAAAAACACGCCCAAGCTGTGGTTAACCGACAAGGTCAAGGGCCTCCTGCTGGCACTTTTGATCGGCTATCCGCTCCTCTGGGTGCTGCTTTCCCTGGTAAACTGGGTCGGTCCGGCCTGGTGGGCATGGGGCTTCGGGCTGTTGTTCGGCTTCCAGCTCCTGATGCTGGTGCTCTACCCAAAGCTGATTCTGCCGCTATTCAACAAGCTCACACCGCTGCCCGAGGGGGAGTTGCGCACGCGGCTGCTGGCGTTGGGCCATCGCACGGGCTTTCGCGCCCAGGCCATCCAAGTGATGGACGGCTCGAAACGTTCGGCGCACTCCAATGCGTTTTTCACGGGCTTTGGCCGCTTCCGCCGCATCGTGCTGTTTGACACCTTGGTGGCGCAGCTCACGGCCGAGGAGCTCGAGGCCGTGCTGGCCCACGAGATCGGCCATTACCGGTGCGGGCATATTCCGAAGATGCTGGCCTTTTCGGCGGTGATGCAGCTCGGCGGCTTCGCGTTGATCGCCTGGCTGGCGCGCAGCCCGTGGTTCAACACGGCCTTTGGTTTTCCGCCGGGGGAGTTGGCGCCGGCTTTTCTGCTCTTCGGCCTGCTGAGCGGACTCGTGGTGTTCTGGTTCTCGCCGCTGACCAATTATTTTTCCCGCCAGCACGAGTATGAGGCGGACGCTTTTGCCCGGGACGCCATGGCGGGGGCAGGACCCATCATCGGGGCGCTGCGGAAACTGGCGCAGAAAAACCTCAGCAATCTCACGCCGCACCCGTGGTTCAGCGCGTTCTTTTACTCGCACCCCACGCTGGTTGAGCGCGAGCGGGCGGTGCAGGCCACATGAAACGTGCGGTGGTCATCGGCTGTGCCTGGCTGCTGGCGGTGACCGCCACCAGGGCCGAGGCGCTGAAGATCGCCACCTGCAATGTCGAGAACTACGGGCGGCGGACCGCGTCACACCGGCGGGATTTCGGAAGGATTATCCCAAACCGGAGGAGGCAAAACAGGCGCTGCGCACGGTGATCCGCGCGCTGGACGCGGACCTGCTCGTGCTGCAGGAAATGGGCGGCCAAGCCTATCTGGAGGAATTGCGCCGGGATCTGGCGACCGAGGGGCTGGATTATCCGCATGCCTTTCTGCTCGAGGCGGATGACGGGCAGCGCCACGTGGCGCTCCTCGCCAAAAAACCGCCGCTCGCTGTCATCCCGCATCCGAAGCTGACCTTCAAATATTTCGACATGGCAGCGGAACTGAAGCGCGGGCTTTTGGAGATAAGAATCGGGACCGTGGAGGGCGAGGTTACGCTCTGGGCCTTGCACCTGAAAAGCCGTTATACTGACCGGCCTGACGACCCGCTTTCCGCGAAGCGACGGGCCGGTGAGGCGACGGCCATCCGCGACCTGGTGCTCGCCCGATTCCCGGATCCCGCGTCTGCGCGCTACCTGGTGCTGGGCGATTTCAATGATGTGAAATCGAGCGCGGCGGTGCGTTACCTGCTGAAGCGGGGCAAGACCGTGATCACGGAACTGCTGCCGGCGACAGATTCACGGGGCGAATCCTGGACCTATGTCCACCGCAAGGATGAGGTTTACCAGCGCGTGGATCATTTTTTGGTTTCGCCCGGATTGCGCACGGCGGTGCACGGTGGCCGGGCGGTGATCTATGACGGTCCCGGAGTCGCGGCCGCGAGCGATCACCGGCCGGTGTTTGTCACGCTCGAGTTCACCAAACGCCAAGGCGGACTCAGGCAAGACTGAGGACAAGCAGCACCAGGCTGAGCCCAAGCCCGGCGAAAAGGGACCGGCGCACGAAATAGGTGCGCGCGCCCTCGGTGGGCAGCAGCGAATAGGCCGGCGCGGGCTCGAAGAGGTAGCGCCGGAAATTGGTCCAGGCGTAGACCCGATTTCGGAGCAGCATCCCGTAGAGGTCGCGTTGGTCCTCCACATTGGGCGGCCGGCGATATTTGATGATGGTCTGCAGGTTGAATTGATTTTTCGCACAGCGACAGACGAGGTTGAAAGGCACATTCACGGCCGCGCCCGGCGCGGCCTCGTAGGGCAGGTCTTTCCAGCCCCAGTCCTTGAATATCCGGGCCGTGACCCCGCCGAGTTCATCATGCGTGCAAAGCTGCAGCAGGTCCGCGGAGTTCAGCGGTTGTCCGGCGCGGCCGTAGACAGCGATGATGGAGGCCTGCGGATCCACGTAGGTCCAGCGTCCGGCCTCGGCCAGGTAGGATTCCGCCCAAGAGTGTCCGTTGTAGACGTGCCGGTTGTCCTGCACGGTGGCACCGAAGACGTAGCGCGTGGGGACGCCGGCGCGGTTGGCGAAGAAGGTGTAGACCTGGGCGTTCTGGGTGCACCAGCCCTTGCCGGTGCCGTCACGCAATTCCTGATAAATCCGGAGCGGGTCCGCCCAGCGGAAATCGTCCTTGGGCACGCCGCCGGCATTGAGCCAACAGGTGCGCAGGTGCCGGATGATTTTCTCCATGCGCACCATGGGGGTGTCGGGACCGGCGATCTGCATATCCTCGCGCAGAATCCGGTCGGCCTCGGCGAGTTTGGCGGCCCCGAGGTAGCGGTAGTCGTCGGTCCAGTAACTGACCGGGTGCCGCGTGAACCGGCCGGTGGGGAGCGGGGTATTCATCAGCTCGATGTCCGAGGGGAAGTGCATGCCGCGCTCCCGGTAAAATCTGCCGGCGATGCGGGTGATATCGAATGTCAGGTCGGGACCGGAGCCTTCCGGCAGGGGCCGCAGGACATAACGGTGCCGGAAATCATCCAGGCGGGCGCCGGGCGCTCCGTCGAAATCGGGCCGGGCCAGCTCGATCCAAGGCGCATTGCCGGGCAGGACCGGACCGGGCTGTCCGTCGATCAGCAGCTGCCAGCGGGCGGGACGCTGCGACCAGACGATATCAGGGCGCAGGCGGCCGCGACCATCAATTTTCCAGCGGCGCAGCGTGGGCGCGTCCAGCGGGAAGTTGAGCCGGGCGTAGTCGGTGGCCCGGTGCGAACCCTCCCATTCGCGGGTAAGGAAAACCCAGAGGTTGGCGACGAGCAGGAGCACGCAGGCCAGGGCAAGCCAGAAGGCGGGGTGTGCGAATAGGGTGGTCATGAGGTTGGTATGGCCCGGCATGCATGACGCCTTGCCGGCGGAAGGCAATCAACGACCGATGAACGCAAAAAAAGGCGGATCAGCGATCCGCCTTTGACGATGAGACGCGGCGGCGACTTATTTTGCCGTGACGGTGACCGGCACGGTGACATCGCCAGCGCCGTAGCCCTTGAGGAAAAGGCTGCCGGTGCCGGGTTTGCCACCCTGCACATTGATCGTCAGCGTGGTCTGGCCGGCGGGCACCACAACTTCAGGCATGATGACACACTCGGGCACGTCGGTGGTGACGTCGAGCAGGAGGCCGCCCGCCGGGGCTGCGTTCTGCACCGTGAAAGTAAGGATCTGCGTCTCGCCGGAACGCAGGGTGAGCGAGGAGGGCACGACGTTCAGGCTGCTGGGGTCGATGCGGAAGGTGCCGACGGGGGAGTTGCCCGAGGCGCTGCCGAGCATGATCTGGTAATTGCGGGACGCATCGAGCGCGGGGACGTAAAAACTGATGGAGTTGGGCGATTCGTAAACCATGCGCGCGGGATTATTGTCGAAGTAGATCACGTCCTGCGGCGAGAAGCCGCGGCCGAGCACGCTGATGCGGGCGCCCACCGGGCCACGGTTGACCTCGAGTGAAAGAACATAGCGGTTGACCGTGTTGGCACGGGTGAGTTCGGAAAAGGTTTCGCGTGGCTCAAGCCGGCCGTTAACCTCCACCTGATATTTCACGAGGAAATAGTAGGCCATTTCGCTGCGGCTCGCGGGCAGCTGGTAGTCATACTCGTAGATGTTTTCGCCCAGGCGGCTCCTGGACATCTCGTAATTCTTACCGTCGATCACGATAAAGGAAGTGACGCCAACGGGTGTGGCCAGGCTTTTCGCGGGAGTAACCCGCAGGGTGATGGTGTAGATGCGGGAGGGATTCTCCGGCAGACTGCTCGGGGTCAAGTTTGTCAGGGTCAGGGTGCCGCAGCCGGTGAGCAGGGCAAGACTGACGGAGGCGGCCAGACAGCTGAAGATTTTCCTTGGATGGGAAAGGAGGGAGTTTTGCATTGGTTTTGAGTTAAAACCGGTCAGTTAAAGGGCGTTAATAATGAGCGACTTCGCATCAGGGCAAGACAAAGCTGCAGCGACGGATCCGCTGGGATTGTACGTCCATGTGCCGTTCTGCGCCTCGACCTGCGAATTTTGCGCGTTTTATCAGGTGAAGCCGACCGCAGAAGGCATTGACCGGTTCCTTGCCGGGATTGCGGCCGAGGCGGGCTTGGTGCGATGGCCGCGGCGGGTGACGACAGTTTTCTGGGGCGGCGGCACGCCCGGACTACTCTCGCCGGGCGGCCTGCGCCGACTGGGCGAGAGCGTGCTGGCCTGCTGCCATGGTCAGCCGGAAGAGTGGACGGTGGAAATGGCGCCGGCGTCGGTCACGGTGGCGCGACTCGCAGTCCTAAAGGAACTGGGGGTAACGCGCATCTCGATGGGCGTGCAAAGCTTTCAACCGGCGCTACTGGACGGGCTCGGCCGGCAGCATACCCGTGACCAGATAGACCAGGCCTATGAGCGGGTGAGGACGGCCGGCTTTGCCAGTGTCAACCTCGACCTCATGTTTGCGCTGCCCGGCCAGACCGAGGCCGAGTGGCTGGCCGACATCGCAACGGCCGTGGCACTGGCACCGGATCATCTTTCAACCTACTGCCTCACTTTCGAGGAGGACACCGTGCTGTGGGTGAAGCTCGCACAGGGCCGCGTGAAGTTGGACCCGGACCATGAGGTGCGGCTCTACGAGAGGACCTGGGCCGCGCTCAGGACGGCCGGTTATGCGCAATACGAGATATCGAATTTCGCGCGCCCCGGCCATATCTGCCGGCACAATCTCAACACCTGGCAGATGCACGAGTGGGTGGGGCTCGGCCCCTCGGCCGCGTCGCAGCACGCCGGCTGGCGCGGTGCGAATGTTGCGGACCTTGCCCTATGGCAGATGCAAGTCGCGGCGGGCCGGCGGATGACCGAGGATCGTCTCGCGCTGACCCCGGCACAACTGGCCGAGGATGCGCTGATCTTCGGCCTGCGCATGAATGCCGGCGTGGATTTGGCCTCGTGGCGGGCACGCTGCCCGGAGGCACCGTGGGCCGCCGTCGAACAGCTCGGACGGCGCCTCGCAGATGAAGGGCTGGCAGAGCTGGGGGGCGCGTGCCTGCGGCTCACCGACCGCGGCCGGCTGCTGGCGGATTCAGTCGGGCTCGAGGTGATGGAGGCGTTTCATGAACCGGCGCATACTTGAGATTACCAAATCCGACCGGTTTCCCGCCGGGACTCTCGACAGCGCAGACGTTCCCGACAGTATGCGGAAAGTCGCCTTGCATATGGCCATAATAGAACGAAAACACAGCCTCGCGAGTAACGCGGCGCGGAGGGTTTGCGTGGAGAAAGTGCAGACATGAGGCCTTGTTTTTTGGTTATCGTCGCCACGCTGCTGCTTTGCGGCTGCCACTCCAATCCGGAGCGCACCCCGGTGTCGGTGGTCGCACGTTTCCTGCTCGAATCCGACGCGGTCCGGACCGCAGAACTCGTCCTGCCGGTGAGCGGCGTGGCCATCCGCGTCATCCCCAAGCCGGTCATCTCGGAATTTGACATTGTCAACGTGGAGCTGGCGCAGGTGGAACTGGGCCGATGCCTGATGTTTCAGGTGACGCCCGGCGCGGCGCGTGATCTCTACCGGCTGACCGCGGCGAATCAGGGCCGGCGGCTTGTCCTGCTGCTGAACGATGTGCCGATGGGCGCACGGGTGATCGAACGGCCCCTTGAAGGCGGGGTCATCTACATTTTCAGTGAGCTGCCGGAGGCTGAGCTGCCCGGCTTGGTCGCCCGGCTCAAGCACACCGCGGCGGTCATCAGGCGGGAGGCGGCGAAACGGACATGAAACGGTGTCTGGGGCTGATTATTTTGGGCGCGGGGCTGGCCTCCCCCGGGTGGACGCAGCGCATCGAAGCCATCTGGCCCGCCCCGAACAACGCCTACCCCGAAGGTCAGCCCATCGCGGACCTGCTGCAGCACGCCGGCTCGGGCGACGCGGAATCAGGCGGCTTTGGCGGGGTGCGCAGCGGCGGCAGCCAATTCCATGAAGGGGTCGACATCAGGGCGACGCGACGTGACAAGCGCGGCGAAGCGGCTGATCCCGTATCTGCCGCATGCGATGGTGTGGTGCGGCACATCAGCACGGTCCCGGGCAAGAGCAACTACGGCCGCTACATCGTGCTGGAGCATCCCGGCCTCACCCCGGCGATCTACACCCTTTATGCCCACCTTGCGCAGGTGGCCCCCGGCCTCAAGGTCGGGGCGACGGTGATCGCCGGCCAGACCCTCGGCATCATGGGGCGTTCGGCCAGTGGCAACACGATCCCCAAGGACCGTGCGCACCTGCATTTCGAGATGGGGCTGATGGTCACCCGGGATTTTCAGAGATGGTATGAGGCGAGGAAATTTGGCAGTCCCAACGAGCACGGGCTTTATAACGGGATGAACCTGATGGGGTTTGATCCGCTGGACTTCTTTAGAAAACACCGCGCCCGTCGCGTGGACAATCTCCAGCAGTATTTTGCGCAGATGGAGCCGGTGGTGAAACTGCGCATCGCCACCTCCCGCACGCCGGACTTTGTGCTGCGCTACCCTGCGCTGATGGCGAAGGAACGGCCGCTGCTGGTGGTGGGCTGGGAGGTCTGGTTCAACTGGACCGGTCTGCCCTGCAGGTGGGCACCACTCACGGCATCGGAGGTGGTCGGGCTGCGCCCGAACCAAGTGCGCATCATTGAGGTCAACCAGGCGGAGGAACGCCTGCAGCGGAGCAAGAGCCTGGCCGTGTCACGGAAGGGTGCCTGGGTGGCCGGCAGCGACCTCGAGACCGTGCTGCAGCAGCTGTTCGGGTTGAAGTGATGCAGCCGTCAGCACTGGGACTTCAGTTGCTCCAGCAAGGCGACAAAGGCGGGGTGCTGCTTGAGGACGACAAGATCAGGGTCCTGCGCCATCCAGTCGGAATCCTTGTAGCCGAGTTCCACGGCGCGATGCAGGGCACGCAGGGCGTCGGCCGGGCGCTTCGCGAGCGCGAGACTGCAGGCGAGGTTGTAGTGGGCCGTGGGGTTTTGCGGCAGCAGTCTCACCAGTTTGCGGTCCATGCGCAGACCCTCCGCAATGCGGCCGTGCTTGGTGTAGAGACCGCCGAGGATTTCGATGACCTCGATGTAGTCGGGCGCGCGGCGCAGCACCGACTCGAAGAAGGCCATCTCGAAGGCGTGGTCGGTCTCCTTGGCCATGACGGCGGTCAGGTCCGGCGGGGGCAGGTGCCTTTGTCGCGGAAGGCGTTGCAGTGTGCACTGACCTGCAGGCGCTGGCTGACCGGGGTGAGGCCGAGCTTGGAGGAGACGGTGCTGCCATACCACTCCATGAACGGCGCGCTGATCTCGAAGATCTTGTCGCAGTCCACGCAGACCACCTGGGCGACCTGGGTCGTGCTGCCGGCGGTGTTGGGCAGGTAGAATTTCTCGCCGGTGCCGATGTCCACCTCGCGCAGCAGGCCGCTCTCGGCCATGATCGGGAGAGTCCGGTAAACCGTGGCGCGGGAGACGGAGTCATCGACCACCCGCGCATAGTCGAGCAATTGCTCGGCGGTAAAATGGTCCTTCTGCGCAAAGGCCGTGTTAAAAATGGCGAGCCGCTGGTTGGTCACGCGCAGTCCCTTGCAGGTCAGAAACTGGCGGAACTTTTCACAGGCGGCGGTGTGGCTCACGGGGAAACTGTTTGAAGTGGGGCGGGGAGTGTCAATCCGTTCGTGGCGGGTGGACGGGTTGGTGGTGTAAAAGGATTCATTGGTTCGGGTTTGCCATGCTGCGGGGCGCCCGCCGTCATCGCGACTGATGACAGTAGGGGTCCATCCACTCGCCGGCTTTGACAAGCTCCTGCACTACCGCGTGCCGGAGAGTCTGCGCGCCACGGTGACCGTGGGCACATTGGTGCGGGTGCCGGTGCTCAATGCGCTGAGGCTGGGGATCGTCGGCGAAATCGGCGTGCCGAAGGATTTCCCGCTGGACCGGCTGAAGTCGGTGGTGCAGGTGGTCTACCCCTTTCCCGCCCTCAACCGGGAACTGCTGCAGCTCGCGCACTGGATGGCAGGCTATTACGCCTGTCCGCTCGACAGTATCATCGAGACGATGATTCCGGCGGCGGTGCGCGGCGGGGCAGTGATCAAACAAGAAAAGCTCCTGAGCGTGGCGCAGCGTCTCGGCGATGACGAACTGGCCACCATGGGGAAGCGCGCCCCGCAACAGGCGCGGCTTTACCGGTTTCTCGCCCAGCAGTTCAAACCCCAGCGGAAGGCATTGGTGCTCAGCAGGCTGGGCCAGACGGTGGCGGTGGCCAATGCCTTGATCCGCCGCGGGGTGTTGCGCGAGGACACCCGGCGCGTGGAGCGGGAGGCGTATGCCGATGACTTTGCTCGCAGTGAGCTGGTGGCCGCGCAACCGCCGCAGCTCAACGCCGAGCAGGCTGCCGCGGTCGCAGACGCGACTGCGGGTCTGGCGAAGGAAAAGTTCAGGGTCACGCTGCTGCACGGCGTGACGGGTTCCGGCAAGACCGAGGTTTACCTGCATGCGATCGAGATGGCGCTGAAGGCGGGTGGCGGCGTGATTTTCCTCGTGCCCGAGGTGGCGCTCACGCCGCAGACCGTGGCCCGGCTGCGCGCGCGGCTGGAGGCCATCGCGCCGGACCACCGCTGCGTGGTGTGGCACAGCCACCTGAGCGAGGGCGAGCGGCTCGACGGCTGGCTGGCACTTGCGACCGGCGCGTCCCGCGTGGTGGTCGGCGCGCGCTCGGCGGTATTTGCCCCGGTGCACAATCTGCGGCTGATCGTCGTGGATGAGGAGCACGAACCCGCCTATAAGCAGGACGAGACGCCGCGCTACCATGGTCGCGATGTGGCGGTGTATCGGGCCAAGCTCAACTGTGCCCTGTGTCTGCTGGGTTCAGCCACGCCGTCGCTGGAAAGCTACGCCAACGCCCAGGCGGGAAAATACGGCCTGCTCGAACTGCGGCAGCGCGTGGACGACCGCCAGCTGCCGCACATCAATGTCGTCGACATGCGGGTGGAGATCATGCGTTCGCGGGGCCTGACCACGCTTTCCCAGCAACTGGTCCACGCCATGCAGCTCCGGTTCGAGCGGAAGGAGCAGACGATCCTGTTCATCAACCGGCGTGGCTATTCCTCGTCAATGCTGTGCACCGAATGCGGTCACGTGGAGGAATGCCTGCACTGCAGCATCGCCCTGACCTACCACCGCAACGACGAGACGCTGCGGTGCCATCTTTGCGGCGATCAACGGGCGGCCCCGATGGTCTGTCCGCAGTGCCGCTCGCCCAAGATCCGCTGGAAAGGGCTCGGCACGCAGCGCGTCGAGGAGGCCGTGCGGCGGGTGTTGCCGCGGGCCTGCATCGAGCGGATGGACACCGACACGATGGCGAAGAAGAACCGCTTTCGCGAGGTGCTGGGCCAGTTCCGCACCGGGAAAATCGATGTGCTGGTGGGCACGCAGATGATCGGCAAGGGCTTGGATTTTCCCAATGTGACCCTGGTCGGTCTGGTGGACGCCGACATCTCGATGCACATTCCGGATTTCCGAGCCAACGAGCGCACGTTCCAACTGCTGGTGCAGGTGGCAGGCCGCTCGGGGCGGGGGGATCGGGCGGGCGAAGTGGTCGTGCAGACCTTTACGCCGCAGGCGGAGGCGATCCAGTTCTCGCGCCACGCGGATTTCGCGGGTTTTGCGGCCGCCGAACTCAAGCTGCGCCGCGATTTCAAGTATCCGCCCTTCCGTCACCTCATCCAGCACCGTCTGCGCGGGAAAAGTCCGGAGAAGCTAAAGTTTTTTTCCGAGCAATGGGCGAAGCGGGTGGAGCAGGCGCTGGGCAACCGGGTCGAATTGCGCGGACCATCGCCCGCGCCCATTGAGAAGATTAAGGACGAGTATCGCTGGCAGCTCTGGTTTTTCACGGCCAGCGTGACCAAGGTCATTGGCGACCTGAACCGGCTCCGGACGGAATTTCCCTGGCCAGAGGAGATCACGCAGGTGCTGGATGTGGACCCGGTGAGCCTGACGTAGCGGGACGACGGCGGCCAGGGTTGGCGCTCCGCCGGCCCCGGCGAGGTGCCTTCAGCCTAATCCTTGGGCACCCGCCAGAGCGTGGCCATGATGCAGGCCTTGTGCTTGTGGATGTCGGTGGGATCGAAGGCTGGCTTCTGGTAGTAAACCGAAAGGATTTCACCGGGAGAAACCTCGATGGATGCGGGATAACCGAGGTCGTGATTGCCGTTGTCGTCGCGCAGGATGATCTCCCGGGCGGCATCCCAAGTGACACCGTCGCGACTGAGTGCCGCGCGTTCGCCAAAGGGGGCGCGCCGGTAGCCGTAGGTGCAGAGCGCACGACCGTCCTGCAACACGGTCAGGTGCGGCGGGAAGCCGAGCAGCGGGGTGCGGCAGGATGGGGCCCAGGTGAGGCCGTTGTCGTCGGACCAACTTTCCCAGAGGTGCAGATCGGGCCGCCGGTCGTCGTAGGCCCGGGCGGTGTAGCGGATCATGAGGATAATCCGGCCGGAGGCCAGTTGGGTGAGGTGAGGTTCGCCGAAACGATGCGTCTCCGGCGTGGGGCACCTCACGGCCGCAAGTTTGCGCCACGGCCCCGCGGGTTGCGCTGCAGCATACAGGCCGATGTGGCCGCCATCCTCCCGGTAGGTGGCGGTGAGGAGCGTGCCGTTCTGCAGGGCGATGCCGCCGTGCACGCTGTCGGGGCCCCGCACGGGGGCGGACCAGGTCTGCCCGTGATCGTGGGAGACAACCACCCAACCGCCGTGCCAGTGCGCCTCGGCGCGGTAGGCGGGACGGTTTACGTGCTCCACCCAGGCGGAGATGATTTCCGGCGGATAGGCCTCAAACGGGAGACAGGTGTAGTTCTCGGCCTTCCAGAACGTGGACCAGATATGCATCACAATCCGGCCGTCAGGCAAAATCGTGAGCCCGCATTCGCGGTCGTCGATGGGGGTGGCGTAGGCGACGACGGGGTCGGTCCACGTGACCCCGTTGTCGCGTGAACGCATGGTGACGATCGCGCCGTCCGGTGCCATGTGATGATCGGTGCGGCAGAAGGCGAGGAGCAGGTCGCCGTTGCCGGTGCGGACCAACGCCGGCCAAGCGCAGTAATGGTCCGGATGCTGATAGAGCGTGCGGTGGTTTAGAATTTTGGCGGGAGAGGTCATGGGTGGTGGGTTTGGAGAGTAGAGGCTCGCCTTGGAGGGAGACTTCGTGAGGATACGCGCTGGGCAATATGAAACTGTATTTCATGGGCATCGGCGGAACGGCGATGGGCAACGCGGCGCTGCTGGCGCGGGCGGCTGGCCACGAGGTGCTGGGGGCGGATGCCGGGGTATATCCGCCCATGAGCACGGTCCTCGCCGAGGCGGGGATCAAGGTGCACGAAGGCTACAGCGCGCAGCGGCTCGAGCAACTGGCGCCGGATCTCGTGGTCATCGGCAACGCGCTGTCACGTGGCAACCCCGAGATCGAATGGCTGCTCGAGTCGCGCATGCTGAAATTCACCTCGCTGCCGGCACTCTTGCACGACCAGGTGCTGGCCGGCCGGCGCAACCTGGTGATCTGCGGCACGCACGGCAAAACGACCACGACGGCGATGGCGGCGTTCCTGCTGCGGGAGAACGGCCGCGATCCCGGCTACCTCATCGGCGGCGTGCCGCTCGATCCACCGACGGGCAGTCATCTGGGCAACCGGGCGGATCCCTTTGTCATCGAGGGAGACGAATACGACAGCGCCTTTTTCGACAAGCGCAGCAAATTCATCCACTACGCGCCGCACATCGCGGTGCTGAACAACCTGGAGTTCGACCACGCGGACATCTTTCGCGACCTGCAGGATGTGCAGCGCACCTTCCGCCATCTCGTCCGCATCGTGCCGCGCAATGGTTTTGTGGTGCTCAACGGCGACGACGAGGGGCTGCGGACACTCGGGGAGATGCCGTGGACGCAGGTCGTGCGCGTGGGGCTGGCCGAGAGCTGTGACGTGCGGATCATGGATTTTGCCGAGACGCCGGCCGGCGCCTCGTTCGGCCTGCAGTGGCGCGGCCGCCGGTGGGGGCGGGTGGAGTGGGGACTGGCAGGCTTGTTCAATGCGCGGAATGCGGCCATGGCCGCCACCGCGGCAAGCCTGGCCCTGGATCGGGCCAACCCGACCGCACTGGCCCTGACCCCGCTCGCACGTTTCCGCGGCGTGAAACGCCGGCAGGAGTTTCTGGTCAGCACTCCGGAACTCGCGGTGATCGAGGACTTCGGGCACCATCCCACGGCCCTGGCCGAGACGCTGCTTTCGCTCCGGGCGCGGTTCCCGGGCCACGTCATTCACGCGGCGTTTGAGCCGCGGAGCAACACGTCGCGCACCAAGGTCATGCAGACGGGCTTCGTGCGCGCCCTGGCCCTCGCCGATGAAGTCTATCTGGGGGCCGTGGCGCGGCCGGAAAAAATGACGGCGGACGAAAGGTTCGACCCGGAAGCGGTGGCGGAATTCCTCGAAACCCAGGGGGTGACCACCCATACCGCGCCGACCAACCGTGAACTGTTGGAGAAACTCCGGGCCGGCACCGCCCCTGGTCCCCGTCCGCGGCTGGTCGTTTTTTTCACGAACGGATCCTTCGACGGCATCATTGCGGACTATGCGCGTGGGCCCGCAGGGCCGCTCAGTTGAGGCTCGTGGCCGGTTCCTGTGGCTTGGCGCGGTAATACTGCAGATCGATGGACTCGGTGCTGGGATAAAAAGCGATCACGTCGGCCAGCGACATGAGGATCCACGGCGCTTTGGGGGAGGCCCCGTTCTTGGTGTAGACAATGTCAGCGGCGATGAACACACAGGAGTGGATGATGCTGCCGTCGGGCTTCGCGAACATGATGATGTCGCCCAAGGTCGGTTTGCCCGCCACCGGGTAGTAGTCGTTAAGGAAGGCTGCGGTCACCGCCGCCAAATCCTGGTAGCGGTCATCGGGCCGGGTATTGAGGAAATTCAGCACGGTCCAGTGGCAGTCGAGGTAGGTCTGGCTGCCCGGTTCGGAGGGGGACGGGTAGGTGTAAAGCAGAGAGCGGGGCACGCGGGGCAGCAGGTGGATGATGTCAATCAAGGTGCCGGTGCCCTCGCGGACCAGCGACTGCAGCAGCGGCTTGATATCCTTGGCCCGCTGGCCACGGCTCCAGTAGGCATCGAGGGCTGCAATGTCCGTGTCTGGGCGGATACGGAGCTTCACCATCAAAGTGGATTTGCGGGCCAGGGTCTTGAGCAGGAGGATTCGTTCCTGCAGCGAGGGGATGAGGGGCAGCACCAGGTTATGATCCGAAAACAAGAGGGAAGTGCCGCGGCGGTAGAGGAGGCGTTTCACCAGGCCGATGGTAACGGCCTGCAGTTCACTGTGCTGGAACCATTCGTCGGCCGCCTCAGCCCGGAAGCGGTAAGGGTCGTTTTGGTCGGGATTCTCGGGAAACGCCGCCAGAACCGTGTAGATTTTGGCGCGAGCCTCCGGACTGAGCCCGAGGACGAACTCTTGGGCCGGCCGGTAAAGGATGCCATCAGGCAGGATCTCGGCGTTCCGACTATCGGCCACGGAGCGGCGCTCGGCGTCATTGAGCGGGACTGACTGCCAGAACTGCGCCAACGATGCGGCGGTGTAGCCCTTGAAGTTCCAGACCGTGGGTCGGGCCACGGGTTGGGACGAGGGGATGAGTGACTCGGGCGGTTCGATGAGAATCCGGCTGTAAAAAAGTTCACCCCATGGACCGGGTTTGACGGCGAACAGGCTCGGAGTGACCTCGGACGGGATTGCCGCCCGTGCGGCCGGTTGCGGATGCATGTGGCCGCCGCCCAGATAGAGCAGCACGCCCCAGGGCAAGGTCAGCAGCAGCGCCAGAATCCAGAGTGCCGCGCGTGGCAAGTGCAGGGTCAGAGGAATTTTGGGTTGCACGGAGGGAGTGCTCACGGCTGAAGCTGGGAGTTATTGGGCCTGGCGGGCAACTTTCCATTCAGTGGGTTTTTCACCCGCGGGCAGGGCCAGAAGATCGTAGTCGTGGAATCCGCTGATTGTAACCGCAGCGAATTCGCCCACGGCCAGACCTGGCGGGACGTAAACCCGGCCGTCGATGTCGGGAGCGTCGGCCTCGCCGCGGGCCACACCCGGCTCCTCGACGAGGACTTTCAGGGTGCGACCGACATGGGCGCGGCTGACCTCGGCGGCAATCTGCTGTTGCAGGGCCATCGTGCGGTGCCAGCGCGCCTCCTTCACCTTGGCCGGAATCTGTTCCTCCAGCTTGGCCGCACGCGTGCCGTCCTCCTGTGAATAGCGGAAAACGCCCAGGCGTTCGAACTTGGTCGCGCGGATGAACTCGCACAATTCGTCGACGTCAGCCTCGGTTTCGCCGGGAAAGCCGACGATGAAGGTGGTGCGGATCGCGATACCGGGCACGCCGGCACGGATGCGGGTCAGGAGGTCACGGATGTAGGCGCCGCTGGTCTCCCGCTGCATGCGGTCGAGCATGTGGTCGCTGATGTGCTGGAGGGGAATGTCGATGTAGCGCGCCACCTTTGGACATTCGGCGATGGTCTTGATCAGCTCGTCGCTCCAATGCGCCGGATGCGTGTAGAGCAGGCGGATCCAGAAGTCGCCCTCGATGGCGTTGAGCTGCCGGAGTAGGGTGGTAAGAGCCGTGCCGCGGGAGGAATCGACCGGGGTGCGCGCGTTCGGCCGCTGCTCCCAGGTGTCCATCCCGAAAAAGGTCGTGTCCTGGGAGATGAGGTTGAGTTCCCTCACCCCTTCCTGCACGAGTTGGCGGGCCTCGGTCACGACGCTCGCAACCGTGCGGGAGCGGTGGCGACCGCGGATTTGCGGAATAATGCAGAAAGTGCAGGGGTGGTTGCAGCCCTCGGCGATCTTGATGTAGGCAAAGTGTTTTGGCGTCAGCCGGAAGCGCGGCGTGTCGTAGTCGGGGATGTAGGTCGAACGCGCGGTGACAAAATCCTCCGGGATGTGCTTGCGACCGCGCTCTTTCGCATAGAGCGCCTCAATGATGGGCGCGACTTTCGTGACCTGGTCAAGACCGATGAACGCATCGACCTCATCGTGGAGGGAAGCCGAGAGATCCTTGGAAAAACGCTGCGCCATGCAGCCGGCCACGATGAGCTTCTGCTCTTTGCGGCGCTTTTTCATGCCCTTGTTCTGGTGCAACTCAAGGATATGGCCGATCGACTCCTCCTTGGATGAATCGATGAAGGAGCAGGTGTTGACGATGACGACGTCCGCCTTTTCCGCTTCCGGGATGACCATCATGCCCGCTTGGTGCAGATGGCCGACCATGATTTCGCTGTCGACGAGGTTTTTGGCACACCCGAGGGAGATGAGACTGACTTTGATCATGCGGGAAAGATGGAGGCCGGGCCGGGGGCAGAAGCAAAAAACCGCGGCGCAGGCCGCGGTCGGAATCCGGAGGCAGCGGGGTAGGCTTACTTCTTCTTGGCCGCGGCTTGGGGGCGGGCCTTCTTGCGTTTCAAGTAGGCGATGCGGCGTTTCTTTTTGATGGTCTTGTTATACTGTTTGCTCATGTGGGTTTGAAAATGTGGGTGCCCAGCATCCGGGTTGGGCAGTGGGAGTCAAGTGCCGGCCGTTGGCGCGGGCACGGCGGGTGCCGGATCTTCGCCAATCCAGGCCCGCAAACGGGCCTTTTGAACCTCGGTCGCATCGGGTCGGAGCTTGAGCTGCCCGAGTTCGGCCGGCTTGGCGCCCAGGGTCACGGGGAGCCGAAGCAGGCGGTCGCGCCGGGAAACGAGCAAAGTGACCGCGTCCCCGGGTTGGTAGGCTTCGAGCCGGGTGGTAAACTGGGCCGGAGTCACCCGGTAGTCGTCGATGCCGAGAATTTCATCGTCGGCCGCGAGACCGGCGTCCGCCGCGGGGGTGCCGGTGCGCACCGCGGTGACGAGCAACTGGCCGCCCATGACCTTGGTGTCGGCCCCGAGCCAGCCGAAGGGCGGATCGGGCGGCTCCAGACCGTTCGGGGAGGTTTTGGTGGTCACGGTGGGTTTTTCAAACATGAGCCCATACCATTCGAGCATCGGCGCATAATCCCATTCCCCGGGGGTCTCGATCACCTGGTGAATCCAAGCCGTGAGATCATGGCCGGCGATTTCGCCAACGAGGGTGATGAACTGCGTCTGGGTATAGCCCTGCGCTGCACTGTAGCGGCTGTAGGCGGCCCGCATGACATCATCGAGCGATTTCGCGCCGTCGCTGACGCGGCGGATTTCCGCATCGAGCAGAAGCGCGGCGAGCGAACCACCGCTGTAATAGTTGAAGAGCGCGTTGACGGAATTTTCGTCCGGTTGGTAGGTCTTGATCCAAGCATCGAAGGAGGCGTCGCCGAGGGATTGGACGAGCCGGCTGGGACTCTGTCGCACGGCGGCAATCTGACCGCCGACGCCCATTAGATAGTCCTCACGACTGTTGAAGCCGGCCCGCCGGAGCAGGATATGCTGGTAGTAGCTTGTGATGCCCTCGACGACCCAGAGCGAGCGGGTATAAACCTCCTGTTCATAGTTGAAGGGGCCGTGGGCCACGGGCCGGAGTCGTTTCCCGTTCCACGCGTGGAAATATTCGTGGCTGGCGAGAGAAAGCCAGGAGTTGATGCTGCTGCGGTTGCGCGAGAGCCAGCGGTCGGCGCCCATGAGGACACTGTTGGCATGCTCGAGGCCACCGCGCTGGACGGCGAGGAGGTTGAAAAAATAATAGGGGGTGCGATACGGCAAATCGCCCCAGAATTCGCGTTGCGCCTCAACCAGCCGGGCGAGGTTGCGGGCGACGCGGGCATTGTCCCAGACACCCTCGCCGCCGAGGGTCACCAAACTGTGGCGCACGCCGGCTACCTCAAAGCTGTCCACCTGCAGTGAACCCGCGAGTATGGGATTGTCCACCAAGTGGTCGAAGTCCTTAGCCGTGAAGGTGTTGGGTTCTGCGGTGGGGGTGAGCGGGGTCTGGATGGATGGCCAACTTGGCGGCAGTTCGAGCCGGACGGCATAGGGGCGCTGGTAATCATCCGCCACGGAAAGAAAGGTGGAGGCTCCGTTGAGCACCGCGAATTCCCGCTCGACCCAGTTGCCGCGGACGTCGATCTCCCGCGCAAACAGCCGGTATTTCACCAAGATACAGGCCTGTCCCGGGGCGATGATCGTCCAGCGGTTCTTGGTGATTTTTTCCACCGGCAGCAGCCCGCCGGCCGGGGTGTGGGCGGTGATGGCGATGATGTTGCGGGCAAAATCGCGCACCAGGTAGGAGCCGGGCGTCCAGACCGGCATGAAGAGGGTCACTGTGTCCTGACCGCCGGTTGGGATCAATGCCTCCACGTCCAGATAGTGCGCGGTGGCATCAGGAAAGCGCAGGGTGTAGGCAATCGGGGCACGCTCGGCGGCCGAGGCGAGGCTGAGGGTCGCAAGAAGAAAAAAGGTGAGATGGCTGCGCATCAGGTTTAAATGCATCGGGATTCAGGGCGGGTGGCGAGGCTAACTGTCAGCCGAGGCGACCGGGGGAGGGACTTCCGCTCCAAGCCGGACCCCGGCGCTGATGGTGCAGCCGTCGCGCGTCCAGCGATAAACCAGCGGGCCCCTGATGCGGTCGAGTTCCTTGAAGAGCGCGGGGGCGCTGCGCTTGGGCACGGTGAGTTCCGTCAGACCGGTGGCATCGCAATTGAGCAGGCGGGCGTAGGGTTTGAAATGTTCCGGACGACCGATGACGTGTGACCAGCCGGGGGCCTGCGGAGTGGCGGTGCGATCGAGCCCAAGGAAACTGTAGGGCAGGCTGCGGAGGTCAACGCCCGCACGTTGGCCAAACTTCACCCAGTCGGGATTGGCGAAGATTTCAGAGGGGGGGGCGGCGAATTGATGGCACCATTCCCGCTCGTTGCCCGGCGCCAGAGCCGGACAGATTGCCTGGTGGGTGCAGGGGGCGATGACATGAAATTTCCCGCGCACCGCCTCGCGGACGGTGCCAAGGCGGCGGCTGTCCTGGTGAGTGCCGGGCTCGACCCAGAGGACGGCGCGGGCGCGATCGAGCAGGGCACACAGGGTCGCGAGTTGATCGGTGGAGAGTTCGTTCAACACATGACTGAGGACCAGCAGGCCAATCGGTTCGGAAGCATGCAGAAATCCGGGGGTGGCCTGGCTGACCCGGAGGCTCGGGAAAGCCTGTCCGGCCGCTGTGGCCGCAAAATCGGCGGCGAGGGACTCATGGTCCCAGACCATGAGTTCGTCGAAACGGTGCGCGCCGAAAAAGCCGATGACCCGACGGGCCGCCACGCCACTGCCGCAGCCCCAGTCAAGGACAGTGCGGGACGACGGGCTCCAGTGCCGCAGATGCAGCTCGCTGAGGACGTGGTCCCATTTCCAACCGATGCGCTCGCCGTAGGTGAGATCATAGCTGGCCAGGGCGGATTCGGATTTCCAGTAGGGCCCGCGGGCGGCGCCGCCGTGGATGAAACCGTCGCGCAGGCGGTCGAGTGCGGGCCAGTCGAGTTCAGTCCAGTTGATCACGGCAGGATGTGGTGTCGTTCAGGGTTTGGCCGGGGCCGGGGTGTGCTGCGCGACGACCTTTTGAATCCGGCTGACCAATCCCGCTTCTTTTTTCTTGGCATACAGCTGGCCGATTCTGGCAGCTTCCGCAAACAGCGCAGGGAGTTTTTTCAAAGTCTTTTGTCCAAGCGGGGTCCGGTAGAACTCCAGCAACTCGCGCAATTCGTCCTCGCTGAATGCACCCACGTAGACCTCGACCAGCTCCGGCTTCAATTCGTCCCATACTATCTCCTGTTCCAACCAGTCGTGGAAGGCTGCCCTGATATCATCGATAGCCGGTTCCGGCGCACCATTTTTTCTCATGCCGTCGAGCATGGGGTCCAATATGGTGCCAAATCCCGCGCGCAG
>CAJBES010000025.1 GCA_903952145.1 uncultured Opitutaceae bacterium | reverse complement strand
CAGCTCGACGACGGTCAGATTCCGCGCGTTGCTGCGGATATTCAATTCGGCACCCAGCAATCGCGACCGCATAAGCATTTGTTTCATGCCCAGCCCCTCTTTCAGCTTCGCCGCTTCAGGTAACGATTGTCCGTCGTTGCTGACAGACAGGACGATCTGCCATTTTTGGCGTACGAGGTCGATCCAGATATGCTGCGCCCGCGCGTGCTTTACGGCGTTGGCGACTGCTTCGCGCACGATGCGGTAGATGTGCAGCTGCTGATCGTGCGGCAGCGCATCAAACGGATCGGGCAGGTTGATTTCGGTTTCGGTACCGAACAGCTGATCGGTCCGGCGGGCCAGCATTTCCAGTGCTTCCGGCAGAGTCTGGATATCCAGTTCGTGCAGGGTCAGGTCGTGCGAAAAGTCGCGGGCAACACGGGCCAGCCGGGTGGACTGTTCGCGGATATGGGTCATGGCTTCGCGGCAAGAGTGGCAGTGTTCGTCCGGTGGCGTCTCGATGGATTCGGCCAGACGGACAATACCGATCAGGTCCTGACACAGGCCGTCATGAATGTCCTCGCCGATCCGGCGGGCTTCGCTCTCCGCAGAGGTGAGCGCCTCCTGAATCGCATGGCGCAACTCCTCCTCGCGGCTCGCGATCAGACTGGCAAGTTGCTCATTGGCTGCGGAAAGTCCTTGTTGTGCCAGTTTCAGACTGGTGATGTCATGCGCCGCGCCGACATAGGTCAGCAAGCGGCTCTTACTGTCGTTCACCGGCAGGATGCTGGAGGTATGCCAGAGGATTTTGCCGCTCTTGTGAATGACGCGGTATTCCACTCCGGTTTGCAGGGCTCTGGTGGAAACGACTCGTTCTAAAAATTCGTAGCAGGCGGCATGATCCTCGGGCAGGACAAACACGCTGAAGCTCCGACCCACGATCTCATCCGGTGCATGGCCCAGCAACTGCGACCAGTTTGGCGAGACATAGGTCATAATGCCCTCGGGGCTGATAGTGTAAAAAATGGCGTGGGCATGGTGGAGCAGCATCTGGTTGCGTTCATCCATTTCCAGCGGCAGGGCGGAAAGCAGGCGGAAGCGGAAAACGGCGATGGAAAGGAGGACGCCCGAAGTGAAAAATCCTGGAAGAGTCAGGTTGATATGAGGTCTCGACATCCAGTGAAAGGTGTAGAGGAGGTTCAGCAGGAAGGGGGTCAGAAAGGCCGCCAGCAGCAGAACCAGTTGGTGGCGGGGGGTCAGACCCGGACGGCGCATGGCGCGGATAATGAAAAACAGGGCGAGCGCGACGGTGGCGTACGCATAGCTGAAATTTAACAGGTAGAGTGGGCCGCGAGCCTTTACGAGCAGAACCAGATCACCGCATGGCTCCAGCCATGCACGTGTGTAGTAGAGCCCGTGCCAAGCGTTGGTCCAGTTGGCCAGCATGGCGATCAGCGGCACGGTGAACAGCCCGGTCAGCGGCCCCGGACGAAGCCAGCTGAGCTGTCCGGTGACGGCCAGCACGACCGTCAGCATCAGCACGGGAATATAGGCCGAGCCCAGATATTCGGCCCGGTTCCAGAACAGTTTTTCTTCCAACGTCAGCGCGGATAAGTTCATCGCATAGCTGAAACTGGCCACCGCGATCGACAGTAACAGAAAAAACAGGGAGAGAGAGCCCATCGCCGATTTCCGGAACCACGCTTGAACCGCCAGCGTCAGGGCCGTGCCGGTACTGATGAACAGGATGATGATATAGAGGGGCATTCGCTTCTTAATTTAAAACGTCGATTCTGTTCGCGCAGTCAAAACGTGATGAAATTCAATTGCACGATCTAACGTATAGGACAATATAGACTGTCGTCCGCTGGATCAATATTCGTTTTCACAACCGTACCGTGCAAACCTGGGTGTACCCTGTGCCTACATTTCACCCGCTCCGTAGGCCGAGCCTACAGAAAATATCAACCCCTCAGCCTACAGACAAACCGGGTTCATCTGGCCTATGATGTGTAACATACGATTTACAAACTGATTTATAGCGGCCGCAAATCCATTTTCCCCAGACCGATATCGAACAAGGTGAAGCAGGCGACAAGGAGACGAGCATGAGAGCATGGATGACAAGGTTGGCGTTGGTTTATTGCGTTTCCGCAAGCGTGCGGGCGGCGGATCTCTATCCGCCAGCGGCACCCGACGAAGCCGGGAGCGCAATGGTTTCCGGTCAGGCGATTTTGAACCGGTTACAAACCGGAACCAACGAGCCATTACGTTCCGGAGCATTCACGGAGCCGGTGGCGGGACCTACAGTGGGCACGATGCCGACGCTGAACGAAATCATGGCCGCCGCGCCCGCAACCAATGCGGCGGCTGCCGCGCCGGGCGAGGTGTTGGCTGGCAAGACGTATTGGGGATTGGTGGAGAGTGCTTGGGGGACGCAAACCGGCACGATGACGAATCAGGCCGCGCGCGGATTCATGCCGAGCCCGGCCAACGTAACCATCCCGGCGGGGTACTACAGCGGCAGCGGCGTAGTGACCGGCGACGTGGATTTGGTGACGGCCAATATCCGGGCCGGAGCCAACGTCTTCGGCGTGACCGGCACCCCGGCCGTGGTGAATACGGCCAGCGGAACGGCGACCGCAGGGAACATGCTGACCGGCAATACCGCCTACGTGAATGGCTCGCTGGTCACGGGCACGATGGCGACGCGGACGCTCTCGGCGGCCAACGCCACGGTGTCGGCAGGCT
>CAJBES010000024.1 GCA_903952145.1 uncultured Opitutaceae bacterium | reverse complement strand
GGGAAGAACGCGAGCCCCCGCCCCTCTGGCGCATTAACCTTTGCGCTTTTCGAGGTAGCGCTGGACGTCATCCCCCGAGACGCGGTTTCCCGGGCCGGTAGCCTCGATGTCCATGATCGTGGCCGGATCCAACCCGGCTTCCTGGGCCAGCTTGGTCGCGCGCGGCGTCCACCCCACTGCGCCGGTTGGCTTCGGGGCCGCAAGCACTGACGCCGCGGCCTTGGCCGCCGCGGTCTGCGACTTGAGATGCAGCAGGCTCTCGTCGCTGGTCTCGATCTGCATGAACAGGTCGCCCGAATTCATGGTCTGTCCCGGCTTCCCCGCGACGGCATGGATCACGCCATCGCAGGGGCTCTCAAATTCGAAGGCTGACTTCTCGCTCTCCAAATCCGCCAGCCGCTGACCCTTGGTCACACGGTCGCCCGGCACCACCTTAATGATGATGACATTCAGTTCGTTCACCGTGGCGCCCATGGAGGGCACAGGCACATCAATGATAAAAGCTTCCATGGCTTGTTGCCGTGATTGTTGGCGCTCCGGAGGCGCACGGTCAATGTCGCTGAATGGGGGCACCCGGCGGCCGGACGGACCGGGTGGTCGGTCGCCCGTGCAGTAGCGGCTTGACTGGCGGTTAGCCACGCCTGCCCCCTCAGCGCCGGCTCAGGCAGTTGAACTCGAATCACCCCGAAGTTGCGCAAACCAAAAAGTGTCACGGTAGGCAGCCCGCTTGCGGGCGCTGCCCCGAGCGCGAGCCAGCTCGCAGCCTACGGCGAACTGCATGTTTTTGGCTCAACGCCGGACTGCCTGCCAGACGGCGAGGCAGTCCGCGAGCAACCCGGGCAGTTCGGCCAGCGGCACCATGTTGGGACCGTCCGAGATTGCGTGCGCCGGATCGGGGTGTGTCTCGATGAAAAGCCCATCCGCGCCCGCGGCGAGCGCCGCCTTGGCCAGCGGCGGCACGAATTCGCGCTGACCGCCGCTCTTGCCGCCGGCGGCACCGGGAAGTTGCACGCTGTGCGTCGCATCGAAGATCGTCGGGCAACCGTTCTGCCTCATGATCGCAAAAGCGCGCATGTCCACGACCAGATTTTGGTAACCAAAGGTGGTGCCGCGTTCGGTCTGCCAGATTTCGGCCGCCCCACCCTCACGCAGTTTGCCGGTGACGTGGACCATCTCCTGCGGCGAAAGAAACTGGCCCTTCTTGACGTTGACCACGCGCCCGGTCGCGGCAGCGGCGAGCAGCAGATCGGTCTGGCGGCAGAGAAATGCGGGGATCTGCACGACGTCACACACCGCCGCCACCGCCGCCACTTGCTCACGCTCGTGCACGTCGGTCAGGACAGGAAAACCGTAGTCGCGCTTGATGAGTGTGAGCAGCCTGAGCCCTTCCTCCAGGCCCGGGCCGCGCTGGCTGGTGGTGGAAGTGCGGTTGGCCTTGTCGAACGAGCCTTTGAATACGAGGTTCAGCTCCGGATACGTCACGCGCAACCCGGCGAGTTTCTCGGCCACGGTGCGACAGGCCGGCTCGCTTTCGAGCGAACATGGACCGGCGATGACGGTGAGCCTGGCGGGGTCGTGGAGCATGGGATTGGGCGTGGCGTTGGCGGGAGGAGCGTCGGGCGATGCCATGTTAAGCAGGTGCAGGTCGCGGCGTAAAGCCGCTCCTGCACTTCGGCTCAGCGTTTGTTCTTCTTCGCCGGCCTGGCCCGCCGGCCGCCGCGTTGGTGCCTCAGCGTCGCGGCAATGAACGCCGCGAAGAGCGGGTGTGCCTGGTTGGGCTTCGACTGGAATTCGGGGTGAAACTGCACCGCCAGGAACCAAGGGTGATCCTTCAGCTCGACGATTTCGACGAGGTTGCGCCGCGGGTTGAGGCCGCTCACGAGCAGGCCGGCACGCTGGAACTGGCCCACATAGGCGTTGTTCACCTCGAAGCGGTGCCGGTGACGCTCGCGGATGCTGTCAGCCTTGTAGGCCTTGTGTGCATGCGTGCCGGGGGTCACGGCGCATTCGTAACTGCCGAGCCGCATCGTCGCGCCCTTGTCGATGACCTTCTTCTGCTCCGCCATCATGTTGATGACCGGATGGGGGGAATGCGGGTCGAACTCGGTGCTGTTCGCGCCTTTGAGGCGCAGCACATTGCGGGCGAACTCGATCACGGCGATCTGCAGACCGAGGCACAGCCCGTAGTAGGGAATCCGGTTTTCCCGGGCATATTTCGCCGCGGCAATCTTGCCCTCCGTACCGCGGTCGCCAAAGCCGCCGGGCACAAGGATGCCGTCGAGCTTCTTCAGCACGACCAGGCCGCCCTTTTTCTCCAGATCCTCGGCGTCGATGCGCACGATGTTCACGCGGCAGTTGTTCGCGATGCCGGCATGCGTCACCGACTCATAGACGGATTTGTAGGCGTCCTGCAGCTCAATGTATTTGCCCACGACCCCGATCGTGACCTCGTGCGCCGGGTTGAGGATGCGGCTGACGATCTGCATCCAGATATTCTTCGGCGACGGCGGATTCTTCAGTTCGAAGAAGTCGATCACCAGCTGGTCCAGGCCCTCTTTTTGCAGGGCGAGGGGCAGCTCGTAGATGGAGTGGTCCACGTCGCGGCACTCGATGACGGCCTTCACCGGCACGTTGCAGAACATCGAGAGTTTGTCGCGCAAGCTGTGGTCGAGCGGGTGGTCGGTGCGGCAGATGAGAAGGTCGGGCTGGATGCCGATCTCGCGCAGCTTGGCGACGGATTGCTGCGTGGGTTTGGTCTTGAGTTCGCCGGCCGCCCTGAGGAAGGGCACCAGGGTCACATGGATGAACATCACGTCCTTGGGGCCGACTTCCAAGGCAAACTGCCGCATGGCCTCCAGGAACGGCAGGCCCTCGATGTCGCCCGTGGTGCCGCCGATCTCCGTGATCAGTATATCCGCGTCTTTCCCGCCCGCATAGATGCGTTCCTTGATCTCGTTGGTGACGTGAGGAATGACCTGCACGGTCTTGCCGAGGTAGTCGCCGCGTCGCTCCTTTTGGATGACGCTCTCATAAACCTGCCCCGAGGACAGGCTGTTGAGCCGTGAGAGTTTGCCACTCGTGAATCGCTCGTAGTGGCCGAGATCGAGGTCCGTCTCCGCGCCGTCCTCGAGCACATAAACTTCGCCGTGCTGGAACGGGCTCATCGTCCCGGGATCGACGTTCAGGTAGGGGTCGAACTTCTGGATGCGGACGACCAGCCCGCGCATCTCCAGCAGCGCGCCAAGCGAGGCCGCGGTCAGGCCCTTGCCCAGCGACGAAACCACTCCGCCCGTCACGAAAATGTATTTCATCGGCAAGGGTTAAACGGGGCGTCTTGGCGGAGACAAGTAAAAGTCCGTCACCAGCGTCATTTGATCCGTGCCACAAGCAATCCTTCAGGCCCGTGGCCGCGCTTGCGACGGCAGGTCGCAAGCCCCTTGTCGGTCACTCAGCCCCGCACGGTAACCTCGCGGCCCTTGCGCTGCGACTGGTAGACCGCCTCGAGGATGCCGATGACTTTGATCGTCTCCGTCCACGGCACGGGCGAGGGTTTGCCGTTGCGCACGCAGTCGGTGAAGGCGGCAATCTCGTTCCAGTGCGGATGCGGCACCGCCACCGGATGGGTCAGCGTGCCCTGCGCGAAGGTGCCGTTGGTCACGGTTGCAAACTCCGCGCTCGGCCACTTGAGGCCGCCCTTGGTGCCGAAAAGCTGGGCCAGCAGTTCCTCGTTCTCCTGCTGGTGGCTCATCCAGGCCGCCTCCAGCACCAGCGTGGCGCCGTTGTCGAAATGCACGAAACCGGCGGCAAAATCCTCGACCGAGAAACGCTTCCGGTCCCACTCGCCCCACAGGTTGGGCATGACCTTGCCCTTCGCGAACACCGTGCGCGAGGTCCCCGAGACCCGCACGGGCTTGGGAAAGCCCATCAGCCACAAACAGAGATCGAGCGCATGCACGCCGATGTCCATGCACGGCCCGCCGCCGGAGAGTTTGGCGTCGATGAAGCCGGGTTGTGGCGGCAGCCAGGCCCGGCGCATCGCCCGCACGCGGGCGTGGTAGGCCTCGCCGAGGTGACCCGCGTCCACCCAGGACTTGGCCGCCACCCCCGACTGCGTGAAGCGCTGGTGCTGCGCCGTCATGAGTTTCAGTTTTTTCCGGTCGGCCAATTCGCCCATCTGGCGCACCTCGGCCGTGGTGACGGCGAGCGGTTTTTCACAAAGGACGTGCTTGCCGGCGTTGAGCGCAGCGAGTGCCGCCGGGGTGTGCACCCTGTTGGGGGTGCAGATGTCCACCGCGTCGAGGTCAAGTTTGAGCAGGTCGCGGTAGTCCGTGAAGACGTTCGCGGTGCCCGCGGCCGCCGCGGCCTTGCGCGCCGTGGCTTCGGAGATGTCGGCCACGCCGACGATCTCGACTTCCGGCAGATTCAACCAGCCGGGGATATGGATGACTTGGGCGATGCCGCCGCAACCAATCACGCCAACACGGAATTTACGGGTGATCATAAGAGGAGGTTCGACGCAAGCGATGGCGTGCCCGCCTCTCCGCGACAACCCAAAAACAGAACCTTGGCCACATGCATTTGCACCCGCGATGCCATTGCCGTCGCATTGGCGCTCAGCGCCAGCGTGGCAGGAGCGCCTCGCTTGCACTGCGTGCAAGCGCAGCCACAACCTGGCGTGCCACCTCATCCCGCCCTGCACAATCTTGTTGCCGGTGCCCACAGCCCGCGTTGAACCTGCCCTGAACATCCCATGACCCCCGCCCGCCCTGCCCTGCTCTGTTTCGGCGAAATCCTGTGGGATTTTCTCCCGGCAGGCCGGTTTCCCGGCGGTGCACCGTTCAACGTCGCCTACCACCTCCACCGCCACGAGACCGACGTGCAGGTCGTGTCCGCCGTGGGCCGCGACCTGCTTGGCGATGAACTGCGGCAGCGTCTGCAGGATTGGGGTTTGCCCACCGCCGACATCGCCCGCCATCCGGACCTGCCCACCGGCCACGTTCGCGCCACCGTCTCAGCCGGCGGCGACGCCTCCTATGATATTGTCACCGGGGTGGCTTGGGACCGGATTACGCTCACCACTGACCTCCTCAAACGGGCGCGCCACGCTCGCGGCCTCATCTACGGTTCCCTCGCCCAACGTTCGACCCACAATCAGGCGGTGCTGGCACAACTGCTCGCCGCCCTGCCCGCCGGGGCCTGGCGGATCTTCGACGTCAACCTGCGTCCGCCGCACGACGACCTCGCGTTGGTGCGCCACCTCGCCACCAAGGCCACCTTCCTCAAACTCAATGTCACCGAGGCCGCCCGGCTCGTTGCCAACCAGCCTGAATCGCCCGGGCGCGAAGAGGCGGACGCCCGGATCCTCGCCTCCCAGACCGGTTGTTCCATTGTGTGCATCACCGCCGGCGCGCGCGGAGCCGGCCTGTTGCGGGCGGACCGGTGGCACTGGGAGCCGGGGTGTCCGGTCACGGTGGCCGACACCGTCGGCGCAGGTGATGCCTTTCTCGCTGCCCTCGTCAGCAGTCTCATGGCTGGAAATCAGCCTGATGCCGCCTGTCTGGCCCGTGCTTGCCGCCTCGGCGAGTGGGTCGCCAGCCGACCCGGTGCCACGCCGGATTACCCGGCAGACCGGCCGGCTTGACCACCGCGTTTAACGTCCCGGGCGCCGCCGCCACATCGACAAAACCACCACCCCCAGGCCGAGCACCAGCAGCGCATAGGTCGACGGCTCGGGCACGGTGGCAATGCCGTTGGCCAGGAAGGTGTCTGAAAACGCGAACCCGAGAATCTCGTGATTGCCGTAGGCCGAACCCGTGGCCGCAGTGAATCCGACAAAGGCCGTGGAACCGCCAATCGAACCCGGAATGTTGAGGGTATAGGCAAGTGTCGCCACCGTGGGGCGGATGGCGTTATTGTTACTGGCGCGAACCTCCAGCACCGAGCCGTTGTAGTCCACCCAGACAGTCCAAATACTGCCGTCGTCGAACGCATTGGCGATGTTGACCGTTCCCAGGGGGAGGGAAGTCATGATCCCGTTCGTATTGATGCCGATGTGATTGGAGTTGGGGTCCCTGGGTGCTATTGTGGCGCTACCGTTTTTAAACGTATCAAACTCCACGGCCACACTGGAAGTGATGCCCTCATATCCCAACCCAGAACCAAACGCACCGAGTGCCGTATCTCCAACTCGCTGCAATGTGAATGTCAGTCCATCGGCACCCGCCGCTATGCCATCACTAATACCAAAGTCTATAGATAATTAGACTTTAGGCTGGAGCGCCAGAGTTTACCTGATCGCCGAGCCAGGAGTGGATGAGGCTGGCGACGGCGGCTGGGGTAGACCAAGGTCGGGCGGCG
>CAJBES010000023.1 GCA_903952145.1 uncultured Opitutaceae bacterium | reverse complement strand
TGACACTATCCCGCCCCAGTCGCGCGAAATTGCCGACCAATGGCCCGCGGCGCCGCACTATGACCTGACCCTGCGCTTTGCCGCGCCCGAGGCCGTCGAGTCCATCAGCCTCCTCGGCGACAGCATCGAGGAGCCGACGCTTCGCACCTTCGCCCCGCTGCCCGATGGCATCACCCTTGAGACCGAGGACCCGGATGGCACGCGACAGGCCGGCCAGTTGGTCGAGGCGCCCAGCCGGCTTTACAAGCGCGTGTACGTCGACCTCGCCGTCACGCTGCAACAACGGCAGGCGAAGCTGAACTGCACCGTCAAGGCGCTGCACGTGCATTGTCCCGCACCAGCCGACGGCCGGCCGTTCGTGCTGCACGAAATCGAATTGCTCGGCCCGCGGCGCGTTTCGCCGGCCGTGAAGCACTGGCTGGCCGCCGACCTTGATCACGATGGCCGCCCGGAGATCGTGCTTTGCGACTCCGCCGGCAACCTGCGGGTGCTCGATGGCCAAGGCTGCCTACTTTGGGAAAAACCGCTGGCACTGGAATCCACCCACCTTTCGATCCAACCCGTGGACCAGGGTGGTGCGCCCGCCGTGTGCGTCGGCCTGATTGACGGCACCCTTCACGCCTTCTCGGCCAAAGGTGAACCGGTGTTGAACAGCCCGCTTGCCACGGGCTTGCGCGCCTTCACTGACCGGCTGATGGGCATTTTCTATGTGGTGAACAGCCTCACTGTCTGGCACCGCGACGAGTCGGGCCGCGGCTGGCTCGTCGCCGGCGGCTATGGGTTGATGCTCTTCCTTGACGGTACCGGTCGCATCCTCGGACACAACTGGGCCGACGGGGCGTGGGTCAGCAGTCTGCTCACCCTGCCGCCCGGGCATCCTGCCGCCGGCGACCTGTACCTCCGCAGCGGCTGGAATCACGGCGTCGGCCACTATGCCGCCCATGCCGGTCCCGGACCCAGCGGCGTGGTCCAGAGCTGGGGCGGATTCCGCCAGCCGATGTTCCGCGAGCTGAAACAAGTGATTCCCTTCGTGAACGGTCCCTCGCTGGCTTTCGAATACGTGCCCCGGCTTGGCAGTCCGGCCGGTGCGATCTTCGCCGCCGCCGAGCTCGGTTTCGGCCTGCTCTCGCTGGCAACCCACGACTGGGTCTGGCAGCACGAGGTCGCCAACCGGCTGCAGGCCGTGGCCCTGGGCCAGATTGACGGCGAACCGGCCGTCATGATTGGGGGCGCGGACGGTTTCCTCAACGCCTTCGCCCTGGCCGACGGCCGGGCGCTATGCACCCACCTGGCCCCCGCCCCGGTCGTCGGCGTGAGCCAGCGCGCCTCCGGCGTCCTGCTGGTCGCCTCACGCGCCGGCTTGGAAGTCCTCGATGCGAACTGGCAGCCGCACCGCACCCTCACCCGCCCGCTCCGCCGCATGCTGGCCCTCGGCGGCAACAAAGTTCTCCTTACCCGCCAGGATCACACCCTGGAACTCGTCGAATACCACTGAGTTTTTTTACCACGGATTTCACGGGTGACACAGATTGAGAAATCCAATCCATGCAATGGCCACATGAGACTCAAGAAGCACATAAATGATCTCATTCAACCATTCAGTTCTGTGCCTTTTGAGCCTTATGTGGCCAATTGCCTTGGTTGAGGTTTGAATCCATATTTGTGCAAACCGTGTGATCCGTGGTTAAACAAAATCCCCCAATGAAACGCCCCGTCACCATCGCCGCCGTCCAACTGCCCTCGGCCGCGCCCGGCCGCACCAACGCCGCCCGCCAGCGCGCCAACTTCGCCCTCGCAGAAACCTGGCTGAATGAAGCCGGCAAGCGCGGCGCCGACATCGCCTGCATCGGCGAAACCTTCAACATTCTCGGTGCGCAACTCACCCGCCGCAACACCCCCGCCCTCATCCGCGGCACTTGGGCCGAAGCCGTGCGGCGCTTTGCGCCCCTCGCCCGCCGGCATAACATGGCGATCATCGCCCCGGTGCTCGCGCTCGAAGGCGGTCTGGTCCGCAACGTCGCCATCGTGTTCGACCCCAAGGGCCGCGTCATCGGCAGCTACCGCAAGGTGCATACCATCGAGAACGAGGAGGACTACGGCACGGTGCCAGGCGACGCCTGGCCGGTCTTCAAGGTCGCCGGCGCGCGCATCGGCATCCAGATCTGCCACGACAACTCCTTCATCGAGAGCGCACGCTGCCTCACGCTCAACGGCGCCGAGATCATCTTCTGGCCGCATGTGATGAGCGGCTGGGGTGATGAGTTCATGGACGTCCTCCTGCGCAGCCCGGCCATCTACAACGGCGTGCACCACGTGCCCGTGTGCTACGGCTGCCCGCCCGACAAGGCTTGGTTGCCCGGCATGCTCCTCGGGCGCAGCAGCATCATCCGGCCCGACGGAACATTCGTGGCCGACGCCGGCCGCCATCCCGGCATCGCACTCGCGACGATCGACCTGGCCGCGCCACGCGTGGCCACGCAGTTCACCCGCCCCGGCGACTGGGTCTGGAAGATCGACATGCTCAACGACCGCCGTCCCGACACCTACGCCCCCTTCACCCGTCCGTTGTCTCCGGTGACACCAGTCCCCGCCGCGAACGCTCATCTGGCCAGGTAGGGGGGGTGGTCTGCCCCGCCAGAGTCGCGACATTTTGCACAAAATTGGCCGCGACAGAGGGCGGAATTGTGTCCATCGTGCGCCCTTTCATCCCCTTCTCGTGACCATGCTCCTGAAACTGATTTCCTGCAATGTCTTCCAACGCGAGGCCTCCTGGTGCATCGCCCGCTCGCCGCACGTCATCGACTCGGATTACACCGAACTCGGCGAACACGCCCGCAGTGCCGGTCTGCGAGAACTCATCCAGTCGAGGATCGACGCCACCGAGGCCTCCGGCAAGGCGTATGACGCCATCCTCCTGCTGTTCGGCCTGTGCGGCAACGCCACGGTCGGGCTCCAGGCCCGCCGCACGCGGCTCGTCATCCCCCGCGCCCATGACTGCTGCACCATCCTCCTCGGCTCCCGCGCCAAGTTCACCGAGCACTTCGGCACCGCACCCAGCACCCCCTTCTCCTCCGCCGGCTACCTCGAGCGCGGCAACTACTTCCTCCGCACAAGCGATGGCGACAATACAGGCGTGCAGATCGGTGATGCCTACAAGGCGCTCGTCGAAAAATACGGCGAGGAGGACGCCAAATACATCTGGGCGGAAATGAATCCTGACCACGGCGACAGCAAGGCTGTCTTCATCGACCTGCCCCAGACCAGCCACCTTGGCTACGCGGCGCAATTCCAAGCTAAGGCCGCCGCCGCCGGCAAGCAGGCCGTGCAGTTGGAGGGCAACATCCGTCTCATCGAGAACCTGATGCAGGGCGAGTGGGACCCGAAGGAATATCTCATCGTCCCACCCGCCGCGGTCATCGAGGGTGTCTACGACTGGGACGAGGTCATCCGGGCGAAAAAAACCTGAGGGGGCGGGCCGGACTTGAGTGGCAGGGTTGCAACTCGCGTGGCCCGTTCCGGCCGCATTCGCCCTTGGTCCTCGCCGCACCGGGCCTGAACCGGGCGCGGTCGAGCCACGCCCCTTCGGCCAGATCCCGGACCAGACGTTGGTCGATAAGTGTGACCCGTTCCGGCCGCAGCCCGGCCGCGCTTGACCATCAGCCTCATTTGCGAGGTAATCACCTCTCAAACAACGTGCTGCTCGTCATCGACAATTACGACTCCTTCACCTTCAACCTTGTCCAATACTTTGGGCAACTGGGCGTGGCGCAGCGCGTTTTTCGCAACAACGAGATCACCCCGGCCGAGGCCCTGGCCCTGAATCCGGACCGTGTGCTCATCTCCCCCGGTCCCTGCTCGCCCGCCGAGGCCGGCGTGTCCCTTGCCATGATCGAGGCGTTTGCCGGTAAAAAGCCCATTTTCGGCGTTTGCCTCGGCCACCAGGCCATCGGCCACCATTTTGGCGGCCGGGTGGTGCGCGCCGACCGGCTGATGCACGGCAAGACCTCCCCCATTTTGCACCGGGACACCGACTTGTTCCGGGGCCTGCCGCAGGGCTTCAAGGCCACCCGTTACCACTCACTGCTCGTCGAGCGCGCCTCCCTGCCCGACTGCCTCGAGGTGACCGCCGAAACCGCCGAGGGCGAAATCATGGGCCTGCGCCACCGCACCCTGCCCATCTGGGGCGTGCAGTTCCATCCTGAGTCCATCGCCACCGAAAATGGCATGAACATCCTGAAAAACTTCCTGTCCCTCGGCTGACCCTTTCCCATGCGTTGCCCCAAGTGCACTTCCATTGAAGACAAAGTCATCGACTCCCGCATTAGCCGGGAGGGCAGCACCATCCGCCGCCGCCGCGAATGCCTCGAGTGCAGCCACCGCTTCAGCACGACCGAGGTGCTGCTGCGCGATGGCATGATCGTCGTCAAACGCGACGGCCGCCGGGAGGACTTCGGCCGCGCCAAGCTCGTCCACGCCGTCCGCGCCGCCTGTCACAAGCGCCCGATCGACCTCGAACAGATCAGCATGGTGGTGGACGACGTCATCGATGCGCTCGAGGCCCAGTTTGAGGGCGACATCCCCTCCCGCGCCATCGGCGAGGCCGTGATGCAGCGCCTGCGCATCATCGACCAGGTCGCCTACGTCCGCTTCGCCAGCGTCTATAAGGAATTCCGCGACGTGCCGGAATTCATGCAGGAGATCAGCGCGCAGCCGAAGCCGAAGCAATGACCCCCGCCCGCGACGATCTGCGCCGGCTGCATTTCATCAACGCCCTCTTCGCCCACGTCACCGGCCACGACCTCTATCTGGCGGAGCAGATCAGATCGGCCATCGCGTTCAGCCTGACGGAACTGGAGGCCCAGACCGCGGCGCACCCGGAGTTCGCGGCGCAGTTTGATGCCGCCTTCACCGCCGCCGCCGCCGCGCTGCTGGCCCGGGCCTTCGCGCATCTGCCCGCCCACGGCTTTTACCACTGGGACGCCGCCCGCACCTCCACCTCGGCCACACCGCTGTTTGCGCGCGATGAGATCATGACCGGGCTCAAGCAGCTCGCGCCCTACCGCGAGTCCACGCTGCTCATCACCAACCTGCGACCGGCGCTCATTCCGCCGGAGAAGCGCGCCACGGCCCGGCGGCTGCGCGAGTATGACGACACCCTCGCCTTCATCCGCGAACTCGCCGCCGCCCGCACCACCCCCAGTGCCAGCATGCAACTGCTGTTCCTGTGACTTTTATTTTTACAGAAGGACGCTGAGGAAGCAGAGATAGTGCTCATGCATCCACTCTATCTTCAAGCTGCCAAGCTTTCGGGTAGTATGATCGGAGCAGCCATTGAGGTTCATCGCGGCAAAGGTCCCGGTCTCGTCGAATCAATCTACGAGTGGTGTATGATGCGGGAACTGGACCTTCGTCAGCACCGTGCTATCAACCAGAAGCTTATCAGAATCACCTACAAAGGGTGCACGCGGGAAGAGCCCCTGAAATTTGACGTCCCGGTCGAGGATTGCGTTCTGGTTGAAGTGAAATCTGTGGAGCATGTGCTCCTAGTCCACAAGGCCCGGCTCCTGAGCTACATGAAGCTACTCGACGTTCCCTTGGGGCTCGTGATCAACTTTAACGTCTCGAAACTGACAGATGGTGTCTCACGGCTCATCCTGTCCGGAGCTGACAAGTGAACTCTGCTTCCTCTGCGACCTCCTGTAAAATTTACCATGAAGACCCTGTTCCAGAAAATCATCGATCGCGAGATTCCCGCCAAGCTCGCGCACGAGGATGAGCACTGCATCGCCATCCACGACATCCAGCCGCAGGCGCCCGTGCATCTGCTGATCATCCCCAGGCAGCCCATCGCCCGCCTCGCGGCGGCCGCCCCCGGCGACCAGGCCCTCCTCGGCCACCTGCTCCTCACCGCGCAGGCCCTGGCAAAAACACTGAAGCTCGACGCCGGCTACCGCATCGTGATCAACAACGGGTCTCACGGCGGCGAATCCGTCCCGCACCTCCACATCCACCTCCTCGGCGGCCGCCAGCTCGCCTGGCCCCCGGGCTGAGCACCAAAGGGACGCTGGCCTCAGATGATCTCGCGGGCCTCGCGGTCCGGCAGCACCGGGAACGGCGCATGCGGGAGCGTCTGATACCAGTAGGCCACGGAGGCGAGATCGTCCTGCAACGCGTGGTAGCGCGGATTGGGCAGGCCCAGCTCCTTCCAGTTGTGGTCGCGCCAGCCCAGCGCCTGCATCGTGATGCGCAGGTCCTTTTTGAAGAACACCGGGTCCTGCATATGAAACCGATACAGCGTCATGCGCGCGCCGGTCTGTCCGGATTTGCCCGCGACCTGCTGGAAACCAAAATAGGGCGCCGAGTAATTGTTTTCGTCAAAACACCACGCCCCGCCGAAGTAATCCTCCGTGCCGGTCCCGCAGATGGTCGGCCACTCCTTGTCCCCGTCGAGATACATCTTGATCTCACCCTCGCCCCACCAGCCGGCGGTGTTTTGCTGCCAGCTCATGAAGGTGCCCACGTAGTGCCCGTGGCCACACACCCCGTCGAGGATCGTGTAAACATCCTTGTAGGGGATCGGGTTGGTGCGCCGAAACTGCGCGTGAAAGCAGAGACAGTCGTCCGGCACCGGCTCCAAGGTGTAGTTGATGGTGTAGAAGAAGTGGGCGATGTCGGCGGCAGAATCGTTCTGCACCGTGATACGCGCGTGTTTTTTGAACGGCATCGGGAAAAAACAGTTCATCCCGCCCTTGGGGTTCACGTTGATCGGGAGCGCGGTGATATTCTGGTCGCGACCCCACGACTGGCAGAAGAAATCCCCGATCGGGCACTCCACCGAGGGATGCTCCTGCCCGTCCCAGTAGATTCGCAAAATCACCTGCCGGCGCAACCGCTGGTCGAAGGTGATCCACATATGGCGCACAACCCCCGGGCCGTCGTGATCCATCAGGGTCAGGGTCTGGCCAGACTTGAGCAGCAGGCAGGGCGAGATTTTCCAACCACGACCGAGGTGGATGGCCTGCTCCCAGGCGCCGGGCGTGAGCGAGGTCTCCTTGGTGGCCATGCCGGCGGCACCCTTCTCGCCGCGGTAATTTTCCGCCGAAAGCGAACGCGATTCGGCCTGACGCTTGAGGAAGAGGTTCGAAAGATCAATGGCGGTATTCATGGGGGAAAGTTACGTCTGGGGCGGAATGAGGCTGGGGCGCGACGCATCGGCCCGAAGAGAGGGGCCGTTGTTGTGAAACTTGTGCTGCCACCACGGCAAAATGATGCCCGCGCTGCAACCGGGAAATCCGGACCGTGCCAGGCCTTCGCGCGGATCTGTGATCATTCGCGCGGCGTCTGTCTGCCATGGCTGGTTCAGTGGCCCGGGACGGCGAGCCAGCGGGCCAGCCAGCCGCGGAATTCCGCATACCAAAACTTGCTGTTCTCGCCCTTGAGAATCCAGTGGTTTTCGTCCGGAAAGACCAGCAACCGGCTTGGGATTTGCAGGCGCTGGTGGTAGCTCCAGTTTTCCAGGGTGTTGCTCAGCGGCACGCGAAAATCCTGCTCCCCGACGATCATCAACATGGGGGTCAGCCAGCCCGTGCCCCTGGCGTTGTTGCCCGCGAACCGCACCGGATTCTGCTCCCGCCAGACCCCGCCCTGCTCCCAGACCGGGCCGCCGTTGTTCAATTCCCGCCCGTAGATCACATCGCTCGTCGCCCACTGGGTTTCCAGGTTCACGAGGCCCGCATGCGAGATGAGGCATTTGAAGCGCGTGGTTGTCGCTTGCAGCCAGTTGGCCAGATGGCCGCCGTAACTGCCACCGGCAGCCGCCAGTCGCGTGCTGTCGAGAAACGGATACCGCACCATCGCCGCCTCCAGACCGGCGATGACATCGTCGCCGGGGGTCTTCAACGGATCCCCCTGGATACCCTGAGCAAACCTTTCGCCAAAGCCCGTCGAACCGAGATAATTGGTGGTCACAAGCACGTATTCGGTTCCGGCCAGCAAATGGGAATTCCACCGGACACTCCACTGATCTGATGCCATCGAATGCGGGCCGCCGTGCATGATCGTCACGACCGGATATTTTTTGGCCGCGTCAAATTGCGCAGGACGGACCAGCAGATTGTGCACCTCACGCCCGTCCCGGGTCGTGAACGTGAAATGCTCCACGGGCGGCAGATCGAGCTCTGCCAGCTTCCCCGCATTAAACTGGGTGAGGAAACGCGCTGCGTTGGCGGCCGGTTCCCATACCGCCAGCTCCGCCGGGCTCGCCGCCGAATCCCGCACATGGACCAGTCTGAAACGCTCACCCGCACCCCCGCCGCTCAACTCGCTGATCATTCCGCCCGGCGGATTGAAGGCCACCACCGGCCGGCCTCCCTTGGCATCCAACCGATAAATGCGCGACACCCCGGCTTCCTCGATCGAAAAAAACAGCGTCCGGCCATCAGGCGAGAAAACCGGTGCCCCGATATCCCGGTCGAATTCCGCGGTCAAAATCCGGCGCGCCGCCGCAGCAAAGGGCCAGGGGAAACCGGCCAGCCGGGTGAGATGGTAGACCTTTCCGTCCCCGCCCGGATTGACCCCCACGACGAGCCCGCGGCCGTCGGGGCTGAACACCGGGCTGCTGTAACTGTTGTCGTCCTGCGTCAGCCGCTGCGGCTCGCCGCCGGCGGCGGGAACTTGGAACAGGTCGGTGCGCACTTCTGCAAAAGCCGCGCGGTGCTTCTGCGTCGTGGCGACGAACAGCACGCTCTGGCCATCGGGCGCCCAGACTGCGGAAAAAGTCTCGCCCGAGGTGGTTTCCCGTCCGCCAAACCCGGGCGCGGCCGCCAATTGCGTTCCGGCAAAGAGATCGCGGGCCGGGGCGCCCGCCCCGACCTGCTGGACAAAGAGGTGGGCTTTCTTTTCATCGAGCCATTGGTCCCAATACCGGATGGGAAAACCGTCGTAGACCCGCGCGTTCCATTTGCGCTCTTTTCGCGCCTTGGCGGCCGCCTGGTTGGCCGCGGCATCCAACGCCCCCGGAAAGACTTCGCTCACAAAAAGCACCTGACTCCCGTCTGGACTCCATTTCGGATTTTTCGCCCCCATCGCCAGATGGGTGATCCGCTCCGCTTCCCCGCCCGCCGCCAAGTCGAGCAGATAGATCTGGGCAACCTCGTCGCTCTCGCGCTTCGCGGAGAATAGCAGCCGTTTGCCATCCGGACTCCAGGTGGCGCCGCTCTCCGCTCCCTTGGTGTGGGTCAGCTGGCGCGGCGGGGTGCCACCGTCTGCGGCCACCAACCACAAGTCGCCCGACTGTTCCTTTGCATCGTAGGCCGGGTTCGTGACGGAAAACACCACGAGCCGGCCGTCCGGGCTGATCTCTGGCGCGGCCACGCGTTTCATCAACCAGAGATCCTCATGGGTGATGGGGCGCTTTTCGACAGCCGCAAACCCGGACACCACGGTAACAACGAACAACAGGGACAGGAGGCGGGGCAACATGCCCGCCATAAAAACGACTTCCCCTTCCGGATGCCACCCCTCTCTTGCGACCCGCACCGCAAGGTCGGCGCGGATACCATGTAATCCGCGGGCAAGAGTGCCCGCGCCCCGGGGAGGGTGAAGATGTGCGTCAAAAGGAGGGCAGGCACTCTTGCCTGCCACAAGGATACACCAGGTCCTTGCGGCCGTAGCCATATCAGTTCGGCATGGCCCCGCTAGCGCGCCGGGCCATGGGCCTCGAACGCCCCGTCGGTCCGTTTCACAATGAGGCGTTTGAGTTCGAGCATCATCAACGTTGCCGACAGCTGCGACGCAGGCAAGGTCGTCATCGCGGCCAGGGTGTCGACGGATAGAATCGCCCCGCCGGAAAAACACCTGAACACCGCAGCCTCCTCGTCCGTCAGGTGAGCCGGACGGCCGGCGGCGGCGTCCGCGGGTTTTTCGCCAATGGGCGCGGGCCGGAATCCGTCGAGATAATTTATCTCCCCCAGAATATCATCCACGCTCGTGAACAACGTCGCCCCATCGCGAATCAACTGATGGCAACCCCGGCTCGTGGCCTGGTCGATCCGCCCGGGCACGGCAAAGATCAGCCGGCCCTGCTCACCGGCAAAGCGCGCAGTGATCATCGAGCCGCCATTGACGTCCGTTTCCACCACCACGACGGCCTCGCTGATGCCGGAGACTACGCGGTTGCGCATCGGAAAACTCTGCCGGTCGGCGCGCCGGCCAAAGGGAAACTCAGAGAGGATCGCCCCCTGCTCCTCGATCCGCCGGTAGAGCGACAGGTTTTCCGGCGGGTAGACAATGTCGACGCCGCAGCCGAGCACCGCGGCGGTTTTCCCACCCACCGACAGCGCCCCCTCATGCGCCGCGGTGTCGATGCCGCGCGCCATCCCGCTCACAATGCAAAATCCGAGCCGGGCGAGATCTGCCCCCAGTTTTTTCGCCACGCTCTGCCCGTAAAGCGTCGTGCGCCGGCTGCCGACAATCGCGATGCACGGCTGGGCAAAGTCGTAGCTCCCTTTGCGATAGAGCCCGATCGGCGGATCATGGATTTCCTTGAGCAGCCGGGGATACCCCTGGTCGCGCGGGGTGATGAAAGTCGTCACCGCCTTCGCCATCCGCTCTTCCTCGCGCCCGAGATCGAAGTGCTCACGCCAGCCGGCAATCGTCGCGCTGATGGCCGGGCCCACGCCCTGCACCGATTCCAGGCGCCGGGTCCCGACCGTAAAAACCACCCGTGGGTCGCCGCCGAGTTCGGTCAGCAGGTGGTTGAGCGTGATCGGACCGATGTTCGGCAGCGCGTTCAGCACGAGAAACGCCTGCTGTTCGGTTAACTCGGAAGCGGTGGACACGGATTGAGGAGCGGCTTGATGCCGCGTCCTTGCAAACATGGAGAGGTTCAGTTGCGGCGTAAAGCCACACCTATTCCCCGCAAGGCCGCAGAGCGGTGGATAGATAGTCGAGCACCTGCGTGGTGCGGACGGCGGTGGCACCCTGGCTCCGGGCGAGCGCATCGGCGGCGCAACCGTGCCAAGCCACCCCACGGCAGGCCGCGCCCAACAGGTCCGCCGGTGTCTGCGCCAGTTGTGAACCAATCAGGCCGGCCAGCAGGTCGCCGCTGCCGCCCCGGGCGAGCACCGGCCCGCCGAAAAAATTGTGATAAACCGTCTGACCCGAGGCGATCCGGGTCACCGGACCCTTGAGCACAACGGTCGCGCCCGTTTCCGCGGCGTAATCGCGCAGCTCCGTCTTCCCGGCCAGCCGGGCAAATTCACCCGCATGGGGCGTGACCACCAGCGGAGTCCGGGCCGCGCGGACGATCTCCGGTTGCAAGGCATCCGCATCGAGCACCACGGGCACCGGCGTTGCCCGCACCATCTCCCCCACCAGCGCCAGCGTTTCCCTTTCGCGGCCCAGCCCCGGACCGATCACGAGCGCCGTCGCGCGATCCCAGCGTTCGATCAACCGGTGCCGGCCTTCCAGAGCAAGCCCGCCGTCAGGTGTCTCAGGACATCCGATCCAAATCGCTTCCGGCACCTGCGCCGCAAAGGCCGGCACGAGTGACTCAGGCACAAAGGCCGAAACCAGACCGACCCCGCTTTTCACGGTCGCCAGGACGGTCATCAACGCCGCACCCGGGTAGTTGCGCGAACCCGCGAGCACGAAGACATGTCCGAGCTTGCGCTTGTCGGCCTGAGCCTCACGCCAGCCTTGCAGCGGAGCCAGCACCCGGCGGGTCAGCACCATGTCAGGCGCGGTGGTGGAAATTGGAAAAAACCCCAGGTCGAGATAGCGCAACCGGCCCGCATTGGGCAGGGAGAGCAGCGGTGCCTTGACGATGCCGGTGGCATAGGTGAAGTCCGCGCGAAACGCTTCCGGCGCGTCCCAACCACTGGGCAGATCCACCGCGGCGCGCAGCCGGATGGAAAGAGCATTCACCATTTTCAGAACCGAACGGGAACGGGCATCGAGTGGCGGACGATATTGGTAGCCGAAAAGGCCGTCGAGGCTCAGTGCATACTCGGTCCGCAGCGATCGACCGGTGACAGAATGCACCCGGCCGGGGAACGCCTGCTGCAAACCCTGCCACGCGCGCCGGGCCAGCGGCCGCAGGCCGCGCACGCCATACACGAGAAAGATATCCGCTGCTGCCTGTGGGTGCCGCTTTAGGATTTCGGCAATTGCCAGCAAGGCATCGCCGCCATTGTGGCCCTTGCCCGCAACGACGAGCATCTGGCCGGCTCCGGGAAATCCGCCGATTTCCCCAAAATCCTGCAGCACGGCGCCGGCCACCGCGCTCCCGGCCTGCAGCATCGCCAGCCATTCGCGGTCTTCATCACCGCCGAAAAGCCGGGCCTCGAGCGCCTTCGCCCCGGCACAGGACAGAATCGGGTGGGCGGCACCGGAGTTCACGGCTTTGGGGAGGCGCCGATCGGGACGGGCGGCGCAGGTTTTGGAATGGAATCCGTGATCACCTGCCAGTCCTCCTGTCTCCGTTCACGGAGCCACTCCTGCCTCATCGCCTCCGTCTCGGTGAAAAGCAGCGGACAGTCCGCCTTCACCCCGTGCGTGAGGATCGGCCTGGTCAACCGGTCGATGGAGCGAAAATAATAGCTGTCGCTGCTGCGCAGCACCTCGTAGTAACGCGTGAACTGCCGGGTCTGCGTATCCCACAGGGCCACCTCCGACAGATCGTGCACCCAAATCGCCTGATCACCCCACGCAGCGAAGACGACCTCGATATCGCTCGGGGACGGCGGCAACGCAGGGAGCACGGGCGCAGGGGCTTCCGGCGGGGGCTCTGCCGGAACACTCGCCGGCGGCGCCGCGTCGCGCGAAGGCAGGGCCCACACGAAAAGCGCCCCCAGCACAAAGCCCAGCGAAATCCACGAGGGGACTTTCGAGAGCTGACCGGGCGAAGGTGGTCTGGGTTCGTTCTCTTCCATGGGGCTATCCTCGCACCAAGGCCGCCACCGCCATGGCGTGGGTTTCGGTATGGGAAAGCGAGATCAGCACACCCGTCGCCCCGACCTGTTGGAGCAGGGTTCGCGCCTTGTCATCCAGCCGCACCAAGGGTTCCTGGCGCATGCCGTGGTAGATTGAAACCGAGGTCCAGTCGAGATGGGCGCCGATGCCGGTCGTCAAGGTCTTGGACACCGCCTCCTTCGCCGCCCAGCGCGCCGCATAGTGTTTGTGCGGGTGCTTCAGACCGGAGCAGTAGCTGCGCTCCTCCTCCGTGAAGATACGCTGGAGAAACCGTTCCCCGTGCCTTTGCAGCACGCCGTGGATGCGTTCCACCTCGATCAGGTCGCAGCCGAGGCCGAGCAGGATGCCACCGGGCGGCAGCGTGATGCTGAATCCGCCGCTCATGCGTTCATCCGCGCCTTCATTTCGCGGACCGCCTCGTCGATGCCGGTGAAGAGCGCCCGGCTGATGATGCTGTGGCCGATGTTCAATTCATGAAGGTGCGGCAGTGTGCGCACCTCGGCGATATTCACATAATTGATGCCGTGACCGGCATTGACCGTGAGGCCCAGTTCATGGGCCTGGGCCGTGCCGAGCCGCAACCGCTGGAACTCCCTGCCTTGCTGCGGGGTGTGACAGGCACTGGCGTAGGCGCCAGTGTGAAGCTCGACAAAAGGTGCGGCCACGGCAGCGGCGCATTCGATCTGCGCCTCGTCGGGATCGATGAAGAGACTGGCCTTGATCCCGGCGGCGTTCATGGCCGCAACACAGTCCCGCACGCGCCCGCGTCCGCCCACGACATCCAAGCCGCCCTCGGTGGTGACCTCTTCGCGGTTCTCGGGCACGAGGCAGACAAAGTCGGGTTTAAGTTTCAGGGCGAATTCTGTCATCGCCGGCGTGCAGGTCATTTCAAGATTGAGTCGGGTGGCGATGCTCTCCCGCAACCGCCAGACGTCACGCTCCTGGATGTGCCGCCGGTCCTCGCGCAAGTGAACGGTGATGCCATCCGCCCCCGCGCGTTCGGCCAGCACCGCCAGCGCCACGGGATCGGGCTCGATCACGCCACCGTCCGTGACGGCGACCTGACGGTAGCGGGCTTGGCGGACGGTTGCGCAATGGTCAATATTGACACCGAGAAGAATCATGCGGACGGAGGTTTGACGTGATTAAGCCCGAGGTGATTATCCATAGCAAAAACGAAATGACCTCCATCCCGTCCTCCCGGCCCCCTTCCAAACGGGAGAACCTGCTGATCAACCTCGCCTTCAACATCCTGATTCCGTCGCTCATCCTGGCGAAACTCAGCGCCCAGGGGCGGCTGGGGCCCACGACCGCCCTCGTGACCGCACTGGCTTTCCCGCTCGGCTACGGACTCTACGACTTCTGGCAGCGGCGGACCGCGAACTTTGTTTCCATCATCGGTTTCATCAGCGTGCTGCTGACCGGCGGGCTGGGCCTGCTGCAGGTGGAGGGGGGCTGGTTTGCCGTCAAGGAGGCCTCCGTGCCCGGCGTGATCGGCATCGCGGTCTGGGCCTCGATGCGGAGTCGGCGTCCGCTGGTCCGCCAGTTTCTTTTCAATGAGCAGGTGATTGACGTGGCAAAGGTCGACGCCGCCCTCGAAGCACACGCCGGACGCCCCGCGTTCGACCGCCTGCTCGCCAACGCCAGCTACTGGCTGGTGGCCTCGTTCATGTTCAGCGCGGCGCTCAATTTCGCCCTCGCCCGATGGCTGCTGCGCAGTCCCGCGGGCACGCCGGAATTCAACGCCGAACTCGCCAAAATGAACCTGCTGAGTTGGCCAGTCATCGCGCTGCCCAGCACCGCCATCATGTTGTTCGCACTCTGGCAGCTACTCGGCGGCATCACCCGGCTGACAGGGTTGAAGCTGGAGGAGATTTTCCACCCTCAGACAGACAAGCAGCGCTCGAACTGACCTTGGCCGCCAGGCGGGGCCGCCGTTCAACCGCGCTGGTCAACCGGCACAAAATCGCGCTGGGGCGGCCCCATGTAAATCTGGCGGGGACGGTGGATCTTGAGCTTGGGATTGCTGGCAACCTCGTGCCAGTTGGCGATCCAGCCCGGCATGCGGCCGATGGCAAACATCACGGTGAACATGTTCTCGGGAATGCCGATCGCCCGCATGATGAGGCCGGAGTAAAAATCGACATTGGGGTAAAGCTTGCGCGCGACGAAATAGTCGTCGTGCAGGGCGACCTCCTCGAGCTTCATCGCGATGTTAAGCAGGGGGTCGTTCTTGATGCCGAGGGAGGCGAGCGCCTTGTAGAAGCTCTTCTTGATGATCTTGGCCCGCGGATCGTAATGTTTATAGACTCGATGCCCGAACCCCATGAGCCGGTCGCCCTTGCCGCTCTTGGCCGCCTCGATGAAGCGGGTGCCGTCATCACCGTCGGCATGGATGTGCTTGAGCATGTCGATGACCGCCATGTTGGCCCCGCCGTGCAGAGGACCCCACAGGGCGTTGACCCCCGAGGCGACCGAGGCGAAGAGGTTGGCGCCAGAGGAAGCCACCATCCGCACGGTCGAGGTCGAGCAATTCTGTTCATGGTCGGCATGCAGGAGCAGAAAGAGATTGAGCGCCGCCGCCACCTCGGGTTTGGCGACGTAGTCGCGGTAGGGCTCCGAGAACATGAGGTGGAGGAAGTTCTCGCAGTAGCCAAGGTCAGGGTTCGGATAATTCAACCGGGCGCCGCGGCTGACCCGGTAGGAGTGGGCTGCGATGGTGCGGACTTTGGAAATGGCGATGACCGCGCTCTCGTCGAAATGCGTCCCGTCAATGTTGAGGACGTTCGAGACCAAGCGGGGATAGTAGGCGCCCAAGGCGTTGAACGAGGAGGACAGCAGCGCCATCGGGTGGGAATCGCGCGGAAAGCCTTGGATGAAGCGAATCAACCCCTCCCGCAGGGGCGCGTGTTCGGTGAACAGGGCCGAGAACCTGGTCCGCTGGGTGGCGGTGGGCAGTTCGCCGTAGATGATCAGGTAAGCCACTTCGACAAAACTCGACTGTTCCGCCAGTTGCTCGATGGGGTAGCCGCGGTAGCGCAAAATGCCCGCTTCACCGTCAATAAACGTCACATTGCTCAGGCAGGAACCAGTGTTGCCGTAGCCGTCGTCATAGGTGATGTATCCGGTGTCTTGGCGCAAATTGCGGATATCAATGGCCTTTTCACCTTCGGAGCCAGTGATGACCGGGAGTGAAATCTCTTTGTTGTCCAGTTTGAGTGTAGATGTGGCCATGGCAGCCAGCAGAACAAAAAAAAATCCGCTTGCAAAGAAAAGTCTGCACCGGACCCGGCGATTTGATGAACAATAGCCCGGCTCAGGCAGGCCCCGGTAGCAGGCCTGCTAATTCTGAGCAGCCATTCAGGCCCCCGCAGCCACGGCGACGAAGTTACGGTAGAGCTGGATTCCCTTCGTCTGGCTCTTTTCCGGGTGAAACTGGGTGGCAAAACAGCGGCCCCGGGCAATCGCCGCCGTGAAGACGCCGCCATAATCGCACTCCGCCAGCACGAGCGACCAGTCGGCCGGCACACAATGGTAGCTGTGCACGAAATAGAACGCCTCGCCCTCGGTTGCGAGCCCGGCCGCCAGGGGCGAGTTCAACTGCATGAAGCGCACGGTATTCCAGCCCATGTGCGGGATTTTGAGGTCGGCGGCCACGCGGAATCTCACCACCTTGCCGGGGAAAATCCCCAAGCCGGGAGTGTCGGCCTCCTCCGAAAAATCAAAGAGCGCCTGCAAACCGAGGCACACCCCCAGGAAAGGCCGGTCCGCCCGAATCCACGCGCGCACCGCCACATCCAAACCGCCCGCCTTGAGCGCAGTCACACAGTCGGCCAAGGCACCGACGCCCGGCAGCACCAGCCCCCCCGCGGAACCAATCTCCTCCGGCCGCGTGACAATGCGCACGGCCCCGCCCGCCGTTTCGACAGCCTTGGCGACACTGCGCAGGTTGCCCATGCCGTAGTCGATGATTGCAATGGTGGGTGCGGACATAGCGCGTCACCTTAGCCGCCGCCCCTCCGGCATCCACCCTGAAATGAAAAAACGCACCGGCACCGTGGCGGCCCAGTCCGCGGGGGTTGGCAGCATCATGCGCATGACCCGTGGCAGTTTATCCACACCAACGATACGCCACCGGGTGCACACTCTTCACCGTCGGGAGCAACTGCATCGCTGACGAATTTATGCCCTTGAAACGTCTCTCCACCAATCTCGCAACAACGCCCAAGCGGGCTGGGTGCAGGGTGGCGCCGCTCTAGAGCGAACCCTTAGTGCTGGGCAACTGGCCGGCGGTGCGGGCGTCGATCTGGGTCGCTACGTCGAGGGCGCGGGCCATGGCCTTGAAGATGGCCTCGGCCACATGGTGAGGTTCCTCACCGTATTCGAGCTTCACGTGCAAGTTGCAGCCGAGGGCGTTGCTGAACGCCCGGCAAAACTCCTTCACGAGCACGAGATTGAAATCGCGGATGAACATCGTCGGCGCGGACGCGTCATAGACCAGACAGGCGCGGCCACTCAGGTCCACGACCACGCGGGCAAGGGACTCATCCATGGGCAGGAGGAAAAAACCGTAGCGGCGGATGCCCAGCTTGTCACCCAAAGCCGTCTTGAACGCCTCCCCGAGCACGAGGCCGACATCCTCGACGGTGTGATGGTAGTCCACGTCGTTGTCCCCCTTCGCCTTCACCTCCAGGTTGAAGAGACCGTGCTTGGCAAACAGCGTCAACATGTGGTCAAAAAACGGCACCCCGGTGTCAATTTTGGATGCCCCGGTGCCGTCGATCTCCAGTTTGAGAACGATGTCAGTCTCGGCCGTCTTGCGGCTGAGGGTCGCTATGCGTGCTTTTGCCATGCTTCGAGGGTGTGCTGGAGGACGAGCATTTCGTCATCCGTACCGACGCTGATGCGCAAGAACGAAGCGGTCAAGGCATGGCTGGGGAAGTAGCGGACCAGCACCTTGTGGCAATAAAGGTAGTCATAGGCCGACTTGGCCACGGCAGGGCTGCATTCACCGCGGGCGTTTTTGGGTTCGGTGAAGACAAAATTCGCCTGTGAAGGATAGGTGAACCAACCCTGTGCGGTCCACGCCGCAACCCAGCGGTCCCGGGTGGCGCAGACTTTTGCGATGATGCCCTCGTAATAAGCCGTGTCACGGAGGGCGGCGATCGCCGCGACCTGGGAAAGGTGGTTTACGTTGTAGCTGTCGCGGACCCGGTCGAGCAGATCGATGACGGTGGGATGCGCCAAGCCGTAGCCCACCCGGAGACCGGCCAGCGCATGGGCCTTGGAAAGGGTGCGCACGACGACGAGGTTGGGATGTTGCGCCAACAGCGGGATGGCGTTTTCCCGGGCGAAGGGTGCATAGGCCTCATCCACCACCAACAGCCCACGGAATGACCGCAACACCTGTCCGATCTCCTCGTTGCCAAAGGCCACGCCGGTGGGCGCATTGGGCGACGTGAGAAAGAAGACCCGGGCGTCGGAAGCGGTGATTTTCGCCAGCGGCAGCCGCATGGAGCGGTCAAACTCGATCCCGGAGCTGCGCCCGTCCTGAATCCCCACGAGCACCGGATAGAGCGAATAGCTGGGCAGCGTGAACCCCGCGGCAGCCTGCTGCGTGCAGAAGAAGCGGACGAGCAGGTTGAGGATGTCGTCGGACCCGTTGCCGATGCAGACATTCTCCTCGCGCAGGCCGTGCAGGGCCGCGACCGCGGCCCGCAGCGGGGTGCTCTTCGGATTGGGATAGAGCCGCAGCGAACCGCCGTCCTTCCCCAATTCGTGCCGGATGGCCTCCGCCACGCGCGGGCTGGGCGGATACGGGCACTCGTTGGTATTGAGCTTGGTCCAGCCCGGCTCCGGCGGCTGCAGGCCGGGCGTGTAGGCGTGGAGGCTGGCGACGTGCGGCAGCGCCAGCGACTGGAGCGCAGCGCCGCTCACCTGGCTGGCTTCCTGGTGCGCACAGCCACCGACCGCCCGTGGGCGTCGAGCTGTTCCATTGCCGCGAAGGTGGTGACGACCCGGTTGCCGGCGCGCACACTGGTCCGGTCATAGCGGACGATGCTGGTCCGCCGCAAAAAATCCGCCACGCGCAACCCGCTGAAAAACCGCCCGGCGCGTCCCGTGGGAAGCACGTGGCTGGGCCCGGCGGTGAAATCGCCCAAGGCCGTCGGCGTAAAGTTGCCGATCATGATCGCGCCGGCAGTTGTGATTGTCTGCACAAGCTTTTTCACGGCCGGTTCCTTCACCAACAACTCCAGGTGTTCAGGCGCGACGTAGTTGGCCACGGCGACCGCCTGCGCCAGCGACAAGACTTCGACGGCAAGGAATCCGTGATCGAGCACCCGGGTGATTTTCTCAGAGCGGCTGATCAAGCCCAGTTGCAGCGTCACCTCGCCCGCGATGGCGGCAATGATCTTTGCGGACGTGGCGATCAGGTAGATTTTCTCGCGACCCGAGCCGTGCTCGGCTTGGGCGAGCAAATCGGCGGCGGCGAAATCGGGTCGCGCCGATTCGTCCGCGATGATCATCACTTCACTGGGACCGGGCAGCGAGTCCACGCCGACTGTCCCGAAGACCTGCCGCTTGGCCTCGCAGACGTAGGCGTTACCGGGACCGAAAATTTTGTCCACGGCGGGAATGCTCTCGGTGCCGTAGGCCATGGCCGCTATCGCCTGCACGCCGCCAATCCGGTAGACCTCCGTCACACCGACGTGGTGCAGCGCCGCCATCAAGCCATCGGCCACCCTGCCCTGGGTATTGGAAGGAGTGCAGACGACGATTTCGGGGCAGTTGGCGATCTTCGCGAGAGTCGCCGTCATCAGGACGGTGGAAACCAAAGGCACCTGACCGCCAGGCACATAGAGACCGACCCGTCGGATCGGATCGTATTTTTCGCCCACTACCGCGCCTTGCGGATTACGGCCGGACCAAGCTTGGGGCAGGCCGCGGCGGTTGAACGCCAGGATGCTGGCATGTGCTTCGTGCAGGGCACGCCTTTCCGCCACCGGCAGGCGTCGGGCAGCCGCGGCGAGTTCGGTCTCCGCCACCCGGAAATCGCGCGAGCGCAACTTGGCCCCATCAAATTTGGCGGCATAGTTGGCCACCGCCAGATCACCCCGGGTCCGGACATCAGCCAGGATGTCGGCCACGACCACGGCAATTTCACGCGGCACCTCGGACCCCCGGCAAAATGCCGCGAGGTCAGTGTCGAAGGTCTTGCTGCTGTAATTGAGGGTGCGCACAGGACGGCAAAAGCGCGAGGCGTGGAACGAAACGACTATTTCACGCCCAGTATGGGCATGGCAAAGAGGCTGTCGGGAAAGACCTCGTTCACCACGATTTTCTCGAAATTGATCGTGACCCGCTGCACAGAACCGTCAGGGCGTTTGATCGTAGTCACAAGGGTCTTGGGGAACTTCACGCCGCTGGCAATAATCTGGCCTTCTTCGCGGATGGCCTCGCCCTGATTGGTCTCGGTGAGCACGAGCCGGCCCGTGCCGGCATCGAAATAACGGTAGAAGGCGATTTGCGGCGAATAGACAAAGGCGATCTTGCGACAGGCGACCCCATCAGCCATGGCCGCGCCCAAATCCTCCACGGCGCCCTGACGGTCCGTGACAGCGCGGAAGAAGGCGAGGTTTTCCGCGACGTAAGCGCGCAGGTTCTTGATCTGATCGGTCTGCATCAGCGAAAGCGTCCAACGCGTGGCATCGGCGGGATCCTGCACTTTTTGCCAGCCGTCATAACCATCGAGCACCGTGATTTCGATACGCTTCCCGGCGGTGATCACACTGCGCTGCCGGCTCGGTTTTTGAAAAATGATCTCGATCGCCACCGCCGGGGGCGTCGGGCCGGTGGCGGGCACGGCCTCGTCGAGGGTCAGCGTGCCGACATAGTGCAGTGAGGTGACTTGGTTCAACGCAGTCTCACCCCCGAGATAGGCGCGGGCTTTGGCAATGATCGCAGGTTCGGCCGCACCGGCGGTCAGCATGGTCAGGCCGGCGAGGGCAAGCGTGAGGCAGAAGCGGTGCAAAAGGCGGGATGGCGTCATGGCAGAGGGGTAGTTTGGACAAGAAATGCCGCCAAGCAATGCTGGCGCAGACTTATTCCCACTCGATGGTCGCGGGCGGTTTGGAGCTGACGTCCAATACGACGCGGGATACGTCACGCACCTCGTTGGTGATGCGGCTGGAGACGACCTGCAGGAGTTCGTAGGGGAGCCGCGTCCAGTCGGCCGTCATGGCATCGATGCTCTCGACAATGCGCAGGCCGATCACATAGGCGTAGTTGCGTTCGTCGCCCACGACGCCGACGGATTTGACCGGCAGAAACACGGCAAACGACTGCCAGACCTTCCAATACCAGCCGCTCTCCATCATTTCCTCCTGAAGAATGGCATCGGCTTGGCGGAGGGTGTCGAGATGCTCCCGCGTGACGGCCCCAATGACGCGGACACCGAGGCCCGGCCCGGGGAAAGGCTGGCGCCACACCACTTCACGGGGCAGGCCGCAGGCGGTGCCGACAGCACGCACCTCGTCCTTGAAGAGTTCGCGGAGGGGCTCAAGCAGCTTAAGCTTCATGCGCGCGGGCAGGCCGCCGACGTTGTGGTGGGATTTGATGAGTGCGGCAGGGTTGTTGCCAATGGCCACGCTCTCAATCACGTCGGGATAAAGCGTGCCTTGGGCGAGAAACTGGGCGCCGCCAATGGACTTGAGTGATTTCTCAAAGGTTTCCACGAAAGTGCGGCCGATGATCTTGCGCTTCTGCTCGGGGTCCACGACCCCCTGCAGCCGGCGCAGGAATAGCGCCGACGCATCCACGACCCGGACATCAATCTTAAAGTTACGGGCGTAGAGCGACATGACCTGTTCACGCTCACCCTTCCGGAGCAGGCCGTTGTCCACGAATACGCAGGTTAGCTGGCGACCGATAGCCTTGTGAATCAGCGTGGCCGCGACGGAGGAGTCGACGCCGCCGGAGAGCCCGAGGAGGACCCGGGACTTGCCGACGGTAGCGCGAATATCGGCCACCGTCTTCCGGATGAAATCAGCCGTGGTCCAGTCCTGCGAGACTTGGCAGACTCCAACAAGAAAGTTGCGGACAACATCGACTCCGTTCTCGGTATGGAACACCTCCGGGTGGAACTGAATGCCATAGAAATTGCGCTGCAGATCCTCGATGACGGCGAATTCGGAATTATCCGTTGTGCCGATCGCGGCAAAGCCGGGCGGCAACTTGATGAGGCGGTCGCCATGCGAATTCCATACCCGCAGCTTTCGCGGCAAACCGGCGAAGAGCCGGCCAGGGCGGCGGATCTTGAGGGTGCCGTGGCCATATTCGCGATGGTCACTCTTGGCCACCTTGCCGCCCAGCAAGCGACCCATGAGTTGAAGACCGTAGCAGATGCCAAGGACCGGCACCCCCAGATCAAAGAGGGTCCGGTCGGGCATCGGGGCCTGGCGGGCAAAAACCGAGCTCGGGCCGCCAGAAAGGATGATACCCACCACACCGTCCGCGCGCAGTTGTGCGGCTGGCGTGCTGAAATGATAGATCTTAGAATAAACCTGGCACTCGCGGATGCGGCGGGCGATCACCTGGGTATATTGCGAACCGAAATCGATGACGGCGATAATCTGGGGCATATCAGTGGATAAATTTTCCCGAAGGGCAGCATCAACGCGCAGACGCGGCGGGACTGTCAACCGCGCTAAAAGCGGAGGCGGGAGTTTTCGTGACCGCAACGCGGGCACGGGCACAGTTCGCGACCGCCGGGTGCGGCGTATAGGCGGTCGCAGCGAATGCAGTGGAAGGTGGTCTTGCGCCGCTGACCCTCGAAGCGGGCGTGGTCGCGGCGGTCATACCAGAGCCACAGTGCCAGGAAACCCACGGCCACAACCGTGCAGTAGACGACGGCAGCAACAGGCAGTTCGAACATGGCAACAGGAAGGATAAACAGAAACGCGCCGAAGTGAAACTTCGACGCGTGCTATGGCAAACAGGTGCGCGGGGCTCAGCCCTTGACTTCGCCTTCGTCCTTGGGGACCTCGACGGCGGGAGTCACTTCAGCTGCGGGAGTTGGTTCGGCCGCAGGGGTCTTTTTGGCTTTCGCAGGTTTCCGGCCCTTGGATTTTTTGTAGCCGGCATCGTCGGCCTTGACGAACTCGATCAAGGCCATCTCGGCGGCGTCGCCCAGGCGCTGCCGGCCGAGCTTGTAGATGCGGGTATAGCCCCCATGGCGGTTCGCGAATTCCTTGCAGGTTTCGTTGAACAGCTTGGTGATGGCATCCTCGTCGCGCACGGAGGCGAGGGCGAGGCGGCGCAGGTGGATCGCATCCTTCGGTTCGGCCTTCGCCGCGGCCTGCTTGGCCTTGGTGATGACCTTCTCGATAAAAGGACGCAGTGCCTTGGCCTTCGTGAGGGTGGTCTCGATGCGGCCGTGCTTGATGAGCGAGGCCCCCATGTTGGAAAGCATGGCGGCGCGGTGTTCGCGCGTGACGCCGAGGGAGGAACGGTGTTTTTTGTGACGCATTGTATTGTTTTTTTCAGGCCGGGCACCCGATCGGCAATCCGGTCGCAGCGTGTGGGCGGCAGCGGACGGCGCGAGAGCCGGAAGGGGGGAAAGGACTCAGGGTTCCTTCTTGGTGTCGAGGAGGCGCTCGTCGAACTTCATGCCGAGCGAGAGGCCGAGGGCCTCGAGCTTGTCCTTGATTTCGTTGAGCGACTTCTTGCCGAAGTTGCGGTATTTGAGCATCTCCTGCTCGGACTTCATCGCGAGCTCGCCGACGGTGGTGATGTTCGCGTTGTTGAGGCAGTTGGCGGCGCGGACCGAAAGTTCGATCTCGTTAACCGACATATTGAGGAGCTTGCGGAGCTTGTTCTGCTCCTCGCTGACCTCGGACTGTTGGTTCTCGAACTCATAGGCTTCCTCACTGACGCGGTCGAACACGTCGATGTGGTGCCTGAGGATCGAGGCGCACTGCTTGAGCGCGTCGTCCGGTGTAATACGGCCGTCAGTCCAGATTTCGAGGATGAGCTTATCGTAGTCGGTGATCTGGCCGACACGGGTGGCCTCAACGGCATATTTCACAAGCTTCACAGGGGAGAAGAGGGAATCGATCGGGATGACGCCGATGGACTGCTCCTCCTTCTTGTTGGCCTCACCGGGATAGTAGCCGCGACCGGTCTTGATCTCGATCTCGGCCTCGAAAGTCCGCTTTGAGTCGAGCCGGCAGATGACCTGCTCAGGGTTGACGATGGTGATGTTGGCATCGGCCTGGATGTCCGCAGCGGTGACAGCGCCGGACTTGGTGACCTTGATCTGCAGCGTGAGCGGCTCGCGCTTCTGGGAGACGATGAGAACCTTCTTCAGATTGAGCACGATATCGGTGACGTCCTCGACGACACCGTCAATGCTCTGGAACTCGTGGTTGACGCCATCGATCTTGATCGAAGAGATGGCGGCGCCCTCGATGGAGCTGAGCAACACGCGGCGCAGGGAGTTGCCGATCGTGTGGCCGTAGCCGGCCTCAAAAGGCTCGGCGATGAACTTGGCATAGGTCGGCGAAGAGCCTTCCTCGACCTTGGTTAGCTTGTTGGGGAGTTCGAACTTTCCGAGACGTTTGGACATGGCGATGAACTCTGGGCGGGTGAGTATTGCGGGTTGGGAAGTGGTGGCGGAAACTTAGAAGCGCGAGTAAAACTCGACGATCAACTGCTCGTTGATGCCTTGCTCCATCTCGTCGCGCGTCGGGAGACGGTTGACGACGGCCTTGAAGGCCTCGGCATTCAGGGCGAGCCAGCCAGGGACGTTGCGTATGCGGTTCTCCTCGAGGTTGCGCGTGGCCATCTGGCGGGAAGCCGGGGTATTTTTCACTTCGATCTCGTCACCGGCCAGCACATTGTAACTCGCGATGTCAACTTTGTGACCGTTGACGCGGATATGGCCGTGGTTGACGAATTGGCGGGCCGAAGCGCGGGACTTGGCCAAACCGAGCAGGTAAACGGTGCTGTCGAGACGGGTTTCGAGCAGCTGAAGGAAGCGTTCACCGGTGATGCCACGCTCTTTCTTGGCGATTTCGAAGGTGCGCCGGAACTGGCGCTCAAGGAGGCCGTAGATAGCACGGAGCTTCTGCTTCTCGTTCAGACCGACGGCATACTCGGAAAGTTTGCGACGCAGCTTCGGGCCGTGCTGGCCGGCCGGGTAGCTGCGGCGTTCGAAGGCTTTGCCCGAGCCGAGGATGTGCTGTCCGAAGCGACGGCTGATGCGGGTGGTGGGACCTGTGTAGCGAGCCATGTGAGTGGTTGATTAAAGGTTGGAAAGCGGCACTTAGACGCGGCGGCGCTTGCGCGGACGGCAGCCGTTATGGGGAATGGGGGTGACGTCGACAATCGAGGTGATCTCGAGGCCGATGGCCTGTAACGCACGGATGGCGCTGTCACGACCAAGGCCAGGACCGGACACGCGGATGACGATATCCTTCAGGCCGTGAGCCATAGCGTTGCGGGCGGCGTCCTGGGAGACGATCTGCGCGGCATAGGCGGTGGACTTGCGCGAACCACGGAAGTTGCATTTGCCGGCGCTCGACCAGGCAATGACCTGGCCCTTGTGGTCGGTGATGGAAACGATGGTGTTGTTGAACGAGGCAAGAACATTGACGACACCCGAGGTGACGTTCTTCGAGCCCTTGGCCTTGCGGACCTTGATGACGCCCAATTCTTCCTTCAGGAGATCCTCGGCGGTGGGCTGTTTGGCCACACCACCGATGAGTTCCACGGGCTTGTCAGAAACCGGAGCGACCGGAACGGGTTGGACCGGAGCGGCACCGTCGGCGGTGGGCTTGGGTGCCTTGGGGGCTTTGGCGGGCTTCTTCTAGGCAGCGGGGGCAGCCTCGGCGCCAGCGGCGGCCTTGGGGGTTTTTTCTTTTTTGGAAACGGACTTTTCTTCAGCCATGGGAATGCGTGTTATTCAGCTTTGGTCTTGGTGACACCCACGGTTTTGCGGGGGCCTTTGCGGGTGCGGGCATTGGTACAGGTGCGCTGGCCGCGGACGGGCAGGCCACGGCGGTGACGGCCGCCCCGGTAGCAGTTGATGGCCTGCAGGCGCTTGAGATTGGCGGCGATTTCGCGGCGGAGGTCACCTTCAAGCACCCATTTGTGCTCAGTGATGAGGTGCAGGATCTTGTTCAGCTGCTCTTCAGTCAGGTCCGAAGCGCGCATGTCGGGATCAATCCCGGCTTCCTTGACTAGGAAATCGGCACGGGTGGGCCCGATGCCGTTGATGTAACGGAGGGAATACGCGACTTTCTTTTTCGCGGGAATTTCTACACCGAGGAGACGTGGCATATTGGATTAGGTTGAGAGTTGAGAGTTAAAGAAGATGGGAAAGTGACGGGAATCAAACGGGACGGGAGCGGGTGAGGATTTCAGGGCCCCGGTCGGTCGTGAGCACGGTATGTTCGAAG
>CAJBES010000022.1 GCA_903952145.1 uncultured Opitutaceae bacterium | reverse complement strand
GTGAAGTTGGAAGATTGGGCGCGCGGCGGCGGCGATACGATCGACGGATTGCCATTGGAAATTGTCGTCGCGGAGCGGGGCGCTGATGAAAACCGTGCGCGGAGCAAGGGCGCCGATGATTTCAGGGAAGTCGAAGGGAATCTCGGTGAGCCGCCCGTGATAGTCCGCGAGGCGCGGCATATAGCGGTGCTGGCACCAGCCTTCGCCTTGGGCCCAGAGGGCGGGGTTGCCACCGCCGTAATCGGGGAAGGAATCGAGGCCGCAGCTCGACACGATGGCGACGAGGCGCGGTTCAAAGACGGCGGTGAACACGGCATTATGGCCGCCGAGCGAGTGGCCGACGACACCGAAAGCGCCGCGTCTCACGAACGGGCAGGAATCGAGCACGTCGAGGGCGCGCGTGTTGTCCCAGATGGCCTTCATCGTGCCGCTGGCGTAGCCGAGGTCGGCGAGATCGGGTGCGTAACCGGCGAGGTGAGGGTAGGCGGGGGCAAGGGTGACGTAGCCCCGGGTGGCGAGTTCGCTGGCGTATTGGCGGTTGGCCTTGCCGCCCAGACCGACAACCACGCCTGCACCGACCGTGTGGTCGGTGGGGTGGAGACAGAGAACGGCGGGGAAAGCACGGCCATTGGTGGCGAGCGCGGCCTTGGGTATGCAGAGGAACGCAGGCGTGCGGCTGCCGGGTTCGGATTGGTAGGTGATGCGATGCACGACGTAGGTGTCGCGGTCAATTTGCTCTTCGACGCGGACATCAAGGGCGATGCGTTTTGGCGAGACACCGCCGGGGAACGGGCCCATCACGGCTTCCATGCCGCACACGATTTCTGCGCGGCGCCGCTGCCAGTCGGCCGGCGTGCGCACAGGGACGGTCGCGCCGGTGGCGTCGTGATGAAGGAGGAGATTTTCGCGCGGGAGCCGGACGGGCCCGGCGGCGTTGCGGGGGACGGGGGTGAACGGAAGGGGACCGGGCGGGCGCGGCTTCATGGGGCAACCGGGCCAAACTGAACGGTTAATCAAGTGGGGCAAAATAAAACAGGGCGGACCCCGGGGCCGCCCTGTTGTGATGCAGATGCGCTGCTGATCGTCGACCGTGCGGTGGGGTTAAAGCGCTTTGCCGTCCGCTTTGGTGCCGCAGAGTGAGACGGCCAGGCCGAGTTCAGCGGCGAGGGCCGCCTTGGTGTAGAGGGCGAGGTCGGCCTCCTTGGCGCTGTTGGCGTAAGCGACCTGGATGTGGTTGGCCTTGTGGCGGGCCATCATCTGGTCGCGCGAGACGCCGTAGGTGACCGCGTGCATGATGGGCCACTGCTCGGTGGTTTCCTGCCAGCGGCGTTCGGTCTCGGCGCGCGGGAGCGTGATGACCTTGGCGCGGCCGAGGTCCATCTTGAGCCTGCCGCCCTCGACGAACACGCGACTCCACACGATCTCGCCGGGCTTGGCGATGCCGCGCACGGTGCCGCCGCCGAGGCGGAAATACATGTAGGGCTGGCGCATCGAGTCGGTGCCCTTGTAACCGTCGATGTGGTGGGCCGGCGGTGCGCTGCCGGAAATGAGAAACACCCAGACGTATTCGCCGGTCGTGCCACTCCGGTCGTAATCACCCCAGCGCAGGTCGTGGAGCGTGTTTTCCACCGGCTGGCCCAAGGCCTGATGCACACGGTTGGTGAACAGGCCGTCGAGGCCGGCGCACTCGTCCACCTCATTGAAGTGGGTGAGCGGCTGGCCGTCGCGGATGATCTCGCCCTTGGCGTTGGCGACGGGCGGACGGTCGGAGTTGTTGAGGAGGCCCTCGACGAGGTCGGAGGCGGGCAGGAGGTCCTTGAGGCCCTGCTGGTATTGGATGCCGATGGTCTCGCAGCCAAACTCGTCGGCGATGCGCAGCGCGGCGACGTAGGTTTTGCACTGCCAGAGCAACTGGGCCTCGGTGAGGTCGGTGTCAGGGTTGGTGCCGAGGTGGAATTTCATGCCCTTGGCCTTGAGCCAGTCGTAAACCGCGCCGGCTTCAGCGTCGCTGACCTGCGTGGCGCCGTAGTAAAGGGCGGACTGGGAGAGGCGCTCCTTGTAGACGCCGGTCTTGAAGAGCAGTTCGTCGGGGATGATGGCGTTATACATGCCCATGCAGCCTTCGTCGAAAATGCCCATGATGGACTTTTTACGGCGGAGCTCGTCGGCGAGTTTTTTCGCGAGAGCGCGGGCCTTCGGGGGGACAGTGCCACGGGCGAGCGGCTTGACGTGCGCGACCTTGTGCTTGACGGCGCCGGTCTTGAGCCAGCCCGCCAGATTGGTCAGGAAGAAATCGTCGGTGAAATCGGCGCTCCAGAGGGTGGAGTATTTAACGCCGGCCTTGGTGAGGGAGCCGTTGAGGTTGAGCATGCCGACGAGACCAGGGGCGGTGCCCGACCAGTTGGCCACGGTCAGGATCGGTGCCTGGTGGGAGATGAGGCCGTGGAGGATGTGGTGCGAATACTGCCACACCGCCTCGGCGACGATGAGGGGGGTCCGTGGGTCAATGCCTGCGAACACCGCCATGCCTTCCTTCTGGGAGGCGATGAAGCCGTGCTTGAGGTCGGGCTTGTAGGGATGGGCGCGGACGAGTTTGTAGCCAAGCCGGGCGACCGCGGCCGTGAGTTGCTGTTCCATCGCCTGCTGGCCGGGCCAGGTCTTTTCATTGGCGGATTGGCGCAGGTCGCCGTTGGCGACAAGCAGAATGGTTTTTGTCGGGGATTTTTTCATGGGAATTCTGGGTTACTAGATAAAATCGGCGTGCAATACGGCCGCGTGTGACTGGATGGGCGGTGATTATACTCTGGCATACGGGCCGCCGGAATGGATAGTTTGTGAAAAGGCATGGATAAAGTCGGCCAGTCTCCGCAACGCGCGTTGCTTTCCCAACAGGTCAGTGGCGCGCGGTATTTTTTTCTCAATCTGGCCCCGGCACGCGGGGCCAAGGTCGGACCGGCGCTGGGCGGGCGGGAGCTCTGCAATCCCGACTACCGGGTGGACCGCGAAGCCTATGCCTATGCCGGCCTGGAATATGTGGCGGAGGGCGAGGGTTGGGTGGAGTTGGACGGGACGCGGCATCGGTTGGGGCCCGGCGCAGTTTTTGCCTACAGCCGGGCGACGCGCTGTGCCATCCACACGGATCCGGCGAGGCCGATGTTGAAGTATTTCGTCTGCCTCACGGGGGCGAAGGCAGGTCTGCGGCTGGTGCAGGCCGGGGTGGCGCCGGCGCGGGTGCAGTTGCTGGCGGTGCACGCCGAACTGCGCGGTTTATTCGAGGATTTGATCCACGAGGGACAGCGGCGCGGGCGGCTGACGATGGCGCTGTGCGCGGTGCGGCTCGAGTTGTTGCTGCTCAAGGTAGAGGAGCATATCCGGCAGGGTGCACAGGGCGAAGACCCGGCGCGCGAGCGCTTCCTCCGGTGTCGTGCGCTGATTGAGGAGCGGGCGGAGAAACTCACTACCCTCCAGGAGATTGCACTCGTGGCCGGGCTCGAGGTGTCAAGTGTCTGCCGTCTCTTCCGGCGCTACCATGACTGCAGCCCCTACCAGCACCTATTGCGGCGCAAGATGACTCTGGCCGCCGAGCAGCTCGTCGAGAACGGCGGGTTGGTGAAGGAGGCCGCGCAGCGGATGGGTTTCAACGACCCGTATCATTTTTCGCGTTGTTTCAAGGCCGTGCACGGCGTGGCGCCGCGCGAATTGCTGCGCTACCGCCGGGCGGATTGAGCACGCCGGCCGGGCGGACGCGAATCCAGCGTTGCGGGCGGCGCGCGGATCGTTTCGCTCGGGCCATCATGGCACCGAAAACCGCCCTCGTCACCGGCGCATCGCGCGGCATCGGCCGCGGCATCGCCCTCGAACTCGCCCGCGCGGGCTGCCGCGTGGCCATCAATTATGCCGGCAACGCCGTCGCGGCCGCCGAGGCCCTTGCCCTCGTCAAGGCGGCGGGCGGCGACGGTTTCACCGTGCAGGGTGACGTCGCCGTGGCTGCGGACCGCGAGCGCCTGGTGGCGGAGACGGTGGCGCAGTTCGGACGCATCGACCTGCACGTGAACAACGCCGGCGTGGCGCCAAAGGTGCGCGCCGACCTGCTCGACGCGGGGGAAGAGAGTTTCGACCGGCTCTACGCGATCAACCTGAAGGGACCGTTCTTCCTCTCGCAACTGGTGGCGAAGCAGATGCTAAAGCAGGCGCCCGATGACGAGGGCTTCCGCGGGCGCATCGTCAACATCACCTCGATTTCCGTTTACACCGCATCCATCAACCGCGGCGACTATTGCATGGTGAAAGCCGGACTGGCGATGATGACGAAACTGTTCGCCGACCGCCTCGCAAACGACGGCATCAACGTCTACGAAATTCGCCCCGGGGTGATCGCAACCGACATGACCGGCGGGGTGAAGGAGAAATACGACCAGCTTATCATCAGAGACCAGCGCGGCATCACGCCGATCCGCCGCTGGGGCAAGCCCGAGGACATCGGCCGGGCCGTGCGGGCCATAGTGGAGGACCGGTTTCCGTTTTCGACCGGGGCCTGCTTCGACGTCGATGGCGGCTTCCACCTGCACCGACTGTGAGGAAAAACTGGGTGCTGCAAGGTGCCGCCAACTACGCGAATTTTGTCCATATATTAATGCTTCTCCAGATGCTACATTGGAAGAAGCAGTAATCTCTGCAGGAATTGGTATTACTTGAAATAATGATTGGCCGACACAACCTGTAGGTGATTGACGTGGCCAACACCACAACCAGTAGTGGTCACCCGTGCGCCTTCTCTGTGGTCAAACTGCTCCAGGTAGGGTGCTGCCAACGTCTTTTATCAGCATGTCGCCGACCCTTTTCCCCGCCTATTACCCATGCGTTCCCGCCACACCGTGCGCGGGCCTGCGGATTGCCGGGACTGATCTCGATCCTTGTCGCCCGGTTGTTGGGGTTGCGCCAGCGGAGACTGCTGAAGCAAGTCTCCCGCCGGTTTAACGCCCACAGCAGGTGTAGGGTGAACCACAGCTGACTCCTCTTTCATGAATTCAACCTTTCTTCCCGACCTCGAAGACCACGAAACTGCAACCCTCAGCCAGGTGGAGCGCAAGGGTGCGCAACTCCTCAGCCGGGCCATTCCCGCCGCGGCGCGGCTGGTGGCCAAACGCGATGGCACGCGCGTGCGTTTCGACCTCAACAAGGTCACGCGGGCCATCGCGCTGGCTTTCCACGAGGTCCGCACGGACAACGCCGCGAATCCCTACCGCGACGACATGCTCGCCTGCTACGGGCTGCAGAGCGTCGACTTCGCCGAGGTGACGCGCATCGCGGCCGGCGTCTCGCAGATGCTCGAGCTCCACTACCGCGACGGCCGGCACCCGACCATTGAGCAGGTGCAGGACGCCGTGGAAAAGGCGATCGCGGGCGCGGGCCATTGGGAAGTGGCGCGAGCCTACATGCTCTACCGGGCGCGGCGGGCTGAGCGCCGCCTTACGCAGTATGCCAACAACGGGCTCTCCGACTACATTGCGATGGCGAAGTATGCCCGTTACCGGCCGGAGCTGGGCCGCCGCGAAATTTTCACCGAGGGCGTCGAGCGTGTGCGCGACATGCATCTGCATTTTTTCGCCGACAAGCTGAAGCAGCGGCTGCCGGTGGAACTGCCGGCCGACGTCGCGGAGCTGGCTGGATCGAAGGCCGACCTGCTGGTCCGGGCCTGGAGCGGGGCGGACCTCGGCGGCCTCATCCGTGAGGCCTTTGCCCAAGTGGCGGCGAAAAAAGTGCTGCCCAGCATGCGCTCAATGCAGTTTGGCGGCGAGGCGATCCTCGGCAACCACAGCCGCATGTTCAACTGCAGCTTCTCCAATGTGGACCGGCTGGAGTTCTTCCGGGAATATTTCTACCTGCTCCTGAGCGGGTGCGGCGTGGGCTTTTCGGTGCAGAAACACCACATCGCGTTGCTGCCGCCCCTGCCGGCCCGCGCTGCGGACAACGACCTGCCGATGGAGCATCACCATGTGGCCGACACGATCGAGGGTTGGGCCGACGCCCTGCACGCCCTGATGCTCTCGTTCCTGGAGGGTCGCAAGGTCGAGTTCGACTACTCGGCCATCCGGCCGCGCGGGGCCTGGTTGAAGACCTCGGGCGGCAAGGCGCCCGGGCACCTGCCGCTGAAGAAGGCGTTGAACCGGGTGGAACAGATTCTTGAGCAGGTCGCAGGCCGTATGTTCCGGCCGATCGAGGTTTACGACATCTGCATGTTCATCGCCAAAGCGGTCCTCGCCGGCGGCATCCGCCGCTCGGCGACCATCTGCCTGTTTTCACCCGACGACGAGGAGATGATGAACGCGAAAACCGGCAACTGGTTCGAGCAGTATCCGCAGCGCTCCGCCTCCAACAACTCGGCCGTGCTCTCGCGCAGTGACCGCAGTGCCGAACATTTCCGAAAACTCTTCCGGGCCCAGAAGGAGTTTGGGGAGCCGGGCTTTTATTTCTGCGATAATCCTGACGCCGGCTGCAACCCCTGCGCCGAGATCAGCCTGCTGCCGGTGGTGGACTGGGAGCTTAGCCCCACGGAGTTGAGCGACCTCTTCCGTCACGGTTACAAGGGCGATCTGCCGGGCACGGCCCGGTTGTCGGGTTTTCAACACTGCAACCTCACGACGATTAACGGCCACGCGGCCGCCACGGAGACGGCCTTTTACAAGGCCTGCCTCGCCGCGACCGCGATCGGCACGCTGCAGGCGGCCTACACCGACATGCCCTATCTCGGGCCGGTGACCCGCTTGCTCAACGAACACGATGCACTCTTGGGCGTGTCCATCTGTGGTTTCATGGACAATCCCGGCGTGCTCTTTGACCAGGAGATTTTGGCTCAGGGCGCGCGACTGTGCCGTGCTGCGAACCGCCTCATCGCGGGACTGATCGGCATCCGGCCGGCCGCAAAAATCAGCACGTGCAAACCGGAGGGCACGGCCTCCCTCATCCTCAACGCCGCTTCCGGCATCCATCCGCACCACGCCCGGTGTTACTTCCGCCGCGTGCAGGCGAACCGCAAGGAGCCGGTCTACACTTTCTTCAAGTCCGTGAATCCCCAGATGACCGAGGTGTCGGTCTACAATCCCGACACCGACGATGTCATCGCCTTCCCGATCGAGGCGCCCAAAAAGGCGATTCTGCGCAAGGATCTGACCGCGGTGCAGTTTCTGGAATTGGTCAAGCTCGTCCAACAGTGCTGGGTCATTCCCGGCGGCGACCCGCAGTCCCGTTCGCCAACCCTGCACCACAATGTTTCCAACACCTGCAATGTGCGCGCAGACGAGTGGGATCTCGTGGCCGACTTCATCTGGGCCAACCGGAGCTACTTCACCGGTATTTCGCTCCTGCAGGACGCGGGCGACAAAGCCTATGCGCAAGCACCCCGTGAGGAGGTCACGACCGACGCCGACGTGCACAAGTGGAACTCGCTGCGGCCCTACCGCATGGATTACACACTGATGCGTGAGGGATCCGACGAGACCGACCTGAAGGCGGCGCCAGCGTGCGCGGGTGGTGCTTGCGAGTTGGTTTGAGCCAACGGCCAAGGTTTGGGATGGTGGGAACGGGGCGGATGCGCCACGGTTCGCCCCATGCTGATCACCTGCCAAGCCGGATTTGAAGCGCTCCTCACCCGGGAACTGGGGGCGGGCGGCGCGGCGGTGTCGCAGCAGGGCCCTGGCTGGGTGCGCACGGAGACCGTGCCGGCGACCGACCTTGTTTTTGCCCACTGGCTGCTGCGAGGTGAAGTGGAGGTGAAGGGCGACTCGGTCAATGCGCTGGCGCAGCGTCTGGCGGATTTTTTCATGCAAAGTCTGCAGGGCGAGCGCATCGCCGCGCCGTGGCCATGCGTTTTTGCCGGACCGGCGGAGCTGATCGGGCTCGGTCGGAGGATCAGCGGCGTGGAAGGGGCCTTTCATGTCCTGTTGAAAAAGAAACTCTCGCGGGTCGCGAAGCTGGCGTGGCCCGAACTGCCGCGCGGCGTGGGTGCGGCGCGGGGCTTCGCGGTGTGGTTCACGGATTTCGGCGTGGCCGTCGCGGGACGCGACCTCTTCGGCAACGGCCAATGCCGCATGGCGGACGATGCACTGGCACCATCGCGCAGTTACCTGAAGGTCGAGGAGGCCTATGGGGTGCTTGGCCTTGAGCCGGAGGCAGGCGAGACAGTGGTGGATCTCGGTGCGGCCCCGGGGGGCTGGAGTTACAGCGCGGCCAAGCGCGGCGCGCACGTGCTGGCGATTGACAACGGCCCGCTGAAGGGCGGCGCGCTCGCCCACCCACGGATCGAGCACCGGCGGGAGGACGCCTTTGGCTACCGTCCGGTGGCAGGGCAGGTTTGCGACTGGCTGTTCTGCGATTTGGTGGAGGAACCGCACCATGTGCTGCGGCACATCGTGGAGCCATGGCTGAGTCACGGCTGGTGCCGTCGTTTTGTAGTGAACCTAAAATTCGGCCGGGTGGACGCGGTGGCGTTGCTGCAGGAACTGCGGTTGCCGGGCTCGTGCCTGCAAGTGCACGCCCCCGGCCTGCGCATCCGACATTTATATCACGACCGGGAGGAATTCACGCTCGTGGGCGAGGTGGCCGCGGCCCGCTGAATGTTCGGGCGGTTTTTTGCAAAACGCGTGGACAGCAAGCGGGCACAGGGCGTTAACTGCCCGGTGCCTATGAAAACAACCGCACTCAAACGAATGATCCTCGGCGGCCTGTTCGCGCTGGGGCTGACGGCCGCATTGGCAGCCAACCCCGCCCTGGCCGGCCGCTGGCGGTTGGATACCGCGCGCAGTTCCACGCTGGATGGCTGGCATTCCATGGACTTGGTCGTGGCCTTGAATGGTTCCCAGGTCGGTCTCACGCACCACATGCAGTGGCGCACGACCAAGTTTGCGGCGACCAATAGCTATGACACCGCCCGGGCGGTCGATCTGAAGAATTATTTTCGCGTGGAACAGCGGCATATGGCGGTTTATCCTGCGAAGGGCGGCATCACGCACGCCACGGCGGCCTGGCTCGATGGGGGTCGCACCCTGCGCCTTGAGGTCGAGACTCCGGTGGAGGTATCCCAAGGCAATGTGACCATGCGCATTTACAGCGAATACCGGCTCGGTGAACTGGGTGATACGCTCACGCTTATCGAACTGCACTCCAGCCGTGAGCGTCCGTTGGTTTATGTGTTCAATAAAGTCACCGGGGAGGAAAAGAAATGAAGACCATGCAAAGTCTTATCCGTCTGTTGGCCCTACTGTCGTTGGGGGGGGCACCTTTGGCGCATGCCAGCGCTGAAATCTCCGGCCCGGCCAAGGTCGGTCGCAGTGCCTGGCTCTTGCACTTCGACAGCGATTGGAAAAATGCCAGCGGCCTGCCCGAAAAGGCCATGCTGATCGGTCTGCAGGGTCTCGCCAACCGCACGGCCCCGCGGCTCTACATCACCCACGCGGATGACTTTCCGTGGGAGATCACCGGGCCGATCGCCGAATTCTACCAGCGCAAGCACGGAGTGCAGTTCACCGCACTCAAAACGGCCGACGAGGCGCTCACCCAGTTTGCCCAATACGCCAAGGGTTACGTGGTCTGGGACCCGGCCGTGATGCCCACAATGAACGTCGCCTATACCATTGCCGGGTTGGAGGATGCCGTGATCGTCACGCCGGCGCTCATCCCGCTGGTGGCAAAACACGGTCTGAAGCCGATCGACGACCTGCGCGGCCGCTACGCCGGCATGACCGATGTCCAGATCTATGCCGAGGCGAAGGGGCGTTACTGGGCGCGCTGCAGTCACGACAAGCTCATGCTCATGGGTGGCCACGCTGGCGACATGCGCATCCCCGGCGTCGCCGACTGGGGCGTGCGCGAACGGATGTTTTTCCACGATCTCTCGGCCAATCCGGCCCAACCGGATGAGGTGGAGCTGGAGAAGCAGTTCTTCTCGGAAATGAATCCCGGCGGTTTTGTCTTCGGCTGGCATTCCTACGCGAAGGATACCGAGGAGCAGCACACCACGCTTACTTCGACGTTTGGGCTGAGGATGGAGGGGTTGCAGAGCCTGCCCAACCTGAGCTTCAACTGCCAGTTCAGCTTCACGCCCGGCTTCAGGTTTGCCAACCAGCACCACGTCGACCGTGCCACCAAACTGGTGGCGGAAAAGAAAGTTTATCTGGCTTTCGTTCAGTCGGACGGGATCGGCCTCGGGGTCTGGACCAAGCCGGGCCGCGGGCGCCTGTCCTTGGCGTGGAGTGCGATCCCGAGTTGGCTGGAATTCTCCCCGGCGGCCTTGGAATACTTTCACGAATCAGCCACTGCTGCAGACTACTTCATCGGCGGGCTGTCGGGTCCCTCCTACATGTATCCCAACCACATTCCGGCGGAGCGGTTCGATGGGCTGATGCGGGAAGCCGTCCGGCAGATGGAGCGGCTCGACGAGCGGGTCTTTGAGATTCTGGACAACTCGGCGGCCGACGGCAACGTCGGCAACGCCGATCTCACCAAGGCAACGGTGGACCGCTACTACGCGGCGTTTCCCAACGTCATCGGCTTCATCAACGGTTACGGCCCGGCCCGCACCCGCGACCTGCGCGACACGCGCCCGATGATTTCCTACGATTACTATGTCGATCCGAAACGTCCCCGCGACGAAGTCACGGCCGATCTCAATGAGTTGATCGCGCTCAACCAGAAGCGCCCGTATTTCTGCATGGTGCACGTGCGGGAATCGAATGATGTGAACAGCTTGGTTGAGGTGATCAAAAACCTCCGCGGGCCGGTCGAAGTCGTCCCAGTGGACACCTTCATGAAGCTTGCGGCGAGCAACCAGACCTACATGACCCGCTACCAGGATCCCGACGATCCGAAGCACTTTGAGGGCTACACCCGGTAAGCGTTTGGCCGGGCGTCCCCCGCCGGATTATTGGGAAACGCATGGACAGGGTGAAGGCAGGGCTGGAAAATTATCTTATTCATGAAAACAACCGCATTCAAACGAATGATCCTCGGCGGCCTGATGGCGCTGGGGCTGACGGCCGCACTGGCGGCCAATCCCGCCCTGACCGGCCGCTGGCGGCTGGACCCCGCGCGGAGCACCGCCCTCGATGGCTGGCATAAGGTGGACCTCGTCGTCGCGCTCGACGGCACGAGGGTGGCGCTGACCTACGATATGCTCTGGATCCGCAGCAAGGTCGTGGTGACGAACACGGTCGACACGGCGCATCCGGTGGAGCTGAAAAACTTCTTCCGCATCGAGCAGCGGCACATGGCGGTTTACCCGGCCAAGCATGGGATCACCCAGGCGACCGCGGCGTGGATCGACGGCGGTCGCACGCTGCGCACCGAGGTCTTCACGCCCGTTGAGATCTCACAAGGGGAAGTGCTGATGCGCATGACCAGCGAATATCGTGTGAGCGAGACGGGCGACACCCTCACACTCATCGAATTGCACTCCACCCGGAACCGTCCGCTCGTCTATGTCTTCAATAAAGTGCCAACGGAAGCGGCAAACTGACACCATGAAAAAGCTCATCTCCCTCCTTCCCCTGTTTGTCGTCTGTGCCGTGTCCGCGGCCGTCACCAAGCCCATCCCTGGCGCGGCATCACCCGCCCGCGCGGCGTGGATGATGCACTTTGACCTCGACTGGAAGGTCGCCGGCGGCCTGCCGGAAAAGGCGCTGCTCGTCAGCCTGCAGGGCCTTGCCAACCGCGCGACCCCCCAGCTCTACATCGTGCATCCGCCGGAGTTTCAGTGGGAAATCACCGGTCCATTGTTCGAATTTTATCAGCGCAAGCACGGGGTCAAGTTCACCGAGTTGAAGTCGGCCGACGAGGCGCTCACGCAGTTTGCGGACGCAGCGAAGGGCTATGTGGTCTGGGACAAGGCCGTCGGCGCGTCGCTCAACGTCGCGTTCACCATCGCGGGGCTCGAGGATGCGGTGGTCGTTGCCGAGGAACTCATCCCGCTTGTGACCAAGCACGGTTTGAAACCGATCGACGACCTGCGTGGGCGCTACACCGGCCAGACGGATGAGGCCATTTATCAGGACGCCTACAACCGCTATTGGGCGCGTTGCGCCAAGGACCGGATCATGCTCATGGGCGGCCACGTCGGCGCGGTGCGCATGCCGGCCATGGCCGACTGGGGCGTGCGCGAGAAAATGTTCTTCCACGACCTTTCGGCCAATCCGCAGCACACCAGGGAACTGGCGCTGAACCGCCGGCTGCTCTCCGAACTCACGCCCGGCGGCTACGTCTTCGGCTGGCACTCCTACGGCAAGGACACCGAGGAGCAATACACCACGCTGCTCTCGACGTATGGCCTGCGGATGGAAGGGCTGCACAACCTGCCGAACCTGAGCTTCAACTGCCAGTTCACATTCACGCCGGGTTTCAAATTCACCAACAACCATCATGTCGCACCGGATGCGAAATTGACGGCGGAACCCAAGGTCTATCTCGCCTTCGTGCAATCCGACTCGATCGGCATCGGCGTATGGACCAAACCCGGCCGCGGCAAACTGCCCTTCGCCTGGCAGGTCACGATGAACTGGACGGAGTTTTCTCCGGCGGCGCTGGAGTATTTCCACGAGTCGGCCATGCCCAACGACTATTTCATCGGCGGCCTCTCCGGCCCGGGTTACATGTATCCCAACCACATTCCCGCCGAGCGGTTCCCACTGCTCATGGAGCGCGCCAACAAGCTCATGGCCCTGCTCGACGAGCATGTGATGGAGATCATGGACAATTCCGCCGCCGACGGAAACATCGGCAACACCGACCTCACCCAGGAGACGGTGGACCGCTACTATCAGGCGTTCCCCCATGTCATCGGGTTCATCAACGGCTACGGTCCGGCGCGCACGCGCGACCTGCGCGGCACGCAGCCGCTGATCTCCTACGATTACTACATTGATCCGCGCCGCCCGCGCGCCGAAGTGATGGCTGACCTGAACGAGCTCATCGCGCTCAATGCGAAGCGGCCTTATTTTCTGCTGGTGCACGTGCGGGAGTCGAACGACGTGAACAGTCTCATCGAGATCACGAAGCAACTCGAGGGCCCGATCGAGATCGTGCCGGTGGATGTGTTTTTGAAACTCGCCGCGAGCAACCAGACCTACACAAAACGCTATCAGGATCCTGAAGACCCGAAGCATTTCAGCGGTTATCCGAAGGAGTGATTTGAGGCAGGCAGGCGGCATGTCCCATGACCGCCTTTATGCCAACGACGGATCGGGCGCGCCCCGGGAGGTGCGCCCGCCCGTAATTTTTCATGGCCTAGCGTTGCGCCGGCCGCCTTCCACCGCATACTGGCTGGCGTTTGAAACCCAAGGAACTCACCATTTGCGGTCTGACGGCGGTGCGCGCACGGTTTGCGCGCGATCCGGCTTCGATCCAGCGGCTGTTTTTCGATCAGGCCACCAGCCGGCAGATCGGGGCCATGTGCAAAGCGCTGGCACAGGCGAAGAAAGTCTATCGCTGCGTTGCCCCTCCCGAACTCGAAAAGATTGCCGGCTCGGTGCACCATGGGGGCATCGTGGCGGTCGTGGCGGCCCCGGTGCCGCGCAGCCCGCGCCCGGTTGACTTGAAGGCCTGGGCGGCGCAACGGATGCCGGTGCTGGTGCTCGACCGCATCGGCAATGCGCACAATCTCGGCGCGCTCGCGCGCACAGCGGCGTTCTTTGGCGTCAAGCATCTCGTGATTGCGGATTCGCCCGTCGCGGCGCGGCCGAACGATGCCGCCTACCGCGTCGCCGAGGGCGGGCTGGAGCAGGTCGCCGTGTGGACCGTGCCGGCGCTGCCGGAGTTTTTGACGGAACTGCGTGCGAACGGCTATACTGTGATTGGCGCCGCGACCCGTGGCGGCCGCCCCGAGACCGCGTTCAAGCCAGGCGGACCGGTGGCGCTCGTGCTTGGCAACGAGGAGCACGGGTTGGATCCGAAGGTGGCGGCCGCCTGCACGCGGCTGGTCACGATCCCCGGTGCGGCGACTGTGGAATCACTCAATGTTTCGGTTGCCGGCGCTGTGCTGTTGTGGGAATTGATCGGCCGGCGGGACTGAGACGCGGCAACCGAGGTCGAAATGCTGTTTTCCAATCCCGCGGTCACCAGTCCGTCGCGGGGTGCGAGCGGGTGGTCAAAGGGCAGGCGGGTGACGGAGCGACGAAGACCGTCACGCTCGAGTAGGCGGGGGTGATGCACCAGGCGGCGGTGCTTGGCTGCATCCCGATAAAGGTGGCGGGAGTGCCGGGGGCGGCCCGGGCAAAGTTAACCGAGGCCTACCGTCACAGAGGAAGAGATTTCAGGCGGCGCTGGCGAATACGGAGGCTGCGTTCAAGAGTGGCGCCAATGCCGCGGCGGTGAAGCTTGTGGCCGCACTTGGCGACCTGCCTCAGGCCAGTCACAAGGAATACCGGAAGGCCGGCCTGCACTGAAACGCCCCGGCCGATTCGACCCGTCAGATCTGCCAGTCGGCGGGCCGTCTGTCCGCGGATTCACCTTCAACCAATTCCTCCCGCTTTTCGCGGTGGCGGACGACCAGCTGATCACCCTTGTAGTAGGCGACGGAACGAGGCGGGATCGATTTCATCAGCCAGACGTTGGACCCGATGATGGAGTGCTCGCCGATATGGGTGTCGCCACCGAGGATGGTGGCGTGGGCGTAGATGGTGACGTGGTCGCCGATTTCAGGATGGCGCTTGACGCCCTTGACCGGATGCCCGGCGCTGTCGGTTTCGAAGGACTTCGCCCCGAGGGTGACCCCTTGGTAGAGTTTCACGCAGTTGCCGATGATGGCGGTCTCGCCGACAACCACACCGGTGCCGTGGTCGATGAAAAAGTGCGTGCCAATCTCGGCGCCGGGGTGGAGGTCAATGCCTGTGCGCTCGTGACCATACTCGGTGAGCATGCGCGGGAGCAGAGGCACGCCGAGCTGGTAGAACAAATGGGCGAAACGCTGCAGCGAGATGGAGAGCACGCAGGGGTAGGCGAGGATGATCTCCTCGACGCTGCGGGCGGCGGGATCACCATGGTAGGCAGCGGCGATATCCGTCTGGATGACCTGTCGCAACATGGGCAGCCGGTTGAGGGCGGCGGCGGTGATTTCCTTCGCCCGGCGCCCGGGCACAGTGCCTTGGGCGAAACGGAGGGTTTTTTCAATCTCGGTGGTGAGGCGTTGCTCGATGCAGGCGAGGAGGCGGTGCACCAGCGCGGGGACCTCCTGCCGCGTGACCCCGGTTTCCTCGAAGAAGCCGGGGAAGATGAGGTGCATGTAGTCCGATGCGAGTTGCTGCACCGAGCCCTGCGTGGGCAGGTTGAAGCCGTCGAGGTGGTTGATGCCGCCGTCGCGCTCGTAGGAGGCGAGCAGGGCAAGCTGGATTGCGTCGTGGTGCATAACAAACGTGGCGGACGGCACCTGCAAACCCGGTTGGGCAGCGTCAGGCGAGACTTAAACGCGGCGGCGCAGCATCAGGTCGAGACTTCCTGACGGGCCTTTTCGGCCAAGGCGGTGGAAAGGTAGCGCTCGCCGAAGCTGCAGCCGACAGTGACGATGTTTTTGCCGGCAAATTCGGGCCGCTTGGCGACTTGGAGCGCGGCCCAGACATTGGCGCCGGTGGAGATGCCGCCAAGGATGCCGTCCTGCAGCGCAAGTTGCCGCGCGGTTTCAAAGGCATCGTCATTCGAAACCTGGATGACCTCATCGATGATCTTGGTGTTGCAGTTTTTCGGGATGAAGCCGGCGCCGATACCCTGGATTTTGTGCGGGCCGGGTTTGCCGCCAGAGAGCACGGGACTCGCGGCAGGCTCGACGGCAAAAGTCCTGATGGCCTTGCGTGACTTGATGACCTCGGAGACACCGGTGATGGTGCCACCGGTCCCGACACCAGCGACGAAGGCGTCAATGTTGCCCTCTGTGGCAGTCCAGATCTCTTCGGCGGTGGTGCGGCGGTGCGCCTCGGGGTTGGCGGGATTCTCGAACTGCTGCGGCATGAAACCACGGTCGCCCTGCTGGGCGAGGATGTCGTTGGCGCGGGCGATGGCACCCTTCATGCCCTCGGCACCGGGGGTGAGGACAATCTCGGCCCCGAGCATGCGGAGGAGCACGCGACGCTCGACCGACATGGTCTCGGGCATGGTGAGAATGAGTTTGTAACCGCGGGCGGCGCACACGAAGGCGAGGGCGATGCCGGTGTTGCCGGAGGTGGGTTCGACAATGATGGTGCCGGGCTTGATGAGGCCGTCACGTTCGCCGGCCTCTATCATGGCGCGGCCGATGCGATCCTTGACGCTGGCCAGCGGGTTGAAGAACTCAGCCTTGACGTAAATGTTGGCGGGCAGACCAGTGGCGATACGGTTGAGCTTGATCAGGGGGGTGTTGCCGACCGTGGCGACAATATCATTAAAGAGTAGTGAGGACATAAGGATTATACAGTATTGGATGGGTAAGGAACGTCAAGCCGGAGAACCCAAATTCTCTGTCATCAGCGAACAGCCGGTGAAGGCGGTATTCAGATGTGATACATCTCGCCAGTATCCTTCGATGCCAAGGTGTCCAAGGTATAACTTCTGGCGGTTGCATCAAGGGTGGCGCGGATCGCGCCCCAAACCTGTTTCAACTTGCGTCCTGAGCGACCGGCATGATTGCCACTGAATTCAAGCATTTCACCATCAATGACTTTTACAATATCATAGAGTGAAATCTGGTCGGGTGGCCGGGCAAGGAGGTAACCGCCAAAAATACCACGCTTGCTGGTGATGAGGCCGGCGTTGCGCAACTCGCCGAGTATCTGAGCAAGAAAATTGGACGGCACTGCTTCAGCCTTTGCCAGTTGCTCAATTTGGGCCAGCTGTCCGGTGCCATGCAGACGGGCCATCTCTATCAGGACGCGACAGGCATAATCGACTTTGACCGAAATCTTCACCCAACAACTAAAGTAGACCATGGGGCGGATGGGCAATATGATTCCGCACCTGAGGAGATCGTAGGGCCGTGGCTTCAGTGGAAACCTACTGGCAGGGGGTCGGGCTGTTAATATCAGCAGCCTGTTCACATATCTGGATTGAGCCGTAGCAGCAAATAGCGTCTGCCTTTTGTGCTCACTATGCCGCTCAGTCAGCACTTATTGCCCCATGATGACCTCCCGTGAACGCATCCTTACCGCCGCCCGTCATGGGCAGCCCGACCGCATTCCCCTGGATATCTGGATGACGCCCGAAGTGCGCAGCCGGCTACAGGCGCATTTCGGTGTGGCGACCGATCCCGAACTCTGGCCGCACCTTCACCTCGACAAGATCGTGGGGGTGAGTCCGCGCTACATCGGTCCGCCGGCGCGTGCGCGTTCCGATGGCGTATGGCAGGTCCCGCCGTGGTGGATGAGCGTGCGCGATATGGACTACGGTACCGGGCACTACAGCGAGCCGGTGGGCTGGGCGCTGAAGGACGCGACAACGATGGCGGAACTGGAGGCGTTCGAGTGGCCGAGTGCCGACTGGTATGATTTTTCCACGATCGAGGCGCAATGCGACGCCTGGCCGGAAAACGCCATCGAAGGCTGCTACGTGGCGCCGTTTTACTGGCACAACCACATCCGCGGCCTGGAACAGAGCTGTGTGGATCTCATCGCCGAGCCCGAGCTCACGGAATACATGCTCGGGCGCATCAGCGCCTTCTGCTGGGACTATGCGAACCGGTTCTTCGAGGCCGGGCGCGGGAAGATTCACCTCACCCAAGTGACCGACGACTACGGTTCGCAGCATGACCTGATGATCAGCGCGGAGTGCTACCGGCACTGGTTCAAGCCGCTGCAGAAAAAATTCATCGACCTTGCACACCAGGCCGGTGCGCTGGTGATGCACCATGACGACGGGGCGATCCGGCGGATCATCCCGGACTTCATCGAACTCGGCGTGGACATCCTCAATCCCATCCAACACGTATGTCCGGGGATGGACATGGTGGGACTCAAGCGCGACTTCGGGGCCAAGCTCTGTTTCCATGGCGGCGTGGACAATCAGGACGTGCTGCCGCACGGCAGCGTGGAGGACGTGCGGCGCGAGGTGCGGGACTGCATGAGCCAGCTCGGCGCCGGCGGTGGCTACATTCTCGCGCCCTGTCACAACATCCAGCCCGTCACCCCGACCGAGAACATCATCGCGATGTATGAGACGGCGTGGGCCGAAGGCTGGTATTGAGACGCAGGACGCCGCGGCTCAGATCACAAAGTCGCTGTCGTCGGGCCGGACGAGTTCACGGGGCGGATGCAGCATCCCGGCCGCGACGGTGGCGTGCGTGTCCTGTTCGATGAGGATGAAGGAGCCGGTGAGGCGGTTGGAGGCGTAGCCGTCGAACACGAGGGGCCGGGAGGTGCACAGGCGGATCTCGCCGATGTCATTGAGCGCAAGGCCGGCAGGTGCCGGCTCCGGTTCGAGCGAGGCGATGTTGATGCGATGGGTGATCTCGGTGACGACGGTTTGCACCATGTGGGTGGTATGCTTGAGCCAGTATTTCCGACCGGCCTGCAGGGCGCGCGGGTGCATCCAGCAAACCCGGGCATGGAGATCATTGCCGGCGCCGGGCAGGTCGTCGGGGCCGATAATCATGTGGCCGCGGCTCACATCAATGTCGTGCGCAAGCAACAGCGTGATGGATTGTGGGCAAAACGCTTCGGCAACGGCGCCGTCATAGGTGTGAATTTCCTTCACGGTTGTCGTGAGCCCGCCGGGGAGCACCATGACCTTCTGGCCGGTGCGCACGATGCCGCCTGCAATCTGGCCGCTGAAACCGCGGAAATCGTGCAGGTGCGCATCGGTGGGATGGTTGGGGCGGTTGACCCACTGCACGGGCAGGCGAAAGCCCTGCAGGTTCCAGTCACTCGCAATGTGCACGGTCTCAAGGTGGCTGAGCAGCGTCGGTCCGCCATACCAAGGCGTATGGGTGGAGGGTTCGACCACGTTGTCGCCGTTGAGGGCGCTGAGGGGGATGAACTTGACGTCCTTGATGTCGAGGCGGGGGAGAAATTGTTCAAACTCCGCGCGGATCGCGTTGAAGCGCGCCTCGCTCCAGCCCACGAGGTCCATCTTGTTGACCGCGATGACGAGGTGGGGGATGCGCAACAGCGCAGCAATGGCCGCGTGGCGCCGGCTCTGCTCGATGATGCCGGTGCGCGCATCGATGAGGATGATCGACAGGTTTGCCGTGGAGGCGCCGGTCACCATGTTGCGCGTGTATTGGATGTGGCCGGGGTTGTCGGCGACGATGAACTTGCGGCGGGGCGTGGCGAAGTAGCGGTAGGCGACATCGATGGTGATGCCCTGTTCGCGCTCGGCGCGCAGCCCGTCGGTGAGATTGGCGAGGTTGACCTGGCCGCCACCAGTGATGTCGGCGGATCGCTCCAGGGCTTCGAGTTGGTCCTCCATCAGCGACTTCGAGTCGTAGAGGAGGCGCCCGATGAGAGTGGACTTGCCGTCATCGACACTGCCACAGGTGTTGAAGCGGAGCAGGTCGACCGGCAGAGGCACGGGAATGGATGGGATCATGGCGTGGTGGGTCGGCGGCTCAGAAATAGCCGGCTTTCTTGCGGTCTTCCATCGCGGCTTCGGAGGCTTTGTCATCGGCGCGGGAGCCGCGCTCGGTGACGCGGGCGGCGGCGATTTCGGTGATGATATCGTCGACAGTCCCGGCCGGTGATTCGACCATGCCGGTGCTGATGATGTCACCGATGGTGCGGACGCGCACGACGAGTTCGCGGACGTCCTCGGCGGGCTTGGGCGGCTGGATGGCGTTGCACGGAAGCCACTGGCCCTGGCGGCGTACACAGGTGCGGCGGTGGCTGAAATAGATGCGCGGCACCGCAAGTTTTTCACGCCGGATGTATTCCCACACGTCCATCTCCGTCCAGTTGCTCAGGGGGAACACGCGCATATTCTCGCCGGGGTTGAGCCGCCCGTTGTAGAGGTTCCAAATCTCGGGGCGCTGATTCTTTGGGTCCCACTGGCCGAAACTGTCGCGAAAACTGAAAAAACGCTCCTTGGCGCGGGCTTTTTCCTCATCGCGACGGGCGCCGCCAATGCAGCAGTCAAAGCGAAACTCCTCGATGGCGGCAAGCAGGGTGGGGATCTGCAGGCGGTTGCGACTGACTTCACCAGGTGAGGGGGTGGCGATGCCCCGGGCGATCGCATCCACGACTTTGCGGACGATCAGTTTGCCACCGAGTTGCTGTGCACGGAGATCGCGGAACTCGTTCAGCTCGGGAAAGTGGTGGCCTGTGTCCACATTGAGAAATGGCATTGGGATGTCCGAAGGCCGAAAGGCCTTTTCCGCGAGGCGCAGCAGGCAGATGGAATCTTTGCCGCCGGAAAAGAGCAGGACCGGGCGGTCGAATTCGCCGGCGACTTCCCGCATGATGTGGATGGCCTCGGTTTCGAGATATTGGAGATGATCGAGATGATAGTTGCTCATCAGGGGAAAGGTCCGGCGGCACG
>CAJBES010000021.1 GCA_903952145.1 uncultured Opitutaceae bacterium | reverse complement strand
TCGTCAGTCATCGTCCATCTGGATTTCCTTGTTGCGGTGCCGCGGACAGCCGGCCCGCAACCAGCCGTTGATGAAGCGGTCGAGGTCGCCGTCGAGCACGCCCTGCGTATCGCTCGTGCTCACGCCGGTGCGCAGATCCTTAACCATCTGGTAGGGCTGCAGCACGTAGCTGCGGATCTGGCTGCCCCAACCGATCTCACCCTTCTCGCCGTAGAATCGCTCCATCTCACTGCGCTGCTCATCGAGTTTCTTCTCATGGAGCCGCGCCTTGAGGACGTTCAGGGCGCTGGCGCGGTTCTTGATCTGGGAGCGCTCGTTCTGGCACACGACCACGATGCCGGAGGGAATGTGCGTCAGGCGCACCGCCGAATCGGTCGTGTTGACACCCTGGCCGCCCTTGCCCGACGAGCGGTAGACATCGACGCGAATTTCGTCCTCCGGAATCTCGATGCCGATGTCGTCCGTGACCTCCGCGATGACGTCGACCGCGCAAAACGAGGTGTGCCGGCGCTTGTTCGCATCAAACGGGCTGATGCGCACGAGCCGGTGCACGCCCCGCTCGGCCTTGGCGTAGCCGTAGGCGTGCTCGCCCTTGATGAGGAGGGTGGCCTTGCTGATGCCGGCCTGGTCACCGGCCTGCACATCCTGCAGTTCCACCGTGAAGCCGCGCCGCTCCGCCCAGCGGTTATACATGCGGAAGAGTATGTCGGCCCAATCGTTCGACTCGGTGCCGCCGGCGCCCGCCTGGATGGAAAAGATGGCGTTGTTGCGGTCGAACTGGCCGGTGAGAAAGGAAGCGATCTCGAGCGCATCGAGCTCCGTGATCATCCCGGCAACGGACTCCTCCAGCTCGCGCGCATGCATTTCCAACTCAGCCCCTGACACGGCCTCGACCAGTTCGACCATCACGCCCAGATCGTCGACTTTCTTCTGGAAGGCGACTACGGGGAGGACGGACTTCTTCAGGGTGTTCAGCTTCGCAATGTGCTGCTGGGCGCGCTCGTTGTTGTTCCAGAAGGCCGGGTCGCCCTGCTGGGCCGCCAACGCCTCGATTTCACGCTGCTTCTGGTCGCAGTCAAAGAAACCTCCACAGGTGGCCGGCGCGCTTCTTGATGTTCTGGATATGGTCGAAAGTCTCGGGTGCGATCATGGGAAGTGGAAAGATGAAAACAGGATTCGGAAGGGACAATGGCCGCAAGAAGGTGCGGCCGGCGCAAGCGGTAATTCTCAACCCCGCAGGGGGCCGGAGGCCTTTTCGGTGAGAAACGCAACATAAGTGGCCGCAGCGCGGCGCGCAATGCCATGCGAGTCGCGGTAGGGGTGGTCGATGCGACTGGTGTTGCACGTCGGGGCCCGGCGAATGACCCCGTGCACCTCGCAACCCATGGCTAGATGCAATTCGGCCTGACCGGAGCCATCCTGCCCGGTGATAGTGCCTGCTTCATGATGATGCACTCAGGCAAACGCCCCCGCGCCAACAAACTTGAAAGTTCAAGCCCGCCGGCCATCCGGTGAAGAGGTGCCGGATCCCCCGGGATGCCAGCATGGCCGCCTGCGCCCGCCGCCGGCTGAAGCTAAACTGCCGGGGCCGGAGACTTCGCCTTATACAACGCTGCGCCGCGGCCACCCGTTGTTTTTTCAACTCGCGTTTCACGCCGCAACGGCTGTCTTCGCAGTTTCGCGTAGACGGCAACATCGCGTTACGAGTCATCGTTCCCAGAAGGTGCCGCCTGCTCCCAACCCCTTGAATCCGTGCCCCTCAACCCCAGCCCGCCTGTCCAGTTTCCCATCAAGATACGTAGTAGCCAGCAGGAAGGGCCGCGATTGATGGCACCGCCCAAGGCCACGTCGAACGGGATGCGGCCGGCCGCCCTCATGGGAAAGGAGGCTGGTCATGCACTGGATTGACTGGTGCATTTTGATCATCCCGGTGTCCTGCGTGATGTGGCTGGCGTTTTATTCGCGCCGCTACGCCCGGGGAGTCGCCGATTTCCTCGCCGCCGGGCGGGTGGCCGGCCGGTATGTGATCTGAGTCGGCGACCTCGAGGCCGGCCTGGGCCTCTATGTCTTGGTGATGCTGGTGGAGGTGAATTACCAGACCGGTTATGCGCTATCGTTTTGGGAATACCTGGTCGCCCCGCTGTCGGTCGTCATGGCCCTGACCGGATACTGCTCTTACCGGTATCGCGAGACCAAGGCGCTTTCCATGGGGCAATTCCTGGAGATGCGCTACAACCGGCCCTTCCGCATCTTCGCCGCCTTCATTCGCGCGACCTCGGAAACAATTGCCAACGGCATCGGACCGGCCGTGGCGGCAAATTTTTTCATCTATTTCCTGGGGCTGCCCCACCGCTGGATGATCGGAGGTTTTACCGTGTCGCTGTTTGCGATCGTCATGGCGATCGGACTCCTCATGGCGGTGATCGTCATGTGGACGGGTGGACGCGTGTCCCTGCTCATCGTCGACTGCATCCAGGGACTGATGAGCTACCCGATCTTTGTGATCGTCACCGTCTACATCCTGACGACGTTTTCGTGGACCACAGAGGTGTCTCCGGTGCTGATGAACCGGGTGCCCGGCCAGAGTTTCCTTAACCCCTTCGACATCGCACAGCTGCGCGACTTCAATCTCTTCGCCCTGGCGGTGACCGTCATGGTGCGGGTCCTCAACCGCGCCAGCTGGTTCGGCGCGGACAACACCGGTTCGGGCCGCAACCCCCACGAGCAGAAAATGGCCGGCATCCTCGGGTCCTGGCGCAGCGGGTTCGCCACCGTGATGTGCACGATGCTGGCCATCGCCGTCATCACGGTGCTGACGCATGAACACTTCGCCGCGCGGGCCCGGGTGATCCGCCAGGAGCTTTCCAGCAAGGCCATCGAAGAGGTGGTGGCGGACGCCGGGATGCGCGCCCGGCTCCGGGCCAACCTCGCCGCCATTCCCGAGCAGCACCTCCGGATCGGCACCGATGCGCCGCTCTCACAAAAGCATAACCTCGACACCCCCTACCTGGACACGGTCAGCAACACCCTCGGCCATGACGGCGAAGCCAATTTCACCTTTCAGAAATTCCGCACCAAGTATCATCAAATGATGATGGCGGTCAGTTTTCGGGAGATGCTGCCGGTGGGGCTCACAGGTCTCTTCTGCCTGTTGATGGTCATGCTGATGGTCTCGACCGATGCCTCGCGGATGTTCAACAGCACGACCGTGATCATGCAGGACATCATCATGCCGTTGCGCAGAACGCCCCTGACCCCAAAGCAGCATGTGTTGTGGCTGCGGATGACCGCGGTCATGGTGGCCGTCTTTTTCTTCCTTTTCTCGCTGTATTTTGTGCAATTGGACTACATCCGGATGTTCGTCACCATCATGGCGGGGGTCTGGCTGGGCGGAGCCGGGCCGGTGATGGTTTTCGGACTCTACAGCCGGTTTGGCAACACGGCGGGCGCCTTTGCCGCCGTGATCTACGGCACCGGGGTCAGCCTGGGCGGCATGTTCATGCAACGGATCTGGGCCCAGTATGCCTATCCTTTCATCGATCGGATGGGTTGGACCGGGGCCTGTGACAAATTCCTCCACACCGTATCGTCACCCTTTATGCCCTACGTCGAGTGGCATATGGATGCGGTCAAGTTCCCCATCAATTCGTGGGAGCTGCTGGGTATCGCGATGGTCGGCGGCCTC
>CAJBES010000020.1 GCA_903952145.1 uncultured Opitutaceae bacterium | reverse complement strand
CGTGACCCGGCGCCCCTGACCCGGCGCCCGCGCTGTCACCGCCGGCGCTGTCCGCATCCTCCGCCGTGTAGAACCCGCCGGCCGGATGCGTGAGATCCCGCAGGACGTAGTCGAGGATGGCGCGCGCCACCTCCCCGTAGGTCGTGTGGCCCGTCGCCTGCTGCGCCTCGAGATAGCTCACCGCGAGCTGCGCCTGATCGTAGAGCATCTTCTCGAAGTGCGGCACAAACCACTGCGCATCGACCGAGTAACGGTGGAACCCGCCGCCCACGTGGTCGTGCAAGCCCCCCTGCGCCATCGCGCGCAGCGTGGCCGTGGCGAGCCGCACCGCCTCCGCGCCGACGGCGCTCTTCACCCCCTGCCCGGCGGCCACCCGGAAAAGAAAATTGAAGTTCGCCGCGCGCGGAAATTTCGGCGCGCCGCCGAACCCGCCCCACTCCGGGTCGAACGCCGCGGCCAGCTGCTGGCGGCATTGCTCGCACGCCGCCCCGCCCGCCCCCGCGAGTTCGGCCGGCTCGCCGGCGACTGTCGCCGGCCGCGCAAAATGCTCCTGCAGCATGGCCAGCGCCCGCCCGCCCTCCGCGATGAGTTTCTCCCGCTCCGTCGCCCAACCGTGCGCGATGGCGCGCAGCAGCGTGGGGAAACCCGGCCGGCCGTGCCGGTCCTCGGGCGGGAAATAGGTGCCCCCGAAGAACGGTTTCAGGTCCGGCGTCAGCCAGGCGCTCAGCGGCCAGCCGCCGTGGCCGGTCATCGCCTGCACACAGCTCATGTAGACCCGGTCCACGTCGGGACGCTCCTCGCGGTCCACCTTGATGGCGACGAAGTGCGCGTTGAGCAGGGCGGCGACCTCCGCGTCCTCGAACGACTCGTGCGCCATCACGTGGCACCAGTGGCAGGTCGAGTAGCCGATGCTCAGGAAAATCGGCTTCTGCTCCGCCCGCGCCTGCGCCAACGCCGCCTCACCCCAGGGCCGCCAGGCCACGGGATTTTCCGCGTGCTGGCGCAGATAGGGCGATTTCTCGGCGGCAAGGGCGTTGGGCATGGGCCAGACTGGAAGCGCAAGGCGCCAAGACGCAAAGTCCGACGCCACTTTTTTGCGTCCTCGCGCCTGCGCGCGCCACTACCGTCCCAGCACCCAGCTGAAGATGAGCGGGGCCACGATCGTCGCATCACTCTCGATGATGAACTTCGGCGTCTTCTGGCCCAGCTTGCCCCAGGTGATCTTCTCGTTGGGCACCGCGCCGGAATAGCTGCCGTAGCTGGTGGTCGAGTCGCTGATCTGGGCGAAGTAGCCCCATTGCGGCACCCCGGTGCGGCCGAGGTCCTGATGCAGCATCGGCACGACGCAGATCGGAAAGTCACCCGCGATGCCGCCGCCGATCTGGAAGAAACCGATCGAACCCTCGCCGTGCCTGAGCAGTTTCGCGTTCTGCAGGTAGTAGTCCGCCAGCCAGGCCATGTATTCGATCCCGGTACGCACGGTGTGGACGTGCTTGATCTCACCCGTCACCACGCGGCCGGCATACATGTTGCCGAGCGTCGAGTCCTCCCAACCGGGGACGATGATCGGCAGGTTCTTGGCGCAGGCGGCGAGCATCCACGAATGCTTCGGGTCGATCTGGTAAGATTTCTTCAACTTACCAGAACGCAGGATCTTATACATGAATTCGTGCGGGAAAAAGCGCTGGCCGGACTTGTCCGCGGCCACCCACTCGTCGGCCACCACCGCCTCGATGCGGCGCATTGCCTCCATCTCAGGGATGCAGGTGTCCGTCACGCGGTTCATGTGGCGGTCGAACAGCGCCTGCTCGTCCTGGGTGCTGAGGTGGCGATAGTGCGGCACCCGCTCATAATAGTCGTGGGCGACGAGATTGAAGATGTCCTCCTCAAGGTTGGCCCCCGTGCAGACGATGGCGTGCACCTTGTCCCGGCGGATCATTTCGGCGAGCGAGATGCCCAGCTCGGCCGTGGACATGGCGCCGGCGAGGGTCACGAGCATCTTGCCGCCGGCCGCGAGGTGCGCCTCGTAGCCCTTGGCGGCATCCACCAGGGCGGCGGCGTTGAAGTGGCGGTAGTGGTGGGCGATGAATCTGGAGATGGGGCCCTTTTTGGCCGCGAGGGCGGCGTTGCGGGCTTCGGGCTTGATGCGGGATTTCCTGACTTTCATATGGATAGCAAAGCTAGGGCCGGTCGGCGGTATTCGCCACAAAAAAGTCGCCACCGGCGGCGTATCCGCTTCCTGTCTCAGTCTTTGTCCCATGCTTGCGGCCTGCTTTGCCACCCTCTTTTTCGCGGTTTCCATCATCTTTGCGAACCGCAGCGTCCGGGCCTGCGGTGCGCGCACGGCCAACCTCGGCCGGTTGCTCGTGGCCGCCGTGCTCCTCGGGCTGTTCGCCCACACCTGCGGCACGGGCTTGGCCAGCGCCAGCACGCCATGGCTCTTCGCCAGCGGCATGATCGGCATGGGGGTGGGCGATCTGGCCATGTTCGCCGCGCTGCCCTTGCTCGGTTCGCGCCTGACCGTGCTGATGGTGCAATGCCTCGCCGCGCCCATCGCCGCCCTCTGCGAATGGCTTTGGCTCGGCACGCGGCTGAGCGGGGCGCAGGTCCTCTGGGGCACGGTCATCCTCAGCGGCGTGGCGCTGGCCCTGATGCCCGGCAAGTCCAGTCCGCCGCGCGTGGCGGTGCGCCCGCTCGGTTTCCTCTTTGGCTTCATCGGCGCGCTCGGGCAGGGCCTCGGGGCGGTCGTCAGCCGGCAGGGAAACTTTGCCGCACTGGCGGCGGGCGAGCCCGCCATCAACGGCATCAACGCGGCCTATCACCGCATGCTCGGCGGGCTCGGCCTGGTGCTGCTGTTTTTCCTCATCCGCGCCCTGCTGCACCAGCCCGTCGCCCCCGCCACCCACCCCGAACCGCGCGGCTGGCGGTGGTATGTCGGCCACGCCTTCGCCGGGCCGGTGCTTGGGGTCAGCTGCTACCAATGGGCCCTGGCCCATACTCCGAGCGGCATTGTGCTCCCCATCGTCGCCACCACCCCGCTCGTCGCCATCCCCCTGGCCTACTGGTTCGAGGGTGACCGGCCGTCCCGGCGCTCCATCGTCGGCGGCGTCATCGCCGTCGCCGGCTGCATCGCCCTCACCCTCGCGCGCTGATACCGGCCATTGACGCGGGCCGATTGATGCGGTTCGTTGTCCGGTTCTAATGCTTACTCTGGCCGACGTTTCCAAGTCCTACGGCACGCGCGAACTCTTCCGCGACGTGTCGCTGTTCATCGCGCGCACAGACCGCCTCGGCTTCGTCGGGCCCAACGGCGCCGGCAAAACCACCCTGTTCAACCTCATCCTCGGCGAGGAAAAACCCGACACCGGCACCATCGAGTGGGAACGTGGGGCGGACTTCGGTTTCCTGCCCCAGGAAAGCGCCCCGGCCGGCGAGGAATCCATCCTCCACATCGCCACCGGCGGCAAGAAGCTGGTGCCCGACGAGCACGGCTGGGACATCGACTACACCCTCGAACCCCGCGCCCACCGGGTCCTGGCCGGCCTCGGCTTCAAGGCGGGCGACGCCGACAAGCCGGCCAAGTCCTTCTCCGGCGGCTGGGTGATGCGCGCCCACCTCGCCCGGCTGCTCGTCGCCGAGCCCGCGCTCCTGCTGCTGGACGAGCCGACCAACCACCTCGATCTCGAGGCGCTGCTCTGGTTCCAGGATTACCTCTCCCGCTACCCCGGCGGCCTCGTGGTCATCTCCCATGACCGCGCCTTTCTCAACGCGCTCTGCACCGGCATGCTCGAGCTCCGCGCCGGCACCCTGCACTACTACCACGGCAACTACGACAACTTCACCCAGGAAAAGGAGGCGCGGAAGGCGCAGCAGGCCGCCGCCTTCAAGAGCCAGCAGCGCGAGATCGCCCACCTGCAGAAATTCGTGGACCGCTTCGGCGCCAAGGCCTCGATGGCCTCGCGGGCCAAATCGAAGGAAAAGCAGATTGAGCGCCTGCAGGATGTCGCCGTCGAGGAACCCACCGAGGAGCTGAAGCGCATCCACTTCAAGTTCCCGCAGCCCCCGCGCTCCGGCCTCAAGGTGATCGACCTGCAAAACGTCCGGCAGGCCTATGGCGACCATGTGGTCTACCGCGACCTCAACTTCACCGCCGAACGCGGCCAGAAGATCGTCCTCGTCGGGCCCAACGGTGCGGGCAAATCCACCCTCCTCAAAATCCTCGCCGACCTCGTGCCCATCCAAGGCGGCCTGCGCGAGCTCGGGAGCAACGTCGTCCCCGGCTATTTTGCCCAAAACCGGCTCGACAACCTGAACCCCGCCCTGACGGTGTTCGAAAACGTGATGGAGCTGCGCACGGTCGAGAACCAGCTCACCGAGCAGCAGGCCCGCGCCATCCTCGGCGCGTTCCTTTTCCGCAAGGACGATGTTTACAAGCCCATCGGCGTCCTCTCCGGCGGCGAGAAATCCCGCCTCGCCCTCGCCCGCCTCCTCGTCAAGCCGCCCAACCTGCTGCTGATGGACGAGCCGACGACCCACCTCGACATCCCCTCCATCGACGCCCTCACCGGCGCGCTTAAAAAATACGAGGGCACGCTCATCTTCATCAGCCATGATGTGCACCTCATCCGGACGCTCGCGCGGAGCGTGCTCCACGTCCACAGCGGCCGCCTGACCCCCTACGCCGGCGACTACGACTACGTCCTCGAGAAATCCAAGGCCGGCGACGCCCGGGCCGCGCTCACCGCCGGTTTGGCCGACGCCCGG
>CAJBES010000019.1 GCA_903952145.1 uncultured Opitutaceae bacterium | reverse complement strand
GTGCTCAGTTGCTGCTTGCTGCAAGGACTGGTCCAGAGCGTCTGGCGCTTCAGGAAGGATTTCGCATGAAATCACTTCTTCGCGCCATCGACCGCCCTGCCGGAATTTCCTGCGCCGCAACCGCCGCACCCCGGGGCCCCGTGAACCCAACCCGCCACCCGCCACATGAGCGAATCATCCCAACCCAACCCCGGCATCCCGCAGGATGTCGCCCAAAAATATGACGAGGAACTCGTCAATCCCCCGCCAGTCCCCGCCGCCCAGTCGGTCAGCGCCTCCGAACTGAAGGCCGGGGCCGCGGAGCGCGCCCAACAGCGCCCGCTCCTCCAGAAGATCCTCGCGGTTTTCAAAAAGGAAAAGGGCTCCTACCGCGAGCTCATCATCAACTCCGAGCCGCTCGAGAAACGCGTCGCCCTCCTCGTGGAGGGCCGCCTCGAAAAGTTTGAGATCGAGCGCGAGTCCGACGACCGCATGGTCGGCGGCATCTACAAGGGTCGCATCAAGAACCTCGACCCGGGCCTCAAGGCCGCCTTCGTCGACATCGGCTACTCCAAGAACGCTTTCCTGCACTATTGGGACATGCTCCCCGCCGCCGCCGACTCTTCGGTCGAGGTCGTGCGCGTCAACCGCAAGAAGAACGCGCCGGCCCGCACCGCCGAGCCCACCGTCAAGGACATCCCGAGCCTCTACCCGCCCGGCAGCGACATCGTGATCCAGGTGACCAAGGGCCCCATCGGCACCAAGGGTCCGCGCACCACCACCAACCTCTCGCTCCCCGGCCGCTACCTCATCCTCATGCCCTTCAGCGAAGGCTGCGGCATCTCGCGCAAGATTGAGGACCCCGGCGAGCGCAAGCGCCTCAAACAGATGCTCAACGAGCTCACCATCCCCGAGGGCATGGGCGTGATCGTGCGCACCGCCGGCGAGGGCAAGAAGACCCGCTATTTTGTGCGCGACCTCCACATTCTCCTCAAAAAGTGGGAGGAGATCACCGCCAAGATGAAGCGGGAACGCTCGCCCGCCTGTCTCTATCAGGAGCCCGACCTCGTCGAACGCACCGTGCGTGACTTCCTCACCGAGGAGGTGGACCGCGTCCTCATCGACGACAAGGCCAGCCACGAGCGCACCCAGGAACTCGTCGGCCAGATCTCCAAGCGTTCGCGCAGCAAGATCGCCTACTACAACGACAGCATCCCCATCTTTGAGCGCTTCAACATCGAGCGCCAGATCGAGCAGACCGGCCAGCGCAAGGTCGGCCTACCCTCCGGGGGCGAGATCGTCATCGACGAAACCGAGGCGCTGATCTCCGTCGACGTGAACACCGGCTCACACAAGGCCCGGGGCAGCGACGAGAAGAATGTCATCTACGCCGTCAACCTCGAGGCCGCCGTGGAGGCGGCCCGTCAGATCCGCCTCCGCAACCTCGGCGGCCTCATCATCATCGACTTTATCGACATGAAGGAGCGCCGCCATCGCAACGCCATCTATGAAAAGATGGTCGACGAGATGTCGCACGACAAGGCCAAGAACCACATCCTGCCCATTTCGACGCTCGGTATCCTCCAGATGACGCGCCAGCGCCAGCAGGAGTCGCTCTCGTCCAACCTTTACACCGACTGCCCCTACTGCCGCGGCCGCGGCATCGTAAAGAGCGCCACCACGATGTCCGTCGAACTGCAGCGCAAGCTCAGCTCGGTCGTCCGCCGCCTCCACCTGCGCGGCGACGGCAAGGAGTATTCGCTGCGCGTGATGGTGCATCCGAGCATCCTCGAACGCCTCCGCAGCGAGGACGCCGACCTGCTGGTGCGCATGGAGAAGCTCTTCGGGGTGAAACTGGCCTTCCGGGCCGACCTCAACTACCACGTCGAAAACTTCAAGATCATCAACGCCCTGACCGGCGAGGAATACCGGTGAGGGTGGTCGCTCGCTTTTTCATCCCATGAAAACTGCCCATTGTCTGTTCACCCTGCTCACCCTGGCCTTGGTCACAGCCCGGGCGGGCGAAGCGAAATTTCCCGGCCTGCAAGCCATCATGAGCGAGGCGGACTGGAAACGCGCCCGGCTCGACCGGCTTGACGCCGCGGATCTTCGCCTGGTCAACGAGGCCTTCGCCCAGTTCCTGCAGGGAACGCCGACCCCGCGGAGCGAACCGGTGGTGACGGGCGGGGAGGCACCCCCGGCGGTCGCGAAAAAGCGCCCGCTGTGGGAACGGTTTGGTTTGCCCCAAATCGTGGAAAAAACCTCACCGGCCAAGCAGATGATGCAAGCCAGGGTAACCGCCTTGCATGGCACCAATGGGTTTGTCCTCGATAACGCCCAGGTGTGGGTGGGCCTCGATCCCATTCGCGATGAGTTGATCGGACACAATATCGGCATCGTGGAGGGCAGGTTCGGCGCGTTCCTGCTGGTGGTTGACGGCCAGGAGACCAATGTGCGGCTGCATCGGGTGAGGTGACGCGCGGAGGCAGCCGGCTGAAGCCGGCCAGTCTGGAATCCGGCCGCCAACCCCCTCGCTGTCGCCGGCCGGACTGGCGTCGGATCCGTTGCGTCAATGCCAGAGCTGATCTGACCCAAGGGCCAGCCCCGGCAGGTGGGTTCACGCCGGCGTGTCTTGTCTGCGCAAGCTCGGGGCCTTAACCGCGAATCGCCCTTTGTGAGCCCGCACAAAGTGCATATCCTGCGGGGTAAAAAACAAACCGGCCGCGGGCATCCATATGCACCGCGGCCGGTATCAAAGTAACAAACCCTGGGGTTAGAACGCGTGCTGCACGGACAGATAGGCGAGCGGTCCGCTGAAGTCCGCAAACCCGCCGCGCGTGGCGTCCTTGCTGTCAATATAGCCCAGCTTTCCGCTGAGCAACGTCTTCTCGCTCAGTTTGTGCTTCACGCCGACGCTGATGGTCGACTCCTTGGCGCTGGCGCCGAGGGGCATCCCGACGGCGGCATACTCCGCGTCGAAGTTGTTGGCGCGATAATAGGTGGCTTGGAGCGTGCCAGTCGTCTTCTTGTCGATCGAGAAGCCGACGGTTGCGTCGCCCGTGACGTAGTTGTTGTCGGCGTTGCGGAAATTACGCTTCGCAATGCCGCTGATCCACGGATACATCGTCTGCATCTGGTCGAACACGACCGTGCCATTCACCTGGGCGTAGACGGCCTTGGAGACGCTCCAAGTGATGCCCTCGGAGAAGCTGTGGCGGGTGGAGTCGTTGCCATCGACCGTGCCGTTGATGACGCCGGTGGTGGTCAGGCCGCTGTGGAAGATCGCCGCCTTGCTCTGTTGGAGTATGTAGCGCGAAGTGAGATTCACCGTGTTGGTCGGCTTCACCACCGCGGTGAGCTTCGTGCCGGAGATATCGTAGTTCAGCACATAGTTGCGACCGAGGACATCGTCGTAGCCCGCGAAATCGTTCTCGTGATCCTTGGTGAACAGCTCGGCCCGGAGGTTCAGCGCCGGGTTGACCGTCCAAGCGAGGCCGATGGTCGCATTGGAATGCGTCTCGTCGATGTTCTTGCCGATCATGTCGAGCTCGTTGGCCTTGGTCGCACCGTTCAATCCCTCGTAGCGCACGTGCTCATCCTGCTTCGCGGTGCGATATTCCCAGCTCGCGTAGAGCGCCACGTTCTTGATGCCGGTGTAGCGGACATCCACGGTGGGCGTCCACGGCTTCTCGACGTTGTCCACGCCGTGCAGGCCCTGGGAGGCATAGGAGGTGACCGCGCCGGTGGCGAGGGCCACGCCCTGCGACGAGTAGTTGGCCAGGTTCTTACCGGAATCCTCCCACCGCTCACCGCGGAGGGCGGCCTCGATGGCAAGGTTCGGCGATGGGTTGAACCGCGCGCCGACGTTGCCGGTGAGCACGTTGAACTCCATGTCACCCTTCGCCACCAAGTGATAGGGCGCCCGGGCGGTGGGACCGCTGTTGGTGAAACCGCCGGCATAGTCACGCACGCCCGTCGCCGAAGCGATGGTCGCCGTGAGCTGGCGCGAAGTCGCGATCTCCACGTCGGCCGTGTGATACTGCAGGCCGCCGAACAGCGTGATCTGATCGTTCACCATCGTTTCAAAGGTGGCGGAGGCATGGTAGCCCTCCTCCTCATGCCGCTGGGTCATGGTCGTGCGGCGCGGGCTGCCCGCCCGGAGGTTGTTCACCGTCGGCGTCGTGAAGACGAACGCGGGATACACCGCGAGTTCCCCGATGTTCTGCTGCATCTCGCGCACATTCAGGTTTTCGATGGCATTGCCGCCGATCGAGACGACCGCGGTGGTGTTGCCCATCGTGTGGCGTGCGCTGATCTCCCACGCATCGTTCTTCTCATTAAGATCCACATAGGTCGGGAGCAGTTTGCGGGTGGCGGAGAGTGGATTCACGGAGCCCGTGCCGGCGTAGATCGGAATGCCGGTCAGGTTGGTGTCGCCCAAGGTCGTGCTGTCCTTGCGGCCATCGCGGGTGCTGTGCGTGTATTTGAACGAGATTACCGGCGCATTCGGGAGGGCGATGGTGCCCTGCAAGGCCAACTGGCCGCGATCCACATAAAGTGGCCGGCTGAACAGCGGCAGCCACACATTCCCGATCGGGAAGAAGCCGCCCGCGCCGTCATAGAACGTGCGGAACGTCTTATACCCGACCTCGACTGAGCCGACCTCGTCCTTGGCCAGCTTGAAGTTGAGCAGGTAGTCTTCCTGGCCGGCGAGGGCCCGGCCGGTGACCGTCAGCGTGGAACTGTCCTTCAGGTCGTAATCGAAGCGCATGTCCTCGATACCGAGCGCGCCAGTCTTCGCATTGGCGGTCTTAGCCTGGTAGGCGGCCTTGCTGCCATTGATATTGGCGCCGCCCGCCGAGAACGTGATGTAGTTGGTGTCGAACGTCGGGAGCGCATCGGTTTCCGCGGCGCCGACGGGGACAGACAGAAAAGCCAGACCGGCGGCCAGGCCGGTGGTGCGCAGAGCAAAGGTGAATGATTTCATTTTGGTGTCGGTTGGCAGGTTAGAAACGCAGGGCGTGGCTAACGTTGGAGCCGTGGACCGCCTCGTGGCAGCCGGCGACCCAGCAGGAGCCGTTGACCGGATTGCCGGCGTGGTCGCGGCCACCCGCGAAGAGCGTGCCGGGGCTCGAGCCCGTGGCATGGCACTGCAGGCACAGATTCGAATCCGGCGCGTTGAGCATCTTCTGGTTCACCGAACCGTGCGGGTTGTGGCAGGCGGTGCAGCCTTCCTTCATGGCGTTGTGCTTGAAAATGAACGGCCCCTTTTGCGTCGTGTGGCACTCGGTGCAGGACTCGGCCTGCGTGTGCAACGAGGCGCCCGTGCCCTTCACGGCCTTGCCCTCGTGCGGATCATGGCATTCCGTGCAGGTGATCTGGCCGGACATCACGGGATGGGCATTGGGCAGGCTGAACTGACCGCGCTTGTCCAGATGGCACTGGAAGCAGGACTCGGGTGATTTGGAGGGATTGATGATGGTGCTCTTGCTGCCGCC
>CAJBES010000018.1 GCA_903952145.1 uncultured Opitutaceae bacterium | reverse complement strand
GGCACCGAAGGTGAACAGGCTTTTGGGAAGAACTGGCATAGCGGCCGCGGGCGGAGCCCCCTTTAAGCAGTCGCGATGCGGAAGGGGCCGCAAGCGTATTCACAGGGTGCGGGAATCCCTGCGGGCCATTGAAGGCCGGTGGCGGACAGGAGCCATCCGACATCGCGCTGCATTCCGGCGCTGTCACATTTGGTTGCGGGCAACCCGATGGCGCGCCCATGTTCACGCCATGCAGCTGCCACCGGTCATTTACGAGGACGATGCGCTCATGGCGTTTGACAAGCCGAGCGGCCTGCCGGTGGCGAACGACCGGGCGGGCAAGCCGCGCCCCAGCCTGATGGGGCTCGTGCACGTCAGATTCGGCCACCACGTGGCCAACGTGCACCGGCTGGATGCCGACACAAGCGGGCTGGTGCTGTGCGCCAAGACGAAGCCCGCGCTGGATTTCCTGAGCGGTCAGTTCCAGTCGAAAACCGTGGCGAAGGTTTATCAGGCGATGGTCGTGGTGCTGCCGGTGGAGCGGGCGATGAAGGTGGTGGCGCCGGTGCGCAACCCGGAGGGTGCGCTGCCCGAGAGCTTCGTGGTGGACCTCGCACTGGGCGAGGACGAGCAGCAGCCGGGGCGGATGCGCGTGTGCAAGGGGCGCGGCGGCAAGGCCTGCCGTTCGGAGTTCCGCGTGCTGGAGAATTTCGGCCGGTTTGCCTTCGTCGAGTGCCGGCCGCTGACCGGGCGCACGCACCAGCTGCGGGTGCACCTCGCGGCGGCGGGCGCGCCGATCCTCAACGATCCGTTCTATGGCGACCCGGAGAGCAAACTGCTGCTGTCCGATTTGAAGCGCGGTTACAAGGGGCGCGACGAGGAGAAACCGCTCATTGCGCGGCTCGCGCTGCACGCGGGCGAATTGACGATGACCCATCCCGTCACCCGCGAACTACTGACACTGCATTCACCGCTGCCGCCGGAGTTCGAGATTGCGCTCAAATATCTGAGGAAATTCTCTCCGCGCCGGCGCCAGTCGTCCGGATCTGCGCCATGAGCAGCCCAACGCACCAGCCTGTCCCCGGCGGCAAGACCGAACCGCCCGCGATGCGCGTCGTCGGGGTGGTGGGGGTGGCGTGATGGGCTCGGGCATCGCGCAGTGGTGCGCGGCGCGCGGGTTCAGGTTACTACACCTATGCGGGTGGGAAGGAGGCGGTGAATCCGGTTGTGACCGGCTTGGCTGAGGCCGGACCGGAGTCAACGCCCCCGGCCGCACCCCAGGCCATCACCTACCGGTTGATGGGCGTGATGATTGACGAGGCGAAGCGTTGTCTGGCCGAGGGGGTCATCAAGTCGCCGGACGACGTGGATTTCGCCCTGCTGAGAGGCGCGGGCTTCCCTGCCGCCCGGGGCGGGCTGATGCGCTACGCCCGGGCGAGCGGCTTGGCGTAGGCAGGCGCGCCTGAATCCAACAGGCAGCAGGACCAATCGGCTGCTTATTTCCTGGCCAGCGCCTGGCGGGCGCGGCGTTTGGCTTCCTCGTCGTGCTTCTCGCGCGAGGGCAGGGCCAGGCCCGCGGCCCAAGATTGGCGGGCCTGGTCAGGCTGACGGTTCACGGCGTAGGCAAAGCCGAGTTCGATGTGGTGGGCGGGGTTTTCCGGCGCCAGGGCGACGGCGCGCTGCAGCAGCGTGACGGCCGTGGCGGGAGAGGCCTCGGGCAGGCCGCCGAAAATCAGGCGGACGAGCAGGCGTTTGGTCACGCCGAGTTCTGCGACTTCATAGTGCCAGCGGCCGAGCACATGGCAGGCCCAGTCGTAAGCGGGGTCCAGCTCGAGCGAGCGTTCGGCATATTTTTTGATGAGCCGGGCGTTTTCGACCTTGGTGCGGGTGTCGCCGTAAAGGCCGAGTTTGCCGTGGCAGATGGCGAGCGAGAGAACGTAGACGGCGTTGTCGGGCTCAAGTGCGCTGCTACGCATGGCATAGGTCAGGGCCGTCGCAACGAGACGCTGCTTCGCGGAGACATCCGGCGTGTCCACCGTGGAGTCGGAATATTGCCTGGAGATCTTCTGCAGGATGAACGCGTCGTTCGGACGGGCGGCATCGGCGGCCAGAAAGAGTTCAAGGGCCTGACTGGTGTTCAGGGCGGCCTCGGCGGCCAGCCCCGCCGGCACAAGCATCCCGGCGTCAGCGGCTCCGGACCGGGGTGCAGCGAGGGCGAGGGGGGCAAACAGGCAGAGCAGGCGCAGGTTCATGCACGGTTGCTACGTTTGGCCGGCGGGCTTGGGTGCGGCAGTTGGTGCGATTTACCTCCGTCGATTCGCGCGCTCACGGCTTGCGAAAGAGGTAGTGGCTGACGAGCCACTCCTCGCCCTTGCGGTAACCCCAGAGCTCGGCGCAGGCCAGGTAGAAGACACGCCAGTAAGCCCACCACTTCATGGCATTCTCCCGGCCGTAGGTGTCGGCAAAGAGCAGGAGGATCTCCTCCTTGTGCCGGTCCATGTTCTGCAGCCAGTGCTCAGCGGTTTGTTGGTAATGGCGGCCGCTGAGTTTCCAGTCCTGCACAAGCTTCAGATCGTCCTGGAACTGCGGGAGCAGGTCGTGGGCGGGCATCTGGCCGCCGGTGAAGAAATAGCGGCTCATCCAGTCGGAGGCGTCGCGGGGGACGAAGTGGTAGCTGAGACGGCTGTGCGTAAAGATGTGGGCAAAGAGGAAGCCGCCGGGCTTGAGCCAGCGGGCGATGTTGGCGAAGAGTCTCTCGTAGTTTTTGAGGTGCTCGAACATCTCAACTGAGACCACGCGGTCGAACTGTCCCGGCGCGATGTCGAAGGCGTTGATGTCGCAGGTGAGGATGCGGAGGTTGGTGAGGCCGCGCTTGCGCGCCTCGGTGTCGATGAATTCCTTCTGGGTGCGGGAATTGGAGATGGCGGTGATTTTGGCGTGGGGAAACTTTTGCGCGTTGTAGAGCGCGAGGGAACCCCAGCCGCAGCCGAGTTCGAGGATGTGCTGGCCGTCGGCAAGCCGGGCGCGCTCGGCGCAGAGGGCCAGCATCGCGGCCTCGGCGTCATCGAGCGCTTCGGTGCCCGTGGCATAAAAACACGCGGAATACTTCAAGTGCCGGCCGAGGCAGTATTGGTAGAAGGGCGTGGGCACCTCGTAGTGCTGCTCGTTGGCGGCGGCGGTCTGCTCGGCGAGGGCGCGGGTCTTCAGATCGGCGACGTAGGCAGCACGGTCGTAGCGGGCGGATTCCTCGCGGAGGCGCTGCGCGAGCAACCGGCGGATGCCGATGCGGACCAGCCAGTCAGGGAGGAGGTTTTTTTCGAGAAGGGTGTCGAGCATGGGAGGTAGTGAGTGGTGGATAGCGAGTCGAAGGCAGTCGAGTTTGGTATGCCCGCCACCCGCGGCCGGCTATTTTTTCGGAAGCCACGGCACGAAGGCGCTGGTGGTCTGCTGGTAGCGGCGGTAGGCGTCGCCGCGATTGCGGAGATTCTGCTCTTCGTTCATGGGTATGCCGGTAACGCGCAACAGCAGCCAGAGGATGCTCGCCGGACCGATAATGGCGACCCAGCCCCAAGGCGAACCGAGGGAGAAGACGAAGAAGGCCACCCAGACCAGCCATTCGAAGAAATAATTCGGATGCCGGCTGTAGCGCCAGAGACCGGTGGCACAGACCCGCCCGCGATTGGCGGAGTCGCGCTTGAAGGCCGCCAATTGCCGGTCCGCGAGGGCTTCCCCGGTGAGTGCGATCAGCCAGAGGAACGCGCCGGCGATTTCCAGCGGGTGAAGCGCTGGCCGGGGGTTGATGCTCGCAACGAGAAAGGCGGCCCCGAGCAGGACGACGGACATCGCCTGCATCTGGAAGAACCGGAACATTTCCCGGGTGAAATTGGCCGCCCAGCGCTGACGCAGGGCCAGATAGCGGCCATCCTCGACGGGGTGGTGGCCCATGACGCGGACATAGAGATGGGTGCCGAGCCGCAGGCTCCAGAGACAGGCGAGGGCGCCGATGAGGGCGCGGCGCACCGGCCAGCCGCTTCCGGCCAGGGCGTAGAAGGCGGCCAGGGCGGCGAAGGCATAGGACCACGCGATGTCCACGATGCCATAGTTGTCGATCCGCCGGGCCATGAGGAAGACCGCGGCAAAAATCAGGCAGAGGGCGGCGGTGGCGGCAAGCAGCAGCAGGGCGGCATTCATGGTGATGAGCGGCGGGGAAGGCGCAGGGCCGCCAGATGACGGATGACCGGGCGCAGACCGTAGTAGAGGACCGCGATGAGCAAGGGAGCCGTCGCGGCCCAGGAGGTGAAGGCGTGCACCCCGGCCCAGCCGAAGCGGTGCAGAAACTCGCCGAGGCTGGCGTCGCGGAAGACGCGCAGCATATCGCCAATGGTGAAATGATCATCGCCGGCGCGCCAGAGCCATTCCCCGGCCCGGACGTAGGCCAAAATCATCACCAGTTGAACGGGGCCGAGCAGTTGGTTGAGTGTCTGCAGGATCGGCTGGTTCATCCGGAGCCGGAATCCGACGGCGAGGTTGAGCAGCGAGGTGAAGCCGAGGAAGGGAAAGAGCGAGCAGGCGGTGCCGACGGCGAGGGTGGCGGCCACCTTGTCCGGGGTGACGCCATGGGTCAGCAGCGCGACAATCGGGTCCACCACCCGGCGCTGCCAGAAACCACGGCGCGGCGCGGCGGAGGCGGACGGTGCAACGGGAACGACGGTCATCACGCGAGCAAGTAGATCACAGCGGAGACCACGACAAAGACCGCAGGCAGGGCAAGGTGTCCGGGATTGCGGCGGGTGAAGACCGTGTGGAGGGCCTCACCCGCAGGGCCGGTGGCCGGGACGCGGAACAGTTCGACCAGCATATAGACGGCCATGGCGATGTTGCCAAGGGCGATGACGGCGATGAACCACAGGAGGCGCGCGGCCAGCGACTGCTCCTTCCACGCAATCCAGACGTAAAACGTGATGAAGGCCCAGTAGGCATCGAACAGGGTGGCGATGAACCAGGGGTTGGTGATGACTTCGCGCGGGATGGTGAAGAGCGACTGCTGGAGGCTGGCCCGGGTGGTGACCCAGAGCATGGAAGCGAGAACAATCAGGAAAAGCCCGCGAAGAAAATGGATCATGATGTTTTTACAGGGCGAGGTTGTTGGCGCGGGTGTGGAGGGTGTGGACGACGGAGATATTGCGCAGGGCAAATGCGGCCTCGCAGTAGCTGAGGTAGTAGCTCCACTTCCGGATGAAACGGTCATCAAAACCCAGGGCGCGCACCTCGGGCAGGCGCGCGTGGAAATTGACCTGCCAGGCGCGGAGGGTGCGGGCGTAGTCGTGGCCGAAGTCCTCCGCGCGGTGGAGGATGAAGCCGCCGGCGCGGGCGAGCTGGTCGTTGACACGGTTGAGCGAGAGGAGGAGCGAGCCGGGAAAGATGTGCTTTTGGATGAAATCCACCCCGTGGCGGAACTGGTCGTAACGTGAGTCGGGGCAGGTGATGAACTGGAGGGCGAGGCGGCCGTCGGGCTTGAGGCTGCGGGCGAGCGCTTGGCAGAAAGCGGGCAGATACCGGTGGCCGATGGCCTCCATCATCTCGATGGAGACAATCTTGTCGAAGGTGCCCGTGACGTCGCGGTAGTCGCACAATGCCACCGTTATGCGGTCCGCGAGGCCGGCGGCGGCGATGCGGGTCCGGGCCAGGTCGTGTTGCTGCTGCGAAATCGTGAGGGTGGTCACGCGGCAGCCGTAGGTGCGGGCGGCATGGAGGGCCCAAGCGCCCCAGCCGGTGCCGACTTCCAGCACGTGGTCGGTGGCCCGAAGCTGGAGGAGCCGGCAGAGTGAGTCGTTCTTTTCGCGCTGGGCGTCCTCCAGGGTGAGGCCGGGCGCAGTCCATCTGGCGGCCGAATACATCATCGACGGATCAAGCCAGAGAGCGAAGAAATCATTGGAGAGGTCGTAGTGCTCACGGATATTGCGACGGGCGTTGGCGCGGGAGTTGGGCCGGAGGAGATGGCCGAGGCGGTTGGCGAGGCGCAGGGTGTTGAGCGCGAACGTCTGCGCCTGTTGCGAGCCGGAGAGGGTGGGCGCGGTGTCGAGATTATGGATGAAGAAGGCGATGACGGCGGTGAGGTCGGGCGTCTCCCAGTCGCCGTCGATGTAGGACTCGGCGAAGCCGATGTCACCACTGAGGATGCATTGGCGGAAAAAGGCGGGCCGGCGCACACGGATTTGCGCGGCGGCGGGGATGGCCAGGGGCAGGGTCGTCGCGGCCGCGGCGGGAGAACCGAAATCCGCGGCGGAGCCGTCGGGCAGTTCGATGCGCAGGTGGCCGCGCTGCATGGCGGCGAAGGAGCGGAGCACGGCGTTCTGCCAGAGGGAGCGGCGGGGACGGCCGGCGAACGAACCGGCGGGGCAGGTGAGAAATTCGTGGCTCATGCGGCGTCGGTGGAAGAAACGATGGAGGAGTGCGGACGGTAGAGTTCGCGCTGATCGGCGGCGCGGGCCGCCTTCGGATACCAAGGAACGCGCTTCAGCCAGAGGCGCAAGGCGTGCCAGTGGATCAGGGCGATGACGCGCAGGGTGAGCAGGGGATACTTCAGGGTGAACCAGGCCAGCCGGCCGCCACGCAGAGTGCGGCTCACGCCAGTCAGGGTGGTGGTGAGGGTGCGCTGTCCGCCGATAAAGTCGTCGATCTGCACCGCGAGGCGGTTGCCGGGCGGGTGGAGGGTGAAGTCGAAATCAACGTCCACATCCGAGTAGGGCGAGACATAGAAAAACTTGGGCGTGCGCAGGTGGAAAGCCCCCGTTCCGGCCGCCTTGGTGCCGGGCCCGAGGAAGTAGGGCTTCATCTCGCGGAAGGTGTTGGTGACTTCGCTGATGGCCGCGACGCAAGTGCCGGTGCGGTCGTGGCAGTAGTAGAAGGAGACGGGATTGAAGTGATAGCCGCAGACGCGGGGCAGGGTCACGAGGACGACCCGGCCGCCGGTGAGATCGACGCCGCGGGTGGCAAGGAAAGCCAGGACCCGCCGCTTCAGGGCGCCGGGTTTGTCGTCCGATGGAACACAAACTGCAGGGGTGGCCGGGCGGTGGAGGGGTTCGCCGGTGGGCAGGAAATCGCGCTCGTGGAGAGAAAAAACATTGGGGCGGTTGACGGAGAAAAACGAGAACCGGCGGTGGAGGCGCTCAAGCTCATCGAGGTCGAGCGCGAGCAGAAAGAGGCGATAGAGGAAACGGTGCGGTTTCGGGGAAACCCGTGCATGCATCACCTGGCATTCGTAGAGGCAGGAATTCATCCGGTTCAGGTCAGGGCGCGGGCGGGGGCCGGGGATTGCGTCCACGGATCGCGGCCGAGCAACTGTCCGGTCAGGTCGACTGCGCTCATGAAGGCATCCTCATGAAAGCCGTGCCGGCAATAGCTGCCGGCAAAATAGGTCTCGGTCGTGCCGGCGGCGGCGGCGTTGAGTCCGGGCAGTGCCTGCTGGGAGCGCTGGGCGCCAAGACTGAAAAGCGGGTGCCGGTAGTTGATGGTGCGCAGCACCAGCTGCGGATTAATCGTTTCGGGCCGCCCGATGGAGACGAAGTAGTTTTCGCGGTCCGACACGCCTTGCAGTGAATTCATCCAGTAATGGGTGGCGGTGGACTTGCGTCCTGAGCGGTCGCGGCTGATCTCGTAGTTCCAGCTCGACCAGGCCAGGCGGGTGCGCGGCATCACGGCGGTGTCGGTGTGGAGCGTGGCGACGTTGGGCTGGTAGTGAAATTCGCCGAGGATGCGGGCCTCGGCGGGGGTGGGCCGGTCCAGCAGTTGCAGGGCCTGGTCGCCGTGGCAGGCGAGGATGACGCGGTCGAAACGGTGCCTCGCACCTGCCGCAGTCAGGACCATTGCCCCGTGCGGGGTGCGTTCGATGCGCCGGACGGAGGTGTCGAGCCGGATGTGCTCGCGCCAAGGTGCCGTGAGACGGCGGACGTATTCCCGGGCGCCGCCGTCCACGGTCCACCACGGGTGCTGGGTGTGCAAGCCGAGAAAGCCGTGGTTGTGGAAGAAGCGCAGGAGTTTGACGGCGGGGAACTGCAGCATGAGATCGGGAGGCGTGCTCCAGACCGCCGAGCTCATCGGCGTAAGGTAAAGGTGGAGGAAGTCTTCGCCGTAGCCGCGCTGGCGGACGTAGTCGCCGAGGGTGACATCACGGACGGAGGGGTCGCCGAGGGCGGCGACGGCCTCGGAATTGAAGCGATTAACCGCGGCGAGCATCCGGTAGAACCGGGGCCGGAACAGATTCCGACGCTGGGCGAAGATATGGTTGAGCGAGGTGCCGCCGAATTCGAGACCGGTATCGGCGTGGCGCACGCTGAACGACATCGAGGTGGGCTTGATGGGCACCTGCAACCCGGTGAAGAGCCGGGTGAGCAGCGGGTAAGTGACCTTGTTGAACACCATGAAACCGGTGTCGATCGGGACGGCGCGGCCCGTGCCCGGTTCGGTGGCGGTCACGGTATTGGTGTGGCCGCCGGCGTAAAGGTTCTGCTCGAAAAGCGTGACATCGCAGTCGCGGTGCAGGAAGTGGGCGCAGCCGAGACCGGCGATGCCGGTGCCGATGATGGCGGTTTTGATCATGAGAGGATGGAGGCTCCCAAGGTTACGCGTCCGGCGCCCGGCTGGATTCAACTAACGAGGGCGGCGGTTTGTGGCCATTCAACTCGTGGGCCAGTGCCGTGACATCCTTGTGAATCGCGGGGTCGTCGCCTTTATTCGGCAGGGTGGTCTGCGCGGCGGCGGCGGTGGCCACCGCGAGGGCGGCGGCAGCCGGGACCACCTTCTTCAGCGAAGAAAATGAAAGCTCAGGATGCAGCGCGGCCGCCAGGCGGGCGGCCTCGACCGAGGCGTGGTGGTCGGCCTGGGCGCCCTCGGCGAGGACGGATTGGGGAACAGGTTTCAGTCCCCAGATGAAGCCGGTGAAGGCGAGCAGTTTCAGACCGTAATAGGTCGGGTCGATTTCCCACCAGTAGAAGCCGTTGCGCGTGGAGGATTGGTAACGGTGGTGGTTGTTGTGCCAGCCTTCGCCGAGCGTGATGAAGGCGAGGATGGCGCTGTTGCGCGAGTCGTCGCTGGTGCGGAAGCGGCGCCGGCCCATGAGGTGGGCCATGGAATTGATGCAGCCGGTGCCGTGAAAGAGGACGGTAGTGCTGATAAAGAAACCCCAGACAAGGAGCTGCGGGCCGTTCGTGCCGAGGCCGGGCGCCCAGACGGCCAGCAGGCTGCCGCAACCGAACAGCGAAACGGCGAAAAGGATCGGCACCACGAAGTCAAAGCGATTGAGCCACACGAGCTCGGGGAATTTCGCGAGGTCCCTGATCTTGGAGTAGTCGGTGGGGAAGTTGCGGCGGCTCGTGATCCAGCCGATGTGCGACCACCAGAAGCCGTGCACGTGGGGCGAGTGGGCGTCCTCGGGCTCGTCGCTGTGCAGGTGGTGGTGGCGGTGGTGGCAGGCCCACCACAGCGAGCCGCGCTGGACGGTCGTGCCGGCGAAGACCGCGAGAAGAAACTGGCCGACGCGCGAGGTGCTGTAAGTCTTGTGGGAAAAATAGCGGTGATGAATGCCGGTAACCGCGAACATGCGGATGAAGTAGAGCGCCACCGCGGTCCAGACGGCGAAGGCACTGGCCCCGGCCCAGATGACGCCGAGGCAGCCGGCGTGGAGGAAAATAAAGGGCATGATGCGCACCCAATCCACGCGGTCGGGTTCGGCGCGCATTTTTTCAACCCCGCCCGGGCAGTAGTCGGAATCAATCCACTGTCCAAGGGCGGTGGCGGCGCGGTGGAAAGGAGTGGGTGACGGCGTGGCGGCAGGCATCAGGATGCAGACAGTTCCTGACAACGAACGGACCAAAGCAGCGGGGTGCAAGCGACGGTAGCGGATTATCGGGAGATTTTTGGCGGCGGACCGGGGCCGGCAGCCGGCACCGTTGGCGGAGAGGTGCTTGCGTCGGGGCCGGCGCGCAGTTTGGCTGCCCGCCCGTGAGGGACCACACCGTATCACCCTTTGAACCTCCGCCGGTGAAGCGGCGCGAGATCTTCGGCTGGTGCTGCTTCGACTTCGCGAACTCGGCTTTCACCACAATCATCATCACGGTGGTCTATGCGGTGTATTTCACCGCGGTGGTGGCGGGCAACGATCCGCGCGGACCGGGTTGGTGGGGCACGGCGCTGGCGGTCTCGCAGCTTGCGGTCATCCTGGTCTCGCCGCTGCTGGGGGCGGTGGCGGATGTGACGGCGCGAAAAAAAATGTTTTTGATGGGCTCGGCGCTGGTCTGTTCAGCTGCCACGGCCGGACTGTATTTTGCGGGCGCCAGCGACGTGTGGCTGGCGCTTGGGCTCGTAGTGGTGGCGAATATCGCATTTTCGCTCGGTGAAAATCTGTGCGCGAGTTTCCTGCCGGAGATCAGCCACGCCGGCAACGTCGGCCGCATCTCGAGCTATGGCTGGAGCTTTGGTTATCTGGGCGGTTTGTTGAGTCTCGTGCTGGCGCTGGCCATCATCAAGAGCGGCGAGGGGCGCGTGCCCTGGACGTTTGTGATGACGGGCGGGTTTTTCCTGCTGGCAAGCCTGCCTACGCTGATGCTCCGCGAACGGGCCAAACCACGGGCGCTGGTTGCGGGCGAGGGTTGGCTCGCGCTGGGGTGGCGCCAGCTGGCGCAGATGTGCCGGGAAGTGCCGCAGCACCGTCAGCTGGCGGTGTTTTTTTTGGCGATGACACTTTATCTGGCCGGATTGACGGCGGTGGTGGCGTTTGCGGCGGTGTATGCGACCCAGGTCCTGCTCATGACCCAAGGTGAGGTCATCGGGCTGTTTGTGGTGCTCCAATTGGCCGGCGTGGCCGGGGCCTATGGTTTCGGGGTGTTGCAGGATCGTGTCGGGGCCAAGCCGGCACTCATGCTGTCCCTCCTGCTTTGGATTGCAGTCTGCATCTGGGCGGCGTTTTGCCAGACCAAGACTGAATTCTATGCTATCGGCATGATGGCCGGGGTGGGGATGGGCTCGCTGCAGTCTTCCGGACGTGCGGTCGTTTCGATGCTGACGCCCAAAGGACGCGCCGGGGAGTTTTTTGGCTACTGGGGATTTTTCGGAAAACTGGCGGCGGTCATTGGCCAACCGGTCTTCGGTTGGCTGGCCGCCTTTGCCGGCTTCCGGCTGGCAATCGCCGTAAACGCCGGATTTTTTCTAGCCGGACTGTTGATAATAATAGGTTTACGACTTAATCCGCGCCCAAAGGAATAGAGTGGGTCAACTCGATCCGACAGGGCGAATTAGTCCGAGTGGTTGCCTCCATTCGGGGTATCGGGGTCTGAGGCGACAAGTGCGCTCAGCAGCACGAGGATAATGGTGTGAATCAGCATGTTAGGTGTTTGTAGTCTGAATCGATCAGTAACGCATATGTAGTAACTTGTTCCAAACAAAATTTCAAACACATGGAGATGTTTTAAGTTACACGATTACTGACAGTGAATTGATATTTCCGGAGATAATGCCACCGGCAGCCCCTGCTTCGATGGCGGTTGCACCAGTGCCATCACGGAAGGCCATCCTTCCAGTGGCTTTCAGTCGTTCGCCTGCAGGCTCAAGTGTGGCATTAACGGTTTTATCCAGAATTACTTATACACGCGATTGATTGCGATGCGCGTGATGGAGCCTGATTTTCACGCCGCAGGATAGTCCGCCTTGATTACTGTCGATGGAAGAGGTGGACGCAGCGGATTAATTCACCGAAGCGCAAAGCGCCATGTAGTGCGTGCGGGCATTTTCAGCGCACTGCTCCAATACCTGATCAGTCACACCGGCAAGCATGAGCTTGGCCTCACTCCGGACCCAATGGTCCTTCTCTCCCGGTAGATCGAGCCCGAACAGGGCTGAAACCCCGCAGGCGAGGTTGAGCACGCATGCACTGACATTGGATGAGTCATCGGCAAAGGGGTCGTGATGGGCGCGCACCGCCGCGACTACATCAGAGGGAAAACGCCAGTGTTCGAGCAATGTCGCCGTCGCCTCGACTGAGGTCAGGCCGAACGTTTCCTGCTCCCATTCCGACACCAGCGGCCATTCCGCTTCACCCGGATATACCTTGCCGGTTGAAAATCCGTCGATGATCACCTGCCCGAGATTGCGCAGCAAGCCGGTGGCGTAGCTCAGGCCCGCGTCGCCTCCCGCCGCCAGCGCCAGCACCTCTGCCGCCGCCGCTGTGGCCACGGAGTTTTCCCACAAACGTGCGGCTGGGAGGCGATACGTGACCAGATCGTGCTGGCAAAGCTGCTTGGACGCGGCGAGGCCCACGAGCCTGTAGATTTCCAGGAGGCCCACGCGTCCCACCGCGCCTTCCAGCGTGTCACTGCGCTCCCTGGCGCCGAAGAGCACGCTGTTGCTCATGCGCACGACGTGAAAGGTCAGCGCTGGATCCAGGCGGATCAGGTTGACGATCTCCTCCAAATCCGTGTTCGGATCCTTTAGCAGCACGCGCAAGTGGCCCAACGTGGCCGCGGCGGGTGCCAGTTTGTTGCCCAGCATGATGATATGGTCACGAGTGATAGGAGTCCGGAGATGTGGCGGTTGCACATCATTTGTTCGGCACCGTCGGCATGGCAGTTTAGCCCAAGTTTTCGATCTGCCGCAGTTACCGATGCAAAGAGAGACCGCCTGTGGGCAAAGATCCGTTGGACTCGACCTCTACAGTTCCGGTGGCCACGGCATCGACTTGGGCCAAATCATCAAGGTGCCCACAACCTCTGGCGCCGGTCGCCTGCCGGGCTATTCGGGACGGAAGAAATTCTGTGCCTGCGGCTTGGACTTGAAAGCGGTGAAACCGCCGTCAATGACGATATTGCTGCCGGTGATGAATTCGGCCCGGTCGCCGGCGAGGAAAAGGGCGAGTTCGGCGATGTCCTCGGGCTTGCCGAGGCGGGTGAGATGCATGGCCTCGGCCGCGGCGCGGGCGGCAGGATTCTGATACCAGTCGAGCTGGCACTCGGTGATCACATAGCCAGGGCTGATGGTATTCACGCGGATGCCGTATTGCGCGTAATTCAGCGCCATGGCCCGGGTGAGGGCAATCACTCCGCCCTTGGCGGCGGTGTAACTGTCCACGCCGGGCTCGGCGACGAGAGCGTCAATGGTCGAGGTGTTGAGGATGACGCCACGTTTTTGCCCCATCATGACCGGCAGGGCGGCCTTCGCCATGAGGAAGACGCCCTTGAGCGCGACGTCGATCATCACGTCCCAGACGGCCTCGTCGAGTTCGTGCACCGGCCGGTCCCGCTCATTGCAGAGGCGGGTGGGCGCGGCGTTGTTGTAGAGGACGTCGAGCCGACCCCAGGTTTCGACCGCAGTTGTGACGGCGCGCTGGGCGTGGTCGGACAGGGAAACATCGGTGGCGACAAAGCGGGCGGAGCCGCCACCGGCGTTGATCTCCGCGGTGACACTCTCGCCGTTTTTCTCGTCCAGATCAGCGAGGAGCACGCGGGCACCCTCGCGGGCGAAGAGGCGGGCGGCGGCCTTGCCGATGCCGGAGGCGGCTCCGGTGATGAGGGCGACGCGGTCCTGGAGTTGCATGGGGTGGGCGGGTTAAAGTGACGACACTTGGGCCGAGCGGGTGAATTTTTTCAGGGCGGTCTCGCTCAAGGTGACGCCGAGGCCGGGCTTGGCCGGCACCAGTACGTAGCCGTCGGGGGCGACGGGCAACTGCTCGTTGGTCACCTCCCAGCGGAGCGGTGAGGCGCTCGTGGAAAATTCCAGCAGTTCCTCGTCGTGGTGCGCGGCGAGGAAGTGCAGGTTGGCGGCGATGGTGATGTTGGTTTTGTAGCCGTGGGTGATGACGCGCTTGCCGCGCACCTTCGCTGCCGCCGCGATCTTCTGAATCCCGGTGAAGCCGCCGACCATGGTAATGTCGGGCTGGCAAATGGTGGCGCGACCGCGGTCCATCGCGTCAATGAATTCGAGCACGTGGGTGAGCCCGAGGTCGCCGACGCCGAGAGGGATGCCGCATTGGGCCAGGGTCGCATGCCCTTCGATATCATCGAGGGGCAGCGGGGCTTCGAGAAAGAGCAGGCCAACCTCCCGGTAGGCCGGGTAGAGCAACAGGGCTTCCTCCTTGGTCCGGTAGGCCAGGGCGCAGTCCACGATGAGACCGCGGTCGGGGCCGAGCACCTCGCGGGCGGACTTGAGCAGGCGGCCGGTTTGCCCGATGTCATCCATCCACCACGGGTCGGCGGCGAATTTGACGGCGCTCAGGTGCAGGCGGGAGAGGCAGTCCGCCACCTGGCGCTGCACGGCCTCCCCGGTGCGGCCCATCGGATAGATGGTGCCGTAGGCGCGGAGGCGGTGCCGCTTGGCTCCGCCGAGCAGGGCGTGGATGGGCTGGCCGGAGGCCTGGCCACGCAGATCCCAGAGCGCGAGATCGAGTCCGCCAATGGCGTGCATCGTGAGTCCGCGACGGCCGACATAGTCGCAGGCGGCGTAGAGTTCATCCCAGAGCGAAGCGTCGCGCGGATCGCGGCCGAGCAGCACCCCGGCGAGTCCGCGCGCGTGATTGTGCGCATCGGGACCGTGCAGCAACGCCTGGATGGCAGGTGGGAAAGACTCCACCTCGCCGATGCCGGCCAAGCCGGTGTCGGTGGTGAGGCGGATGACGCAATCGTCGTAGGACCCGTCAAAGAGGCTGATGCCCGGGTCCTCATGACGCAGATGAAAGGATTC
>CAJBES010000017.1 GCA_903952145.1 uncultured Opitutaceae bacterium | reverse complement strand
GTCTCCCCTGATTCATTGTCCGAGTGCCGTTGTGGGGCCGTTGATACCCGCCGAGGCGGGTCGGCACCGGCTGCGGGTGATCCTGCCTCCGGTCCAGCTCTATCCCGGGGTTTATGGTCTGCGCCTCGCCCTGACCGAGGCGGCCGGTGGAACCTTCGAGGTCCTCGATATTGTAGATGATCTGTCGATCACGGTTGAACAGGATCCGGCGGTTTGCGCCCGGCCGCTCTCCCGGCAGGCCGGGGTGGTGTATGTGCGCCCGCGTTGGGAATACCATGGCCGCGTATGAGTGATGGACCACTAGGGTTTTTGCGAGAAGGACGCCTGTTGATGGGGCGTCTCCAGCGGTGGCGGCAACGCGGCGTGATCACCGAGCCCAGCGGCCGGCATGTTCCACGGGATGATTCCCCCTGCGCGCTGCTGGTGGTGGGCCGGCTTTTTGATCAACACCGGCCCGATGCCATGATGACGTGCCGGCTGGGTTATGCGCGGGCCTTTGAGGCGCTGGGTATTCCTTATCTGTTGTGTGACTGGCGGGAGATACCCGAAACGGTGGCCCGGTTGCCGCGCAGTTTTGCGATGGTGTTTGGCGCGGATGTGCCGGAGATGAGCGTAACGGTGCGGCGGGCTCTCGCGACGATTCCGAACACGGTGTGGGTGAATCCGTGGTTTGAAGGCGAGCGAGCATTTTTTGCCGGGCATGGTTTGCCGGTGAATATTTGGGCGTGGCCGGACGCGCACCGGCGGGCGGTGTTGGAGTTGCAGCCGCGGTTCGTCTTTACGGCGACGGTGCCATCGGGGTTGGTTTTTTTTGCCGGATGGGAACGAGCGGGGGTGCCGGTGCGGTCGTTGCCACTGGCGTGCGACATGTCGCTTTATCAGGGGGAGGGGCCGACCGATCCGGCGTTTGACGGAGTGCGGCTGGCGTTTGTCGGTGGATATTGGGAATCGAAGGGGCGTGCGCTGGATCGCTATCTCCGGCCGTTTGAGGACCAGTTGACCATCTATGGATACAATCGCTGGCCCTATGCGGGTTATCGAGGCAGGTTGGAGCGCGAGCGGGAGCCCATGCTTTACCGGCAGGCCCTGGTCTGTCCGGTGGTGAACGAGCCGACGGTCGCCTTGCTTAAGGGGCAGATCAACGAACGCGTGTTCAAGGTGCTGGGGTGCAATGGGGTGCCGGTGGTGGATGCGGTGCCGGCGTATCGGGAACTTTTTGCAGAGGACGAACTGCTGATCCCGCGGGATGAGGTGGAATTCGGGGAGCAGGTTAGGTGGTTGCTGGACGATCCGGTGGAGCGGGCGGAGCGGGCTCGGCGCGGCCGGTCAGCGGTGCTGGCGCGCCATACCTATGTGCATCGTGCCCAAGCGGTCTTGGCTGGTCTCGGGGTGGATTTGCCCGAAATCTCCGCGCAGACATGAAGCGACTTATTCCGAAGCCTCTACACAGAGAGTTGGTGCGCTGGCGCGAACGACTGTCCCCGGCGCGCCGGAAGGCACGGCGCGAACTGGCGCGTGCGGAGGCGGCCCGGGTGGACGGCGTGGCGGCGCTGGTGGCGATGGCAGGTCGGGGCGACGTGAGAGAATTGATCGTTCGTGAAGGAGAGGCTGAGTTGGTGCTGCACGACGGGCGCCGGTTTCGCTACAATCCCGGGGATCGGCTGGAGAGGTTGTATTCGTTGCCTATTACGGGCGAGTTTGAACGCAAGGAGACCGAGTGGGTGCGTCGATGGCTGAAGCCGGGTATGCACTGTGTGGACGCGGGCGGCAGTTTTGGCTGGTATGCGGTGTTGATGTCGCAAGCAGTGGGAAATGCGGGCGGAGTGCGCGTGTTTGAGCCGATCCCACGCACGGCCGGGGTGTTGGAGGGGAATCTCAAGCGCAATGCTTGCGGCAATGCCGTGGTTCACCGGGTTGCGTTGGCCGAGGCGGATGGCCAAATGGATTTGTATGTGCCGGATATCGGGGTGTCGGGATCGTTACGGCTGCACGACTATGACGACGCTTATGAGGTGTTTTCGTGTCCGGTGCGTGCGCTGGACAGTATGGCGGATGAGGGGAAATGGCCGAAGATTGATTTCATCAAGGCGGATATCGAGGGAGCTGAATTTGCGTTGTTGCGCGGAGCGGAGCGGGTGATCCGCCGGGATCGTCCGTTGATGATGCTGGAAGCACAGGCGTCCTCGACGCGGTTGTTCGGCTACGAGCCGTCCGCGCTCTTTGCGTGGTTGGAGGGGGTCGGCTACGGAGCGGCATGGGTAAGTATGGCGGGCGAACTGGTGGCGTGCACGGGACGGGAGGATACGCTACCGGATTACAATTTTATTTTTTTCCCGGAGGAACTCAGGTCGTCTTTGATACCAGGCAGGGGTCTTGCCATGTCGGTTCCGCGATTGTTGGTTAAAATATGAATTCCGATGCACCAGCAGATGCGGGGCTGAGGCAGCGACTCGGGCGCTGGAAGCGACGTTTGTTTGGCGGCGTGGATCCCAACCTGGGCGCGGCCCGGCAGCATCGTTCCTTTGACGCGATGTCCGGGGTGCTCGGCTGGATGCTGGCACTCGCGAAGCCGGAAGTCCGCCGGCTGCCCTTGTCCGGACGGGCATTGGAGATCGGCACCGGTCAGTTCATGGCCCACGCCGCGGGCCTTTATGTGTGCGGTTTTGATCGGGTGTTGACAGTGGACCGCTACCGCCAGGTCGCCCTGCCTTTGGTGCAGGCGAGCATGGAAAAGCCGGTGTTGGCCCGACGGTTCCTGAGTCCGTTCGTGCCCCACGACCAGTTCATGGCGCGCTGGCAGCGGTTGGCCGCAACGGGTTTTGTGCCGGAGCGTCTGGCCGGGATCGGGCTCGAATACCGTGCCCCCGTGGAGGCCGTGGCGCTGGCGGCCGATCCGGAGCGGTTTGACCTGATCTTTTCCTACACCGTGCTGGAGCATGTGCCGCCGGCCGATCTTCCGGGATTGCTGGCCGCCACCAGCGGTCTGCTGGCGCCCGGCGGAGTAGCGCTGCATTTTGTGGATCTGGAGGACCATCTCGATCCGCGCGGCGCCCCGTTCGCATTCCTTGCCCCGGCGGCGGAGTGGAGCGACGAGCAGTGCGGCGCGCGAGGCAACCGGCTGCGTTTTGCCCATTGGCAGCGTCTGCTGGCCGATTCGACGGGCCTGCAGTGGAAGTTTCCGTATGCGGCGGTGCGCCATGATGCGTCTCTGCCGGCTGTGGTCGGCCACGCGCTCGGCCCTGCCGATGAAAATGATCTGCGCACGACGGCTTTCGTGGCCGTGGCCCAGGCTGCCGGGGGCAGATGAACGCGCCATGAAGCCATCAAAGACGTTTTTGGTGCCCGGACTCGCGGTCGTGACCGTCGCGGCAGAGGTGACGGAACTGGTGCGCAGTTCGATTGATTTTCAACTGGGTCACTTTGTGCTGGCTGGCGGAGTGACCGTGCCGGTCGGGCTGCCGCGCATTACTTGCGAGCCCTATGACAGGTTCACGGGCGGGGGTGGGAATGTGCGGTTTCATACACTGACCGCTGAACCGGGCCGGTTGCTGAATGCGTCCGAGGGACGGCACGCCACCCGGCAGACCGCGGAGGGCTTCGAGGTGTTCAGTGATTCGCCGGCGGTGCTGATCGTGCTCCTGCTGCAGACGCTGGCGTTGCGGCAGGGACGGACCTTCTTGCACGCGGCGGGCTGGTGCGATGCCACCGGGGCGGTGACGCTGCTGCCGGGGCCAGGCGGCGTGGGCAAAACCGCCCTGCTTGCGGCAGCGGTGCTGCGCCACGGAGCCAGGTTGCTGGGCGACGATCTGGTGCTGGTGGGAGCCAATGGAGCGACGGCGTTTCCGCGCGCCTTCGTGCTCAAGGATTACCACCGCAGCCTGTTTCCCGAAGCGTTCAGGGCGGCGGCCACGGAGCGACGGAGCCGGGACCGGTGGCGGCCGGTGGTGAAATTTCTGCGGGAGAATGCACCGTTTCACGGCTTGCTGAAATCTGCGTTCCGCCGGGCCGGCCGGCTGGAGTCGACTTCATCCTGGCTGCAGTCGCATGCCGCCATACCAGAGTATCACACCGTGCCCGTGGCGCGGCTTTTCGGCCCTGAACGAATCGGCCGTGAGGGTCCGGTGCAGCGCGTGGTCTACATGGAGCGATATGCCGGAGCTGATTTCCTGCTGACACCACTTTTGGCCGACGCAGCGGTGCGCCGTTCGCTTGCCGTGTTGCACCACGAATGGGCGGACTATCTGCGCTGGTTCTGTGCCCTGGGTGCTGTTGAGATCGTGGATCTGGGTGCGCACTTCCGCGCAACGGAGGCGGCGATGCGGGCGGCCTTTGCCGGCGCGGAGGTGAGTCTGTTGCAGGTGCCGGAGCAGGCCTCACCGGAGGAACTGGAACGGGCATTTGCCGCGCAGGTGAGCTTTGGCGCGAAGCACGCATGAACCCTGCTGTCATCGCAGCCTGCCCACGTGTCTCCGTGCTCATGGCGGTGCGGGACGGCGGACCCTTTCTCGCGGAGGCGATTGCCAGTATCCGTCAGCAGAGTTTTCGCGACTGGGAACTGGTGGCGGTGGACGACGGTTCCACCGATGGCAGCAACGACGTGCTGCGGGCGGCAGCACGCGGAGAGATGCGCATCCGTGTCTTCCGGCAGGAGCCGCTGGGTCTCGTGCCGGCGCTGAACCGTGCCGTGGCGGAGGCGCGCGGTGATTTTTTTGCGCGGATGGATGCCGATGATCGGTCGCATCCTGACCGCCTGGGCCGGCAACTGGCATTTCTCGCCGTGCATCCGGAGGTCGGCGTGCTCGGGACCGCCGTGCGGCGGTTTGGCGCGGCTGGCGGGATTTGGCGGCGGCCCGAGGATGATGCGGCGTTGCGCGCAGCCCTGCTGTTCGAGGCGCCATTGGCCCATCCGACCGTGATGCTGCGGCGGTCGTTGTGGGAGGCGGCGGGCAGTGAGGGTTACCGGGAGGATTTTCGTGCGGCAGAGGATATCGACCTGTGGGAGCGGCTTGCCCCGCACACGCAGTTTGCAAATCTGCGCGTGCCGCTGCTTGATTATCGTGTGCACGCCGCGCAGGTCACCAGGGTTGCAACCGAGATGATGGCGCGCAACGGAGCGCGCGTGCGGCGGCGTTGGCTGCAGCAACTCGGGTTGGAACCGACGGAGCGGGAAATGACGCGGCACGAGGCGGTGGCATGGCTGCGGACCGGAGCGGCTGTGGAACTGGAAGCCGCGGGAACCTGGCTCGCGCGCCTCAGTGCGGCAAATGACAGCAGCAGGCTGCTCGATCCCGGCGCACTTGCCCAGCTGCTGGGTCGGCGGTGGTTTGAGTTCTGCAATGCCCATTCGCGACTCGGCCGGGAAGCGTGGCGGATTTACCGCCGGGCGGCATTGGGGAACCATTCGGGCGCTCCCCGGGTGCGTCGGCTGCGTTTTGCCCTGCTCTGCGCATTGCGGCAACCGGCCAAAGGAGGGCGGCATGACTGACCGCTGGCTCATTCTCGCGCACGAGGCGACCAATTCCGGGGCGCCGCGGATGTTGCTTGAGGTGCTGCGCGGCGTGCAGGCCGTCCGTGGCCCCGACTGGGGCTGCGATATCCTGCTTGACCGTGGCGGACCGCTGTTGGGTGCGTTTGATGACATCGGCCGGGTGCACCGACTGTCGCATCCTTGGGCCGAAGGTCGGGGGGTGGTGGCGAGAGGCATGCGCGTCCTGATCGACCGGCCCTGGCTGAAGCCGCGGCGGCTGCGGCAGCGCGTGCGCGCATGGCAGGCGCAAGGGGGCCGCCTGATTTTCAGCAACACGGCGACCAATGGGCGGCTGCTGGCGGCGCTGCCACCGGATGCCGGCTGCGTCGTGACCTATGTCCATGAGTTGGCCTACGGACTGCACCGCTTCAACCGCCCGCAGGATCTGGCGACGACACTGGCACGGACGAACCTGTTTCTCGCGGTCTCCGCGGCGGTCGCAGCGGATCTGGAGGCATTGGGCGTGCCGACAAAGTGCGTGAAGATCGTGCCGAATTTTCTCCCGGCCTTGCCGGCGCTGCCGGAGGCGGCCGCAGCGCACGCGGAAATCTGCCGGCGCCTGCAACTCGCGCCGGCAACGCGCCTCGTCATAGGGTGCGGGCACCTCGATCCTCTGAAGGGCACCGACCTGTTTGTGGAGATGGCAGGATTTATCGCGGCACAGACGGCCGGGCCGGTGGCCTGCGTCTGGGTGGGCGGCGATGTGGACCGGCAGTTTGCCCGACGGGTGAGGAAAGCGGCCGGCAAACACATGCATTTCACCGGAGAGGCCGCTGACGCGGGTATGTATTTCGCGGCCGGCGAGGTTGTCGCCGTGACGTCGCGGGTGGAGAGCTTCAGCCGGGTGGCGCTGGAAGCGGGCGCGCTGGGCCGGCCGGTGTTGGCGTTTGCCGAATCCCGTGGTCCCCGTGACTTGCTCGCGCCCGAAGCCCTGGTGCCGGGAGTGAGTGCAGCGGCCATGGCGGCGGCTGTGATGGAACTGCTGGCGCAGCCAGATGAGGCGCGGCGGCAGGGCGAACAATTGCGCCGGCGCGTCGCCAAGGATTTCCTGGCGGAACATTGGATCAACCGGCTGCTAATGGCAGTGGCGGAGGTGAACCATGGTTGAGGCCAACGCCAGTGCCGCACCCGGCCTGCCGTTGTGCGCGGTCGTCGTGGCCTATCATCCGGACCCGGACGTGGTGGAGAATCTGCACGCCTTGGTGCGGGAGTGCGGACGGGTGCTGGTGGTGGACAACGGTTCCAATACTGACGCCCAGACGGCGATGACAGCGGTGCCGGGCGTGACGCTGCTGCCGCAGGGCCGCAACCTGGGCTTGGCGGTGGCGCTGAACCTCGGGCTCGATCGGGCCGGAGAGCTGGGCTTTACCTGGGCCGTGACCTTCGATCAGGACAGCCGGCCCGAACCCGGTTTCGTGCAGGCATTGTGGGCTATGCACCTGGCGCATCCGGACGCGGCGGTGGTCGCCCCACGCATCCGGGAGATAGGCGGCGTGGACGAGAACCACTACCGGTGGCTCCGGCCGCGGCCCCCGTTCTTTGCCCTAGAGTGCTGTCACGTGCCGGGGTTAGCGGCGGTTACAATCG
>CAJBES010000016.1 GCA_903952145.1 uncultured Opitutaceae bacterium | reverse complement strand
CTTGAGCGTTAAAATGGTGGAGGTGGCGGGAGTTGAACCCGCGTGTCCCTGACCTTTGCACACCGCGTCTACCGTTGTAGCGTGAGATTGATCTCGCCGGGGTTACGCGTTCACGCGCGCTTAAGCCCCAGCCAACTCCCGGATGAAGATACAGTGGGAAGACCGCGAGTCGCTCAATCCACTATGCCTGCTGTCGTCGTTGGTTCCGGCTAGCAGGTGTCGCCGGGCCAACGTAACCGCACTTAGGCGGCTAGAAGCATTTCTTCGTTGTTGCCTATTATTGTTTTGAAGGGGGATTTACGAGAGGCCTGTCACTCTCGAACGGCAGCGGCGCACTCCAACCAAGGATCGAATCCGGAACACCCCCAAAAAGGGAAGAGTGGGATGATTGGGCGCGAGCCAATCAAAGAACAGGTCGGACAACATGCGCGGGGTCGGGGTGGTGTGCAAGCTCCGCGACAGACCCTGTGGAGCGCGTGCGCCGGGACGCAATTTTACGGGGCGGACGGGCCGTCCGCGCTCCCGGGCGGGAGCAGAAAATCCTCCATCCTCAGTGCGTAGCCGCGGATCTGCGCCTTGGGGGCGTCGTCCATGATGTAGTTCACCACGTAGATCTCGCCGTCAGGAAACTGCACCCAGCCGGTGTAGCCGGTGTCACTCTCGGGCGAACGGTCAAAATCGAGCGGCAGGATGCGCGTGTGCGCGCCCTCGCGGGTGGCGGCGAGGAGCGATGCCACGTCGGTGAGCACGGCGAAGGTGTTTTGCGTCCACCAACCGATCCAGCCCTGGCCGCCCTGCATGAAGCGGCAGGTGATGAGCGCGCGGCCGTCGGCCAGCCAGCCCGCGACCGGGCGGTGACAGGCGGGAATGGGCAGCGCGATCGGCGGACCCCAGGTCAGGCCGCCGTCGCGGGAGATGGTCTTGTAGCAATCCCAGCCCTGGTTGGAGTTCTCGCGCAGCAGGGCCACGAGTACTTTTGCATCCACGGGCAGGATGGAAACCTCGCATAGGTTGAGGCCGGGTTTTTCCGCCACGGTCACGGGGCCGTACCAGGTGGCGCCCTGGTCGGCGGAATGCCAGAGCCGTTGCATGAGAAAGCCGGTGGCGGGATTGCTCACATGGCACGACACGAGCCAACAGCCGTCAGGGAGTTCGAGCAGCCGGTCGGGCACGATGCCCTGGGCCGGCAGCAGCCGGGGGGCGGACCAGGTGCGGCCCTGGTCGGCGCTGAGAAAGAGGTGATTTTCCAGCAGATGGAAGTCCTTGGAGCGCTCGTCCGTGCCGATGCGGTCGGCAATAATGGCCAGCCGGCCGTCGCGCAGCGCGGTGATGCGGGCACAGTTCCAATAGGGCGTGCCGGTGGTCGGTGGGACCAAGGGGCGCTTCGGTGACCAAGTGCGGCCGCGGTCGGTCGAGTCGGTGAGGGCGAGGCGGGTCCAAGAGCGGTCGCGATGGTGGGTGCACTCCGCGAACACACAGACGAGGCGGCCGTCGGCCGTCAGGGTGACATCCGGGAAGGCCTCATAGATCGAGTCGTCCCGGGAGACGGTGAACTTTTGGATCATGACCCCGTTACTCTTTGGTTCGGGTGCTGATGGGGCAATGTTCTTTCACCGGCCGGGCGGGCAAAAAGCTTGTTCGCCCCCGGCTCGCGGCGTTTGCTGCGGAGGCGTTTGCATCCCCCCGCTTTTTCATGAACACCCCCATTGTTCCCCGTGTGGCGCTAGTCGGCTGCGGCAGCTACGGCGCCGAGCACGCCAAGTTCCTCGCCACCTATGCCGGCGTTAAACTGCACGCCGTCGCTGACCTTGCCGCGGACCGCGCGGAGGACTTTGCAAAAAAATACGGCGCCACCTACGCCACGGCGGACCCCTCCCGGATTTGGGCCGACCGGGACATTGATGCAGTCTGGATCTGCACGCAGCACCACACGCACGCCCCGCTGGCCGAGGCCGCTGCGGCCGCGGGCAAGGATTTTTTCCTCGAGAAACCGCTCGCGCTCACGCTGGCCGATTGCGACCGCATCGTGGCGGCGGTGGAGCGCAGCGGTGTCACGGCGGCGTCGGGTTTCAAGCTGCGTTTTTTCCCGGCGGTGATCGCGGCGAAGGCGTTCCTGACGAAGCCCACGCTGACGACCGCGCACGTGATCGACGACCACTGGCTGTCCGAGTTCTGGGCCAACGATCCCGTGCAGGGCGGCGGCAACGTGCTGTCGCAGGGCTGCCACATCATGGACACGGTCTTGTATCTGCACCCGACCCCACCGGTGCGGATCTATGCCGCAGGCGGCAACCGGCACCATCCGACGCGCGACATCGTGGACGTCGCGGCGATCACGCTGACCTTTGCCGACGGCGCGGTGGCGAACATCGCGGTGGGTGATGTCGGCGTGCCGCCCCATGCGTCAAAATTCGCCCTGCAGCAGTCCGACGGGGCGCGCAGCCTGAGCCTCTACAACCGGCTCAATTCGCTCATGACCCGCGAGGACAAACAGGTGACCGAGCATCCGGCGTGGCCGGAGGACGGCGCGGCGGTGATTGACCGGGCGTTCATCGCGGCGGTGGCGGAGGGCAAACCCTCGCCCGTATCGGTGCACTCCGCCCGCCGCACCACCGCGGTCGTGCTGGCGGCGATCGAGTCGATCAAGACCGGCCGCGTGGTTGATCTGGCGGCGGCGCCCTATGCGGCGGCGATGGCATTACCGGCATGAAAGATCTGCATAACGCTCACAGGCCGTACCGAGGTCCGGCCCTACGAGATGTAGGGCGTTACCTTGGTGACGCCTGGAGGGTGCGCCCATGAATGCCATCGGCGAGCACCTGATGGAGCTGGCGCGGGCATACGGCCGGCGCTGGTTTGATCCCGCGACGCGGCTCTGTGTCGGACCACGCGACACCCTGTGGTATGCGATTGCGCTGCTGTTTTCAGAGGACGCGACGGAGCGCGCCCTGGGCGATGTCCTCCTTGGCGAGGCGCGCAGCGCCGACGGCACCCACACGCCGGCGACGATGCTGGCGATATTGCTCGCGATCCCGGACCGCATCTCGGCCGCCACGGCCGCGAACCTGGCTGCCCAGATCAAACGCTCGCTGCCTGAGGCGGCGCTGTGCGAGTGGCACGACGGCAACGTCAACCATCCGCTTGCGGCGTGGGCGGCACTGATCCTTGCCGGCGAGCGCTTCGCCGAGCCGCTCGCCGTCGCCAGCGGGGCGGGGCGGCTGCAGACGTTTGTCCGCACGGTGGGTGACCGCCGGCACGCGCACCACCGGCAGGCGGTTTTTTCCGAATACAACAGCCCCACCTACACGGCGCTCGACCTGTGGTTTCTGGCGCTCATCGCGGAGTTTGCCCAGGATGCCGGGGTGCGGCGGCTCGCGCTGTTTCTGGAGCAGCGGCTCTGGGTGGAGACGGCGTTGTATTTTCATGCCCCTTCGCAGCAATATTCCGGGCCGCATTGCCGCGCCTATCTGGATGATTCGCTCGGCGGCTGGTCGGCCCTGCACTGCACGATGGCGGTGGCCTTCGATGTCCCCATTCTGCTCGACGAGCAGCGCTCGCTGGGAACCGACCATCCCTCGGCGATCCTGGAAAACGCGCTGGTCGCCATCACGCCCTTTCATGTGCCTGCCGAGGCGCGGCGGCTGGCCTTCGCCAAACCGCTGCCCTGCTCCCTGCGCTTCACGACTTACGGCGAGAGCTACCACGAGAACAGTGCGGCGCATCGTTTCGAGGACGGACTTTACCCCGGCGGCTGGAGTCAGTTGACCAGCTGGCAGACGGAAGAATTTGCGGTCGGCACCGCGTCGCGCCCCTACGTTAACGCCGGGCACAGCGACGCGTTCATGGTCCGCCTGCGTCGCCGGCCCGAGGTCCGCTCGGTCGCGGACATCCGGTCCATTTTCTGCCGCGGCGTGTGCAATGATGCCGTCATCGGGCAGCCCAACCGCGTGCATGTGACCGGCGGGGCCACGGATGCGAGCTACCTCTACGAGGAGGGCCGCACCTGCACGCTGCAGCACCGCAACCGCGCACTCGTGCTCTACGCGCCAAAGGGGGTCGGCCACCACGGGCTGGGGCGGTTTAGGGTGGACGTGATGTTTTCCTACGATGCGCCCTTTGACGAATTCCGCATCGACGGCCGGCCGACGGCCACGGCGGACGCAACTCTGCCGGCGACGAGCCGCTTCCTGTTCCGCGACGGCGCCGTGCTTGGCGTGCTCATCCCGCTGCCACCGCAACCGGCCGCGGGGCCGCGGCCGGTGAACCTGCGGACCACCGGCGGTTGTTTCATCGTGTCGATGGCCAACCATGACGGCCCGGCGCGGGATTTCGAACGCGACGAATTGCGCGGCTGGGCCAATGGCTTCTACTGCGAGTTGTGGAGCACGGCGGAGTTTGCCGATCTCGACGCCCTGTGGGCGCACGCCGTAGCCATCCGGATCGATGATATCCCGGCCGGCACCGGCCGGCACCGCCGCACCATCGTGCGCAGCGGCAGCGAGGTTCTGGAACTTGTGCACAACCCGTGGTCGGAGGAGATCGAGCGCGCATCCGTCAATGGGGAGGCGGTCACGGTGCCGCACCTTGAGGCGATTGCGGCCGTGAACGGGGCGCCACTGCTCGACCCGCCGACCCTGTATGGCGCGGAGGCCTTTGCCGTCTTCGCACCCGAAGCTCCCGACGCCCGGTGAAAGCGGAGCACAGGCAGGGTTGGCTGTTCATCTTACCGTGGGTGATCGGCTTTGTGCTGCTCACGGCCGGTCCGATGCTGTATTCGCTTTACCTGAGTTTCACGGCTTCGAGCCTGCTGTCCCCGCCGCAATGGGTGGGGCTGGAGAACTACCGGCGGATGTTCGCCGACCCGATTTTCTACCGGAGCCTCGGCAACACGGCCTACTATGCACTGCTCGGCGTGCCGCTGGGGATGCTGCTTTCGCGCGGCCTCGCGCGGCTGCTCGACGCGCCGGTGCGCGGACTGGGGCTCTTCCGCACGCTGTTCTTCCTGCCGTCGGTCACCAACACCGTCGCGCTCTCGATTCTCTGGCTCTGGCTGCTTAACCCGGAGTTCGGCCTGCTCAACACCGCGCTCCGCACCATCGGGATCGAGGGCCCGCTCTGGCTGCAGAGCGAGGCGTGGGCCAAGCCCGCGCTGGTGCTGATGTCGTTGTGGACGGTGGGCGGGCAGGCGATCATCTGCCTCGCGGCGCTGCAGGGCGTGCCGCGCGAACTCACCGAGGCGGCGGCGATCGACGGCGCGGGGCCGGTGCGGCGGTTCTTTGCGGTGACGCTGCCGCTGATTTCGCCGGCGCTGTTGTTCAACCTCATCATGGGTCTGGTCGGCGCGCTGCAGGTGTTCACCCAGGCGTTCGTCATGACGGGCGGCGTGCAGCCGGGCAGCGAGGGCGGGCCGAACCAGAGCACGCTTTTCATCGTCCTCTATATCTACAAGAAGGCCTTCCAGGAATACGACATGGGCTACGCGTCGGCGCTGGCCTGGGCCCTGTTTGTCCTCATCACGCTCTGCACCGGGCTGGCGTGGCGCGTCTCGCGCTCGCGGGTGCATTATGAGGGGGGCGGCGCATGAACGGCCTGAGCCATGGTACCGCCCCGGCCCGCCTGCTGCGCCTCGGGTTGCTCTACGCGGTCCTGGTGGCGCTGGGGGCGCTCTTCAGCACCCCGGTGGGGTGGATGCTGAGCTCGTCGCTCCACACGCTGCCCGAGGTGTTCGCCCAGCCTTACCAATGGCTGCCCGACCCGCCGCAGTGGCAGAACTACGTGCGCGCCGTCACGATCCTGCCGGTGCCGCGCTTCCTGTGGAACACCATCGTCATCACCGCGCCGGTAATGGTGGCGACCGCGCTCTCGTCGGCGCTGGTCGCCTACGGCTTTGCGCGGTTCCGCTTTCCCGGTCGCGACATGCTCTTCAGCCTGTGCCTGGCGACCATGATGCTGCCCGGGCAGGTGACGATGATCCCGCTCTACATCGTCTTCGCCCAGCTCGGCTGGGTGGACACCTATCTGCCGCTCATCGTGCCGGCGCTGTTCGGTTCGCCGTTCTACATTTTCCTGCTCCGGCAATTTTTCCTGACCATCCCGTGCGACAGCGAGGAGGCGGCCCTGATCGATGGCGCCTCGCGCCTGCGCATCTGGTGGAGCATCATCCTGCCGCAGGCGCGGCCGGCGCTGGCCACCGTGCTCGTCTTCACCTTCATCGGCACGTGGAACGATTTCTTCGGTCCGCTGCTCTACGTGAACAGCCCGGAGAAGGCCACGCTCACGCTCGGGCTCAACCTGATGAAGACACAGGTGCTCGGCTCCGGCGTGGTCGAGTGGAATGTCCTCATGGCCGCCTCGCTGCTCGTGCTGCTGCCCAATGTCATCCTATTTTTCCTCGCGCAGCAGCACTTCATCAAGGGCATTTCCATGGGGGCGGTGAAATAACCCGATGCACCCGGCAACAAGCAAATTGATCCACGGCATTTCAACCACGGATCATTGTGGTTCCAAACCAACCGTGTCATCGGTGCAATCCGTGGTGGATCGAACCGGCATGAAAAGTCTGTCCGCATGTCTGCTGCCCATGGTCCTGCTGCTCGCCGGCTGCGGGGGTTCCACGCGCGAGGATCGGACGATTGTCTACAACTGCGCGGCCAACACCACGGAGATTGCCGCGCTGAAGCCCGCCTCGGAGAAGTTCTTCGCGCGCACCGGCATCCGGGTGAAGCTCAACCCGTTCAGCGGGGAGGACAAACTCTACGCGATGATCGCGGCCGGGCAGGCGCCCGATGTCTTCTATACCAACAACGCCGTGCGCGACCGTCTCGCCGCCGAGGGCCGGCTGCTCAACCTGCGGCCGTTTACGGAGCAGGACCCGCTCTGGGCCAAACTGCGCCCCGAGGTGCGTGCGGCCGCCGCTTCCGTGGACGGCGGCATTTACAGTCTGGGCAACTGGACCCACACCTGCGGCGTTTACTATGATCGCGCCGCTTTCAAAGCGGCGGGGATCACGCCACCGACGGCGGACTGGACTTGGGCCGACCTGCGCGCCGCGGCCAGGGCGCTGACGCGCGATGACAACGGCGACGGCAAACCCGAATGCTACGGAGTGTTCATCCCGGCGCACTTCATCGAGGCGCTGGAGCAGATGAACCACGCCCCGATCCCGCAAGGCGCCGTCTTTCTGGCCATCCCGCCCGAGGCCCGCGAGGTTTACGCGGAATATCTCGGACTCATCCGCGAGGGGCTCATGCCCGACATCCGCCGCGTGCAGGCGCTGGGCATGCAGGCGGCGCAGATGCTGCAGTCCGGCCGTGTGGCCATGTTGGTCGAGGCGGTGCCGCATCCGGGTTTGGTGGAAACCCTGACCATTGACTGGGCGGTCGCACCGCTGCCGCGCTTCGGTCACAAGGAACCGCATTATTTCCGCTCGGCCAGCGGCGGCCTCTCGCTCAGCGTGACGGTGAAAAATCCGGCCGACGCCTGGCGCACACTCGCGTGGCTCATCAGCGAGGCGGAGCCGTATCAGCCCAGCCCCGTGCTGGCGGGCGTGCCGTTCGTGGCGGCGTGGGAGGAAAAATATCCACGGCTGCGCGACCGGGGTTTTCGCGAAGTGTGGGAACTCAGCGAGAAGTACGCCGGCGGCGACCCGCGGTATTTTGTGCGCTTAGCGAGCTGGTCGATGGGGCCGGTGATGTCGCGTTTCCAGCCCTGGCTGGACCGGCTCTGGTCGGGCGACGCGACCGTCGATCAAGTCGTCGCGGCGGTGCCCGGGATCAATGCGGACGTGCGCCGCGATCTGGAACGGCAGGCGCAGTCCGCGGCCTTGCGCCCGGCGTGGCGCGAGCAACTGCAGAAAGCGCTGGCGGAGTCCGCCGCCCCCTGACCATGCCGCCGCCGGCCGGATTTTCCTTTCAGCGCAGCGCCCGCGACGGCGGTTGCATCCGCTTGGGCGGCACCGTGGTGGCGGAGATCCGGCGGCTGGAGTTGATCAACTTCCGTCCGGCGCGCGGGGCGGCGCCGCTCGTGGGGGCCGACGTGGGCGTGCCGCTTTTCTGGCGGCAGTATGCCAATCATCAGGACCCGGAACGCAGCGCAAATTCCCATCGGCGCCTCAACGCCGTGGCGAGCGGGCCGGGCTGGCTGCAGTTGCGGGCCGTGGGCGCCACCCGCTCACGCAGCATACTGAGCACGTTCGACGTGACCTTTGGCGCGGATCCACGGGGCAACATCTGCTGCGCGGTGCAGGCACGGCTGGCGGTCGCACCCGGAGCGGGTTGGCTGGTAACGCCGCATCCGGATCACGGGGCAGTGACGTTCTGCACGCTGTGGCCGGCAGGGGTATTTGCTCCGGATGGCCGCAGGACGAAGCGTTTCCAGGCCTGTCTCGTGCAGCGCGGGACCAGTCTGAGGCGGATTGAACACCACCATCTGGAGAGTCCCGACAAGCACCGCATCCGGCTGTGCGCGGGCGACCGCCTGGCCTGGGTGCTGGAGAAGGCGAATCCGGTCATTACGATTGGCCCCGGCACGCATGCCGAGGCGGGGCTCTGTGCCTACATGTGGGATGCGCATTTCGGTTTGAATCTCCGCGGGCGCAAGCCGGTCACCTTGCCGCCGGGCACAGTCCTGACGGCGAGTTACACGCTGGCTGCCGCGCCCCGCGCCGCATTGCGTCCCCTGGTGCAGCGCGCGCGGCTACTGTCCCCGGGTGCGACGGCGGGCACACCGGTCTGGATGGGTGGGCGCCATACGTTTCGCGAAACCTTCCGCAGCCCGGGACTGGACCGCAACACGGCATGGCCGTGGCAGACGGCGGTGACGCGCGGTGCGGTGAATCAGGTGAAGTTTACGCGCGACACCCGGGTGGGCTGCAGCGACCGGTATGCGCTGCGCTTGGCAAGCGGCGGCATTGCGCAAGCCGCCTGGCAGGCGACGACGCTCGGACCAGCCTTCGGCGAGCCGGCCTTCCGGCGCGGCGGCCGGTTGCGGTTGCGGGCGATGGTGCGCACCCGCGGACTGAAGGGTGCAGTGCGGGTGGCGCTGCGGGTGCATCGCGCAGGGAGGGGCAGCGTGTTCGATGTCGCGGCCTATGAAGTGTTCGCCAGCCCAACCGTGCGGACGGTCAATCAGGAATGGTGCGAACTCACGGTCCTCTCGCCTGTGCTGGCCCCCGCACCGGATCGGGTGCATGTGCTGCTCGAACTCAAGGGCCGGGGCACGGTGTGGTTTGACGACGTGGAACTGACCCGGCTGCGCTGACCATGGCATTGTTGAAACTCAGTTTTCGGGCGGTGACACCGGGCGTGTTTCGCGCCTCGTTGAGGCGCGCCGTGCGTCGGCCGGTGCTGGTCGAAATCGGACTGGCGCTGCCATCAGGTTATTTGGAAAAGCACTGCCGCTACGCCCGGCGCAAGGACCCGGTGCAGCCGCCGACGTTTTTAAACACCGTGTTTGTGGAAAAACCGCCCGGCACGCGCGTCGGCCCCTGGCCCGGCTGGCGGGGCATTCCGGAACTGCCGGTACTGCAGCTTGAGACCGGTCACGGGCTCGTGACGGGAAAATTCTATTTTCTAGGTGACGAGGAAATCACCAGGGAGTTGCGCGTGATGTTTCCCTGCGAGGAAGGCTTGGGGCGACAACTGACGCTCACCTCACCCGAGGCCGCGCTGCATCCGGTCCGCGCGCAGGTGCTGGCCAACCTCCCGGCCCTCGCGCCGGCGCAACCGGTGACCCTGCGGCCGGAGTTACACGGGGTGCATCCGCGACTGGTCGTGGATGCGAAGGAAGTGGCCGCCCTGCGCAGGGATATCCGCGGCCCGCGCGCTTCGCACTGGCGGCGCTTGCAGGCCTTGGTGCGGCATTCCTGGCGGCTGCCCTATGCCACGACCCCCGAGGGCAAGGTGTTGCCCGGACTCGAGCGCCTAACCGGGGCTGACCGCACACTCATCGCGGCCGGCACTGCGTTGTTGCGGCCGGGGGCGAAGACCACGGCGTGGGCGCGGAAAACTTTCTGCGCCTATCTGCGCGAGACGGCGCGACCGGACTTCGGCCCGCTGGGCATCGACACGCAAAGCGGGGAAGTGCTCTATGTGCTCTGCGTGGCCTATGACTGGCTGCACGCCAGCCTGACCCCTGCGGAGCGGACCCGGGCAAAAACCAGACTGTGGGCAGTCGCGGCCATCTGCCGGCGGCACTTGGATCCGGCGCGGCGCGACTATGCCCAGGCGCACTATCTCGGCTGTGGGCTGGGGTTGCTGGCGTTTGCGTTCCTGTTCTGGGAGGAGCATCCCGCGGCCGCGGCGTGGGCGGCGGAATTGCGCGGGGCCCTGGGCCGGGTGCTGGCGATGCTGCCCGCTGACGGGTTTTTCCCGCACGGGCTCAATCTGTGGATTTACGAGCACGGCTTCCTGCTGCGCTGGCTGGAATTGTTCCGCCAGTGCACGGGCGAAGACCTGTGGGGTGCCACACCCTATTTCGCCGGTGCGTCGCGTTTCCGCGCCGCGGCAACCTCCCTTGATGAACGCCAGGGCGTGACCTTTGGTGACCCGCAATACCGCGTGACCGGCGACAGTTGGTGCCATCTGCTCATTGCCCGCCGCACCGGGGCGCCTGCCGCGCAGGCCTTGGGCGAAGCTTTGCTCAACCAGTCTCCGGTGGGCACCGACCACCGGCACGCGCCGCCACGGCGTCGCGTCTATGAGTTGCTCTGGCATGACGTGGCCGGCCCGGCCCGGCCGCTGGGTGACGGCGTGGAAAGCTTTGCGGATGGCGGACAGGTTTTTGTGCGCCGGGGCCAAACCCTTGTGACCCTGCGTTCTGGTGCGCCGCTCGGCCGGCAACGCCGCGCCGCGGGTGAGGTCGGCGGCTACGGGCATACGGATCCCTGCAACGGGGCGGTGCTGGTGTGGCGTGGCGGCACCTTTGCCGGCAGCGGGCCGGGACCGCTCTACCGCCGCGACACCGCGCTGCACAACCTTGTGACCGTCGGGGGCCGCGGGCAGGTTGGTGACAGCTGCGTGTGGTATCCGGATTTTCTGGAGGAGGCGTTCATTCCGCCGGGGCCGGTGGTGCGGCAGCGCGGACACACCGTGCAGCTGCGCTGCGCATTGGCTGCGGCGTATCTGCCGCACCTGGGGGTGCGCCGGCATACCCGCACGCTTGTGGTCGCAGCCGACGGTTCGTTGCGCGGCGAGGATGTGGTCGAGCTGCAGTCGCCCGATGAAATCACCTGGCACTGGCATACGTGGGCGCAGGTCACAGGGAGCGGAACGACGTTCAGCCTGCGCGGGCCGGGTTGCCGGGCGCGGCTCGTCGTCGCACCGGAGGCCGGCACGCAGGTGCGCGTGCAACCGGAGCAGTTTGTTGCCGCCTATCCGCATGAGGGGACGGTGGGCACGGAGATCACGGTGGCGCGTTTTGCCGCGCGCACGGTCTTTTGCTGGCGGCTGGAGTGAACCGGCCGCGGCCGGCGGTGCGACTGACGGTCAAATTTCGCGGTGCCTTGGGCAATCCATGCGGTGCCGTTTGCGGGGATTTGGCGTAAGGTGCCGCCTGCACTGCGCCACCGGCGCTCCATCACTCTTCTCCCATGAAAACCCGCCGCGATTTCCTTAAAACCGGCATTGCCTTGGGGGCCGTGCTCTCCACCCCCGGCCTGGCCGGACTGATGGCCGAGGAAAAATCCGCCGGCCTTCCACCGCCCGTTGCACCGGGCCCCCGCCCCGTGCTGGTCGCGGTGCGCGACGGCGAACGGGCCCCCATGCTCGACCGGGCGCTCGCCGAACTCGGGGGCATCGGATCTTTCGTGAAGCCCGGCCAGACCGTGCTCATCAAGCCGAACATCGGCTGGGATGTGCCGCCCGAGCGCGCCGGCAACACCCATCCGGAGCTCGTCAGCCGGCTCGTCACACTCTGCCTCGGCGCCGGCGCCAAGTCGGTCAGTGTCTTCGACAACACCTGCGACCAATGGCAGCGCACCTACGCCAACAGCGGCATCGGTCCCGCCGCGGAAGCCGCCGGGGCCCGGGTGGTCAACGGCAAGGACAAGAGCCTCTACCGCGAGATCGAGATTCCCCGGGGCGTCAAGCTGCAGCGGGCCATGGTCCACGAACTCGTGCTCGACAGCGACGTGTTCATCAACGTGCCCGTGCTCAAGCACCACAGCGGCGCGCTCATGACGGCGGCGATGAAAAACCTTATGGGCGTGGTGTGGGACCGCCGTTTCTACCACACCCACGACATGCCGCAGTGCATCGCCGACTTCGTGACCGCCGTGCGCCCCGCGCTCAATATCATCGACGCCTATCACCCGATGGTGCGCAACGGGCCCCGCGGCAAGAGCGTGGACGACGTCGTCCTGAAGCGCACGCTGCTCGCCTCGACCGACATTGTCGCCATTGACGCCGCCGCCGCGAAACTGCTCGGGCATGAACCCGCCGCCGTCCGGCACGTGCAACTCGCGGCGGAGTTGGGGCTGGGCGTGATCGACCTTGGGGCGGTGGATATCCGCCGCCTCCGGCTCGCCTGAAACCATGTGGCGCCACCGGCTCAAGCCGCTCCGCGTGGCCGGAGCGCTGGTCGTCGGTAGCGGACTCACCGCGGCGCTGATGGATTTTCGCGACGCCATGCCCGCGTCTGTCGGGCATTGGCTGGGGGCGGTGCAAATGGTGCCGGCGACCATCGCTTTTGCGACCGGCGCAGGCCTCGCTGCGGGCGTCATCGTGGTGGTCATCCTCGCGGTCACCCTGCTCGTCGGCCGGGTCTATTGCTCGGTGGTCTGTCCGCTGGGAGTTCTGCAGGATGGGATCGCGCGCCTCGCCGCGTGGCGGCGCGAGAGGCCGTCACGATTGCCCCACGCGCGGCCGCAGAATGCGCTGCGCTACGGTTTTCTCGGCCTGACCTTGGCGGGCGTGGCGGCGGGCTGGGGCGGACTCACGCTCGCCCTACTCGACCCCTACAGCAGTTACGGCCGGATTGCAGCGGGACTGTTCCGGCCGTTGCTCGTGCTGGCGAACAACGCGGTCGTCGGCTTTGCGGAGTTGCTTGGTTTCCCCCTGCTGTACCGCGTGGAAACGCCGTGGCTGGGCGCAGGCGTGCTGGTGTTGCCGCTGGTCATGCTCACCCTCGTCGGCGTGCTCGCCGTGCGGCGCGGGCGGCTGTTCTGCAACACGGTCTGTCCGGTGGGCACACTGCTGGGCCTGGTGGCGCGCCGGGCGGCCTGGCGGCTGACCATCGAGCAGTCGGCCTGCGTCAGGTGCGGCGAGTGCCTGCCGGTGTGCAAGGCCCAGTGCATCGATCTGCGCGCGGGAGTGATCGACGCCTCGCGCTGCGTCGCCTGCTACAACTGCATCGGGGCCTGTCCCGAACTCGGCATCGCCTACGACTACGCCTGGACCCCGCCCGTGCCGGAACCCGGGACGGAGACGGAACCGGAGGAGGAAACCGATCCCGACGGCGAACCGGAACCCGAGCCGGCCGCCCCCCTCTCGGAGGGTGTGGCCATAGTCGGGGCGGGCGGTGGAGCGGCTGACAGTGTCCGCCGCAGCTTGGTGCGAAGTTCGGATCCTCAAGACGCTTTTGCAGATGCGCCCATGCCGGCCCCGGCGCGTTGGGGACAAGGCCCGCCGCCTGCCTTGAACGCCCTCCCGGGACTGCCGGCCAATCCCGCGCGCCGGGTCTTTCTCGGTGGTGCCATGGCGGCAACGGCCGCCAGCCTGAGCACCAATCTCTTTGCGGCCGGGATGGAACCGCCGCCCGATCCCAACCAGAGCACGGCGGTGTGTCCGCCGGGCGCGGGCAGCGTGGACCGCTATCTCAACCGTTGCACTGCGTGCCACCTGTGTGTCAGCGCCTGCCCGACCCAGGTGCTCCGGCCCGCCCTGCTCGAATATGGCTTCGCCGGTTACCTGCGGCCGCGGTTGGATTATACCCGGTCCTTTTGCAACTTTGACTGCCGGCGTTGCGGAGAGGTGTGTCCCACCGGTGCCATCGCCCTGCTCGCCCTGCCGGAAAAGCAGGTGACCCGGGTGGGGCGCGCCGTGTTGACCCGGGAGCTTTGCGTCGTGGAAAAGGACGGCACCGATTGCGCCGCCTGCTCCGAGCACTGTCCGACCAAGGCCGTGCACACGGTGCCTTTCCGGGACAATCTCCGTCTGCCCGAGGTGCGGGACGAACTATGCATCGGCTGCGGTGCCTGCGAGTTTGCCTGCCCCGTGGTCCCGAAAAAGGCCATCCTCGTGACCGGCCGACGCCGACATGAACGTGCCGAGAAGGTCGACGAGGCCAAACTCGCCCCAGCGAATCCGACGGAGGATTTTCCGTTTTAGTGCATTTTCGGTTCAACCCGGCGCAGGCTGCGAGCTAGCTCGCGCTTATCGCCTCCGAGCACCTGCGAGCGGGCGGCCCGGAGAATCTGTCAGGACGAATAGAAAATGCTCCAGCCGGAGCCCGGCTTTCCCGGATTTCTAACTGCGAGGCGGGAACGTGGTGCAAAAACCGTTGAAGGCGGTGGGTGGGAAACCAAAGTCGGGCCATGCCTCCGTGCCACCTGCCAGTGTTCGCGTTGCTCGTCCTGCCACTGCTGACGCCTGCGGCGGAGCCGGAGCAATTCGCGCCGCGCGCCCTGCAGCGCGAACCGGCTGCGCCGCTGCTGGCTTCGCCGTTGGCGGGTGATGTGCTGCGCGATGCGGTGGTCACCGCCTCGCACCACGAATCCGGGCAGGTGCCGGAATTTGCGCACAATGGGAATTACGACGACAATATCCTGCACTGGGCGAGCAAGACCCTGCCGGCCTGGATCCGCTTCGACCTGCCGGAAGCGCGGCCGGTGGCGGAGGTGCGGCTTTGGTTTTTCACCGCGGGCAGCCGCACGCACACGTATGTCATCGAAGGCTCGGCGGACGGCGCGGTTTGGCAGACGCTGGTGGACCGGCGGGAAAACAAACAAGCGTCCACGCTGCGCGCGGAGACTTTTGTTCTGTCCGAAACCGTGACGTTGCGTTCGTTGCGCCTGACGGTGACCGGCAGCTCCAAGCGCGCGGATGGCGTGCAGTTGCTTGAGGTCTCCGCCTATGCGCAGCCGGCGACCCGCGGGATCGCGGGGGCGGTGGGCGACATTCACCGCCGCTACGCACCGGCGGACGTGCTGACCATGGGCGCGGCGAAGTCCTGGCGGGCGGCCGCATGGCGTGGTGAGCGCGTGCACGGGCAGTTTTTGGTCTGGACCGGCGCGGAGCGGTCGGGACTGCGGGCGGAGGTGTCGGAGTTGCGCACCGTCGGGGGCGCTGTCCTGCCGGTGGAGGCCGCGCGGGTGCAATTCGTCCGCCAGGTGCGGGCGGACGGTGAAGTCGCGGGCGACTTGCTCGATGAGGCGACGCGCACCGCGATGCCGGCGGGCTCGTATCGGGCATTGTGGCTGACGATCGAACCGCCGCGCGAGGCCCTGCCGGGGCTTTACACGGGCCGGCTCACCGTGCGCGCCGACGATGCGGACACGCTGGAATTTCCGCTCACCCTCGAAGTGCTGCCCGCGGTGCTGCCGGCCCCGCAGGATTGGCAGTTTCATCTCGACCTGTGGCAGCACCCGTGGGCGATCGCGCGGTGGCACGACGTCGCGCCGTGGAGCGAGGAGCATTTCCGCGTGATGCGGCCGTATCTCACCGAACTCGCCCGCGGCGGACAGAAGGTCATCACCGCCACGATTACGGACCGGCCGTGGGGTCGGCGTGACTACGACGACTACCGCTCGATGGTGCGGCACGTCCGTCAGCCGGACGGTTCGTGGCAATACGATTACTCGGTGTTCGACCGTTACGTGGAATTTGCGATGGCGTGCGGCATCACCGGACAGATCAATTGCTACTCGCTGCTCACGTGGTCGGGAAGGCTTTACTACACCGACGAGGCGACGGGCGACGAACGGTTCCTGCTCGGCGACTCCACCGGGCCGGAGTTCGCGGAATACTGGGCGCCATTCCTGCGCGACTTTGAGAAGCACCTTGAGGCCAAGGGCTGGCTGGGGCGCGCACGCCTGGCGGTGGACGAGGCGCCCGCGCCGATGATGAAGGCCATGGCGGAGCTTGTGCGGGCCAACGCCCCGCGCCTGCGCATCAGTCTTGCCGGCAACCAGGCACCGTCGCACTACACCGGCCTCGATCTGGCGGAGTTCAGCATCATCCTCGACCACGCCAGCGACGAGCTTCTGCGCGACATCGCCGCGCGGCGGGCCGAGGGACGCATCACAACTTTTTACGTGTGCCTCGACCCGAAACGGCCGAACACCTTTGTCGCGAGCCCGCCGGCCGAGGCGGTGTGGCTCGGCTACTACGCGGCAGTCAACGGCTACGACGGCTTCCTGCGCTGGGCCTGGACGACCTGGCCGGAAAATCCGCTCCGCGACACGACGTACTGGGGCCATCCCCACCTGCACTACCTGCCGGCGGGGGACACGTTCCTGATCTATCCCGGCCCGCGCAGTTCCGTGCGCTGGGAGTTGCTGCGGGAGGGTTTCGAGGAATGGGAAAAGCTGCGTTTGCTGCGCGAGCGCCAAGGCGGGAAGTGGCCCGATGCACTGGCGGCGCTGCTCGAGCGCTTCCGCAAGCCGCAGGCGCTGGGCGACGACGCCAGCGTCATCCGTGATGTGGAAGCGATGCGCGCGGCGGTGGAAGCAGCGACGCGCGAGGATCACCGGGAGTAGGCCGCCCGCCTGCCTTCTTGACAGGCGGTTTCGGGTAACATGTTACCAAGACCAGCGCCCATGCCCACCAAGCTAAAGTCAGCCGCCCACAAAATGCGCGATTCTCGCGTGAGATTGCGTGAGCAGGGCTTGAAGCCGGTGCAAATCTGGATGCCGGCGCATGGAAACCGGACCCAGGGATTTTCCTGCATGCCCTGCGGCAACTGAATGTCCGTCCAGACGAGGCCATGATGATCGGCGACGATTACGAGCAGGACATTGTGCCTGCGGCGGCCTTGGGCCTGCGGACTTTTTGGGTGAGGCGGGAGTGCTATGGCTTGAACGATGCCCTGACCGTGCTCAATGGCTGGTGAAGCGCGCCATGATCACCCGCATCGATCACATCGTTTTCGATTGGGGTGATACGATCATGAAGGACGATCCGATGCGAACGGATGCGATGTATTTGTGGCCCAGCGTCGAACTGGTCGAGGGGGCTGCGGATGCTTTGGCCCGGCTGGGCGTTCGGCCCGGCCATGAGGCGGTCTGTGCCCGTGGTTTCCCGCTTTGACGCGAGTGACGGGGCGCGGCAGTCTGGCGGCAACCAACCCCGGTCCTGCCATGAATGACCTGCCCCCGTTGATGCGTGATCAGAGAAAATCGGACGCCGACCACCTGCAGTTGCTGGCGATCTTCCACTTCGTCTTCGCCGGTCTGGCCTTCGTCGGGCTCGGCTTTTTGTGCCTGCATCACGCCGTGGTCCGGCACTTCCTCGGCCACCCCGAATTTTGGCGGAACCAGCAGGGCGGTCCGCCACCGGAGCAGATCCTGGCATGGCTCAACTGGTTTTATCTCGGGTTCGGGGTGCTCTTCGTGACCGGCGGTCTGCTCAATGTGATTTCTGGTCTGTGCCTCCGCCGGAGGGCGGGACGGTTGTTCTCGCTCGTGATCGCCGGGCTGAACTGCATCCAGATTCCCTTTGGCACCGCCCTGGGGGTCTTCACGATCATCGTGCTGCTGCGGGATTCGGTGCGCGAGGCCTATGCAGCCGGCGCCACACCACCGGCCTGAAACGAGGCTCCGGGTGCACACGGAGCTTGTCGCCACCGCGGAAACTTTCACGATGCGCGCGTGCCCCGAGTAAACCCCTTCCTGCTGGTGCTACCGGTCCTTTTGCTGGGCCGGGCCATGCCGGTGCGGGCGGCGGACCTGGCGGAAGTCTGGGCGGATATCGCCGACACGCGGATCGTGGAGGCGCAGGCCGCGTTCAAGGCTGCGGCGCCGGCCGACCCGCGGGAGCGGGCCCTGGCGGGCGCATTGTTCGTCCTGGCCCGGCCGCCGCTGACGGAAGCCGGAATCGCCACCGTGGCGACAACCTGCACCGAACTCGCGCGGGGTGATGATGAGCTGGCGGCGCTGGCGCTGTATCTTTCGGCGCGGGTGGTGCAGGTGCACCGGCTGTCACCGGATTATCCGCAGGCGGCGTCGCTTTATCGCGAACTCGCGCGCCGGCATCCGCAGAGTCACTGGGCCCAGCTCGGATTGGTGAAGCTCGGGCTCCTGACGCTCCACGCGCTACCGGAGCCGGCGGACGCCGCGGCGCGGGTGGCCGCGGCCGGAACCCTGCTGACCGGCATCACCGAGCCGGCGCTCCAACGCGACCTGCACCTGCAGATCGGCGCCGCGGCAGTGCTATCCGGGTTGCCGGTGGACACGGCGTTGCCCCATTTGATCGCCGCCGACATGGTCGGCGGACTGCTCGGTTTGGTGGGGGAAGACCTGGTGATTCAGATTGGCGAATTATCGCTGCGCGCCGGGCACCGTGAGCAGGGCATCGCCTACCTGCAGCGGTTCCTGCGGGATTTTCCCACCAACACCCGGCGGTATAACATTGAGCAGCGGCTGGCGGAGGTCGGAGCCTCCCGGGCCCCGGAGGGCGCGCCATGAGCCAGGGTCCGATCCGCCGCTATCCGGGCTGGGCTTTGTTGGCCGCCGCCTTTCTCGGCTCGGTGTTTTGGGTTTTCACCCGCTCCGTCCCGCTGGGCGACGACCGGCCGGTCACGCTCCGCATCGCGCACTGGCAGATCGAACAGGGCCCGCCCGAGGGCATCGATGCGGTGATCAAACGCTACGAGGAGCTGAACCCGCGCGTGCGGGTCAAACAGGTGCGGATCCCGGCCACCGTTTACCGCCAGTGGCTGCGGGCAAATTTTTCCGGCGGCATTGCCCCGGATATCGTGGAATACGGGGCCTGGCTCGACGGTTTGGCGGATTTTCCCGCGCGTTACTTTGAGCCGATGACGACCGAGCTGATGGAGCCCAATCCCCACAACGCCGGGACGCCGTTGGCCGGCCGGCCGTGGATCAAGACCTTCGTGGATGAATTGCTGGAACAGCGGCTCAACTCGCCGGAGCCTGGCCAGTATTACGCCGTGAATCTGACGCGGGGCTCGGTCCGGCTGTTCTGCAATCGTGAGCTGTTGCGGGAGATCGCCGGCACCGAAGTGCCGCCACGCACGCTGATCGAACTGCGCCAAGTTTTTGCCCGCACGACGGAACGGGCGCGACGCACCGGCCAGCCGCTGCATGCGCTGGCCGGCAGCCGCGACAATGCCATGTGGCTGATGGAATACTACATGGGCGGGTTGATGATCCGGCGGGCTCGGAGTCTCGATCTCGAGGGCGTCCACGGGGTCTACCCGCGCCACATCCAACGGGCGTATCTCGAGGGAAGTTGGCATTTCGCCGACCCGGAGTTGCAGGCGGGCCTCGCGGTGCTGCAGGATTTCGCCCGGCAGATGCGCCCGGGCTTCCTGCAACTGGGCCGCGACGAGGCGGTGCGCGAATTTCTCTCGGGCGAGGCGCTCTTCATCTTCGCCGGCACTTGGGACGCGACCACCCTGCGCCGTTCGGCGCCATTCACCGTGGCGGCCCTGCGCCTGCCGCAAGCCACCCGCGACGATCCCGTGGTGGGGTCGCAGGTCATGGGTCCGTTCTCCGACGGCGACAACAGCACGAGCTTCGGTTTTTATCTCAACCGACGTGGCCCCAACCGCGCCACGGCGGTGGACTTTCTGCGCTTCCTTACCAGTTACGAGGGCAGCCGGATCTTCAGTGCAAACAGCGGTTGGGTGTCCGGGATTGCGGAGGTGCCCGTGCCGCCGGAGCTCGCCGCCCATCTCTCCCCGGGTGATGGCTATTCCTATGGAGCCAACTTCATCTTCGCCGGGCCGCATCTGCGCATGGCCTTTGAGCGCAACCTGCACCAACTCGTCGGGCCGCAAGGCACGGTAGAGAGCATGGCGTCCGTGCTCGAGGCCGAGGCACCCGCGGCGGTGCGGGCCGATCTGCGCATCGAGCAGCGGACGGCCAATGTCGTCGTGTTGCCCCAGGATGCGCGCATCGCCGCCCTCGGCCACTGGATGGCGACGACGGAGGCCGGGGTGGCGGCGCGGCTGCGGCTCGAGCGGCTGGAGGCGGCGCAGACCCAAAGCGAGGCCCGGGCGCTCATGATTGGCCGCTGGCTGCAGGCGGCGGAGGCCGCCGGCCCCAAGTGAGCTAGCTGCGTTCCGGCTTCCGGCGGCAAGGCCCGGGTGGCACGCGTTGCTAACGCGTTCTGCGCCGCTCCCACTGGGCGTCCTGGGGGATCCGACCTTCGCACAAGGTTTACCTGCCTCAGGCGGCGCCACAGTCGACCAAGGCTTCGGCGGACACCGCAAACCGCTCCACCCACCGGGATGAAGCTTGGCGGGCGGGGGTGCTGGCTGGAAAATTCACGAACGTCGGGCTTGTCGCGGGGACGTTGGTTCCCACGATGCAGGGCGTGCCCCGGGGTTTCTCCCTCACCCATTTTTTTCCACTGCTTCTGCTGCTGGTGTTGCCGGCCCGTGCCAACGACTCCCTGGCCGGAACCTGGCAGCTGTTGGCGGGCAATCTTCCGGGCGAAGCGGCGGCGGCGCTGACGACCACTACTTCGGCCGATCCCCGCGAACGGGCGCTGGCGGAGGCTGTGGTGCTGGTCGCCCGGCAGCCGCTCACGGATGCGCGGCTCCTCGAGGCGGAACGCCGGCTCAATGCGCTGGCGGCGGAGAGCGACGAGGTGGGCGCGGCGGCGCTCTACCTCGCCGGCCGGCTGCACCAGCTGCATTTTTCCACGCCCGACTATGCGGTGGCCGCGGGTTATTTCCGCCGGCTGGCCGAACGCCAGCCGGCGAGCCCCTGGGCGCAGCTCGGACTCGTGAAACTCGCCCTGCTCACGCTGCATGTGCTGCCCGAGCCCGCCGGCCCCGCCGCCCGGATTGCCGCCGTCGAGGCCCTGCTCCCGCGTGTCACGCGGCCCCCGCTGCGCCGCGACCTGCTCATCGTGCTGGGCCGCGCGCGGCTGTTCCACAATCTGGAGCCGGACCGGGCGCGGGCGAATCTGCTCGCCGCGGATGCCATCGGCGGACTGACCGGGCTCGCCGCGGCCGATGTGACCCTGCAGATCGGCGAGCTTTGTTTCCGGGCCGGGGATGATGCGCGGGCGCGGGAGTATTTGCAGCGCTTCATGGCGGAGAACGAGGCGGATCCACGGGTCTTCACCGTGCAGCAGCGGCTCAGGGCGATGGCCACAAGGAAAGGCACCTTGTGAAGCTGCCGTTCACCCGTGGCTGGATCGCCCTGCTGGTGTTGGCGGTGGCCTACCTCGGCTCGGCGTGGTGGCTGTTCACGCGCGGCGGCGGCACCCCTGACCGCGCCGTCACCAAGATCCGCATTGCCCACTGGCAGATTGAATATGGCCCGCCGGACGGCCTGGCGGCCGTGATCCGGCGCTACCGGGAGCTGCGGCCCGACATCGAGGTGGAGCAGGTGCTCGTGCCGGGGCGCATCTACCGCCAGTGGCTGCGCACCAACCTCGTGGGGGGCACCGGGGCCGACCTGATCGAATACGGCTCCTTCCTCCCGGGCATGCGGGACGTGCCCACCCGCTACTTCGAACCCATCACCGCCCTGATGAACGAGCCCAACCCCTACAACCGGGGCACCCCGCTCGAGCACGTCCCGTGGCGGAACACCTTTCACGACGGCCTGTTCACCGAGCAGCTCGACACCCCGGAGATCGGCCAGCTCTACTCGGTCACGCTTTGCCAGGTGAACATGCGCCTGTTCTGCAACGAGCAAATGCTGCGCGAAATCACCGGGGACGATCCCGCGTTCAAGTTTCCGGTCACGCTGGAGGAGTTCCGCCGGCTGGCCGTGCGGACGCAGGCGTATGCCCGGCGCCAGGGCCGTACCGTCTACATGCTGGCGGGGGCCAAGTTGAACGCCGAGTGGCTGTTCGAGTTCATGCTGACGGCCATGCTGATGAACGTGAACGTCGAGCTGGATCGGGACGGCCAGTTGATGAACTACCTGCGCGACTACCAGATCGGCTACCTGCGCAACCGCTGGAGCTACCGCCGGCCGGATGTGCAGGCGGCGCTGGGCGTCATCCGGGAACTGGCGGCGATGATGCGACCGGGCTTTGTGCAGCTTGAGCGCGACGACGCCGTGCGGGAGTTCATGACCGGGCAGGCGCTGTTCGTGGCGACGGGTACCTGGGATGCGACCAGCCTCATCCGGCTGGCGCCGTTCCCGGTGGGCATCCATCGCTTCCCGCAGCCGGATGCCGCCGATCCCGCGGTGGGCTCATTCCATATCGGCCGCGCGGCTGACAGCACCAGAGGGACCAGCATGGCCTTCTACCTGAACAACGCCGGCCCGCACAAGGAGGCCGCCATCGATTTCATGCGCTTCATGAGCAGCCAGGAGGCGGGGCAGCTGTTCATGGATCACAGCGGATGGATTTCCGCGATCCGCGGGACGCGGCTGCCGCCGGTGTTGGCGCCGGCCAAGGGTGATCCCGACGGCTACAGCATGGGGGGGGGCTACATGAAGTCGGGTGCCGACACCGCCCGGGTGTTCACGCAGAGCCTTTACCGGTTGGCCGGACCGCAGGGCGGCGTGGCGCAGTTCGTGGCCACGATTGAACCGGAGATGCCCGGGGCGATACGGGCCGACCTGCAGTTCGAGAGCCGCAGCCTGCTCGAGGCCCTGCGGCCGCAGGATAGCGGCCTGGTGGCGCGGCGGAGGCTCGGTCCCGCCGAGGCCGGGCGTGCCGAGGCGCTGGCCACCAGCCAGACCCTCGCTGAGAGCCAGCTTTACGAGGATCTGGCCGTGCTGGCGGAGTCGTCGCCGCGCCCGTGAGGCGGGCTTTGGAGTGCGCTGGCGCAATTTAAGGCAGGCCGAATTGACGCCCTAACGGCGCTCAAGTGTAGAGCAGGTCACGCACCAAGGCGAGGTGCTCCGCGTCGGTGACGCCTTGGCGCGAGCCCGGTGGCGCATCGCCGGCCGGCCGGCGTGCGCCATCGAGGG
>CAJBES010000015.1 GCA_903952145.1 uncultured Opitutaceae bacterium | reverse complement strand
TAATTTTGGGCGATACATCAAGTCCGCCAAGCGGGATCTCGAAGACTGATGGAGATTTCCAAAAGAGGTGACGCCTGACTGAGGTGGCGCGGTGCTTCAGCCCGCGTCCTGGCCGGCTGATTGCGGGCTAAAGCACCGCACTACTTCGAGCCATCGCCGTCTCATCTTTGAGCAAGTTTCAGTAATGGAGTGCAGCCGGGGCGCATGACCATTCGACGCAGGCCTGACGGCCCACGAGGGGAAAAAACTCGGGTTGATTGCGGAGGACTCAGGGTAAACCGCGCCGGCCCGGCGCCCGATCTTGCCCTGACCGGTCAAGCGTCCGCCGGTTGACCGCGAAGGGCGCGAAGCTTCCGCAGCAAAGATATCCCTCGCACGGGGGCGGACCCAGCCTATCAACGGAAAATGCATTCCGTATTCTTCCCGGAACCGGTCAGGACCGCCCTGCGCGCGAATCTACAGAAGGATTCGCGTGCCCAAGCCCAGGCGGAGCAATGCCTCGCCGCCGCCCGCCCGTGGCGCGACCGTTCCGACGAGGAACTCTGGTCCGCCATATTCGGCGCCACGATGAAGCGTTCGTGGATGGTCTGGTCCAACGGCCACTGCCCCGCCTGCCACGGCGACGTGCCCATGTATGACTGGAAGATCGATGCCCTGCGCACGCCGTGGAAGGTCGCCTGCCCCCACTGCGCGGCACAGTTTCCCAAAAACGATTTCGCCGCGTTCCACCGCTCCGGCCTCGATGTCCACGGCGTCTTCGACCCCGCCTGCGCCGACCGGGCGCTGCTCTTCAACCCGCAGCATCCGTCACCGGACGACCCCCGACACACGTTTGGCGTCGACGACGGCACGGGTTATACCGACGGCACCAACCGCTGGTATTTCATCGGCGCCTATCTCGTCCGCGGCCAATGGAAGCAATTCGTGCTGCCGGGCATCCGCCTCCTCGCGATGGCCCATCTCCTGACCGGCGACCCGGTCTATGCGCACAAGGCCGCGATCCTGCTCGACCGCGTGGCCGATCTTTATCCTAGCTTCGATTATCTCACCCAGGGCCTGGCCTACGAAAAGGCCGACCCGGTCGCCGGCATGGGCCTTGTTTCCGTGTGGCACGACGCCTGCCGCGAGACCCGGGAAATAGCGCTGGCGTTGGACATGATCGCCCCCGCCCTCGAGGCGGATGAAGACCTGGTGCGGTTCCTGTCGCGGCAGGCCGCCCGCCACCAACTGCCCAATCCGAAGGACACGCCGGCCCGGATCCGCGCAAACATCGAGACCGGCATCCTGCACCATGTGCTGCAGCATCCGGAAAAGATCCTCAGCAATTTTCCCCACTCCGAGGTCACCCTGCTCATCGCCCAGGCGATCCTGGGCTGGCCGGATAATCGCCCGCAGTTGCTGGCCGGCCTGCAGACCATGTTGGAGCGGGTCACCGCCGTCGACGGCCTATCCGGCGAGAAAGGTCTGGGCGGTTACGCCGCGGGCGCCCCGCGGATCGTGGCCAGCTTCCTCTCCTTGTTCAGCCGGCTCGCCCCCGATCTGCTGCCCGAGATGGTCCGGCGGGTGCCGGCGCTCGTGCAGATGTTCCGCTTCCATGCGGACACATGGATCGGCGGGGTGCTCTATCCGCGGATCGGTGACACCGGCGCCTTCGGCCGCCCGGACACGTCCTACCTCGGGGCCACCTTCAGCCGGAATCCGTTCGACACCGAAGGGGCCAGCCTGCCTTTCAGTTCGGACTTCACGCTTTTCTGGAATCTCCACCGCATCACCGGTGATCCGACCTTTGTGCAATTGCTTTACCTGGGCAATGACCGCCGCGTGGACGGCCTGCCCCACGACCCCTTCGCCCCGGATCCCGCCCGGTTCCAGCAGGACGTGGCCGCGGTGATCCGCGCGCACGGCGCGACCCTGCCCGTCCGGTCGGTGAACAAGGAGCAATGGGCCATCGGTATCCTGCGCACCGGCACGGGGGCGGCGGAACGCGCGGTCTGGCTCGACTACGATGTGGGCGGCAACCACGGGCGCCCTGACGCGATGGGCATCGGACTCTATGCCAAGGGCGTGGAACTGCTGCCCGGCTTCGCCTATCCGCCGGTGCACTTCGGCGGCTGGTATTCGCCCCGCGCCCTTTGGTATAAGCGGACCGCGGCGCACAACACGGTCGTGGTCGACGGGAAGGACCAGACCCCGCTGCGCAACACGCCGGAGACCGAACCGCTCGCCGTGCAGCTCAACCCATGCAAGGGCCTCGTGCGCGGACGCACGACCGCCTGGGCGGCCGGCACGCAGGTGAAACTCATCCAGGCCGCCGGACCTGAGTTGGTCAAAACCACCCCGCTGCAGCGCTACGAACGGGCGCTGCTGCTCGTGGATATTTCCGCGGACGACAGCTACGTGCTCGATGTCTTCCAGGTCGCCGGCGGCCGCGACCATGCCAAGTTCCTCCACGGTTACTTCGGCACGGCGACCGCGACCGGTCTGAGTGTGGAGCCGCAGCCGGACTTCGGCGGCCCGGATGTGCAGATGCGAAATTTCCGCGGCGGCGCGCCCGCGGCAGGCTGGCAGGTCGACTGGCAGATCGAGGACCGGCTCAATCTCCTGCCGGCAGGAACGGACGTGCACTTGCGCTACACCGATCTCACCACCGGCGCGCAGGCCGCCCTCGCAGAAAGCTGGCTGGCCTACCACGACCAAGGCGCCAACCACGAAGCCTGGTTGCCGAGCCTGCTCGTCAGGCGCCAGGCGCCGGCGGCACCGCTGACCTCCACCTTCGTCGGCGTGCTGGAACCCTATGCCGTCCGGTCAAAACTCGGCCGCATCCGCCGCCTGCCCTTGCAGACCTCAACCGGCCAGGACGCCGGCGACATGCACGTGGCGGTGGCAGTCACCCTGGCGGATGGACGTGAGGATTTGCTCATCACCGCAGCAGCCCCTGCCGACGGTGCCCAACGGCCGATTCTCGTCCAGCCGGACTGGCACTGCACCACCGACGCCAACTTCTGCGTCATCCGCCGCAACCCCGCCGGCAGCATCGAGCACATCTTCCTCCACGGTGGCAGCCACGTGCAATGCGGTCCTCACCGCGTCGAACTCAACGGCAAGTCCACCTGGGTCGAAACCAATGCCAGCGGCGTCCCAAGCGGAAGCTAACCAAGAAATTTTGTGAACCAGGATTTCATGGCTTCATAAAATACCCGGGGCAAGGTCCGCTTCCAAGGTCTGTCAGGGCCAGCCATCCCGATTGCAGGAACCGCATTATTACCGCGCGTTTGCACCGTTCTCGTCGCCTGTCTTGGGCAACCGAAACGGACGTGTAAAACCACGCTTGACTTGCCTTCCTCCGATTCTACGTTCCGCCTCTTTCCCTACCCACGGGGTGGTAGCTCAGTTGGTTAGAGCGTCTGCCTGTCACGCAGAAGGTCGCGAGTTCGAGTCTCGTCCATCCCGCCATTTTTCAACCT
>CAJBES010000014.1 GCA_903952145.1 uncultured Opitutaceae bacterium | reverse complement strand
TGTCGTGGCAGCGGAAGCAGCCCGGCCAGTCCTTGTGCCCGATGTTGTTCGGGTAGACGCGCCAGTCGGCCTTGCGGTCGGCAAAGATGGAGACGCTGAAGAGGCGTTGCACTTCCGCGATGGCCGCGGGGAGCTCGGCCGTCAAGGCCGGCTCCTTGTATTTCTCACGCATGAAAGCTTCGATGCGCCGGGACGCATCAGCATCCGTGGCAATCTCCTGCTGCGTCATGGCCTGCACTGCCACGCGCTTGATGTTGGGGAGCCTGAGGCTGAGTGCGCCCGAAGCCAGGGACTGTTCCACGGCATCGTTGGCCGTCGGGAAGACGTGCGCGGGGCGGTTGTGGCAGTCCATGCAGTCCATCACGCGGATGCGCTCGACCGGGGGCTCGCCCTGGAATTTCTCCGTGCGGAAGACGCGCACGGTGTTGTCCTTGAGATTGGTGACACGCATCCAGGGAATGTCCTGGCGCTTTTCGTCGGCCGCGTAGTATTCCACCCGCTCGCTGGCATTGACATGCCAGTGGATGCCGCCCGCCGGGCCACCGGGCTGGCTTTTGTTCACATGCATCAGCATGCGCGCGGTGTAACCGGTGTTCTTCCGGTCGGACAGAAAGTGGTCGAAGACCATCTCCACGTTGCCATGGAATTTTTCCGGCCAGTGGCATTTTTCGCAAATGTCCTGCGCCGGGCGGAGGTTTTTCAGCGGCGTCTCGATCGGCCGCTTATAATCGGTGATCGTGTAGGCGATGAGCTGATGGACACCGTTGAGCTTGGCCTTCACGAACCAGACCGCCCCGGAGCCGATGTGGCAGTCAACGCAGTCCACCCGGGCGTGGGAACCGCGCTGGTAGGTGACGTATTCCGGATTCATGGCCTTGTGGCAGACCTGTCCGCAAAAAGCGTTGGACTCGGCGACATGAAAAGACTGGTAACTGCCGAATACGCTCAACAGCAGGAAACCCATGCCGCCGAAACCAAAGAGCAACAGCCAGCGCCGTTGCGCTGGATCGGTAAAATCCAACCGCCACTTGTCGGGAGCGTTGACATGCTGGATGGCCCACCGCCGCTGGGCCCAGGCACCGAAGAACATGATCGCCAGCCCGGCGATGAGAAAGCCGGGGGCAACGATGTAGGTGAAGATGCCAAGATAGGGATTGTTGCCCTTGCCGGTCAGGTCCATCCAGGCCAGCAGCGCAAAGGAAAACAACGCACCGACGGCCAGCACCGCACCGATGGCGCTGATCCAGTTGTTGAAATTAGAGTGCGGCTTGACGAAACCGCGTTCAGGCGAGGACGGGACGGAGTCGGGCATGGGGAGGCAAGTGGGGGGCTGAAATCAGACAGCACGAGTGGGACAGAGCCCACCCGCGCTGGAAAGAATTACGGAGTCCTTTGGCGACTCAGGCCTTGAAAGCGCGGATGAACGCGACGAAGTCCTTAATCTCAGATTCCGAGAACTCGCCCTTGAATCCTTTCATCTTCTCCTTGCCGTCCTGGATCACTCCTTCCGAAGTGACCTTGATGATTTCCTCGTCGGTCATTGCGGCCTGCACCGCAGCGTCGGAATAGTCCTTGAGCTTGAGCTTCTTGCCAATCTTGGTCTGGCCCTTGCCATCAGCCCCGTGGCACTTGGCGCAGGAATTCTCCCAATTCTCCGAAGCCGGCGCCGCAAAGCTGAGCGCGGAGCCGAGGATGAAGGTGATGCTGGCGGCAATGATCTTGGTATGCATTTTCATGATCTGGGTATTGATTTTGGGTTAACGGTGGAAAGCAAAGCGACCAGAGGTCGGGTTGTCACGCCTAGTATGACCGCTTGCCGGGCCGCAGGCTCCGCATCAGTTGCCGAGGTATGCGCAATACTTGCAGCAGTCCATCGTCCATCCTGATGGCAGCGACTGGCGCAGTCAAGCGGCGCGTAGGCTTGGCCCCCTGCCCTCTCCAACGATTGAAAACAAGGCGCACCCCGGTGCAGCGCAAGTTGCGGCCAAGGTCACGTCCTAGTCTGCTGAAGCAGGACCCATTCGAAGTGTAAATGGCATTAGCACAAGGATTGGGCCTTGCTCAGCAATAAATGCGGAGCGACTTATCCGTCGCTTGACCATGCTGGCACGCTGCTGCAATCAGTCCGGCCCGCCGCTGCGGGTTGCAACCCGCCACTTCTCCATTCACCTTCCCAAAACATGCGTCATTCCACTTACCGCTCCCTGCTCCTTGTGCTTCCGCTCGCCCTCTCGGCCTGTCGCGAACCGAAGGTGGCTGTTTACCAGATTCCCAAGGGGCACGCTCCCGCTCCTGTCCAAGTCGCAGCCGGCTCTCCCCACCCCGGCATGACTGGGGCAGGTGACATGGCCGGCACCGCCGTCGCCACGGCGGAGGGCCCCAGCCTCACGTGGAAGGCCCCAGCCCAATGGCGGCCAAAGCCAGGATCATCGATGCGCAAGGGCAGCTACGCCATCGGCGCAGAGGGTGGCCCGGTCGCGGATCTGGCAATCACGGCCTTCCCCGGCAACGTCGGCGGGGATCTGGCCAACGTGAACCGCTGGCGGGCTCAGATGCAGTTGGCTCCCGTTGCTGAAGGCGCATTGGCCGGATTGCTGGTGCCCATGGAAGTCAACGGCCTGAAAATTCAGACCGTCGACATCGCGGGCGGGCCGACGGACAGCCCACAGCGCATGCTGGGCGCGATTGTGCCCTTCAACGGAGCCACCTGGTTCTTCAAGCTCGTCGGGCCCGACGCCCTCGTGGCGGCGGAGAAGCCCGCCTACCTCGCGCTGTTGCAAAGCGTGCAGATCAACACTGCCGGCCCGGCCCCCTCAACCCCGGCAGACGTCACGCCCGTGCCGCCAGCACCCGTCATGCCGCCTGCCGCCGACATGACCAACACCGCCGTGCGCACCGCCGAAGGTGTCGGCCTGTCCTGGACCGCGCCGGCCCAATGGCAGGGCCAGACCGCCACTGGCATGCGCAAGGCCACCTTCCAGGTGACCGGCGGTGACGGCACCGTGGCCGAACTTGCCGTGACCGCCTTTCCCGGCGATGTCGGCGGCGAACTCGCCAACGTGAATCGCTGGCGCGGCCAACTGCAATTGCCGCCCCTCGCGGCGGCAGACCTTCCCGCCACCGTCACCCGCCTGAGCCCTCCGAGGTTGCAGGTCGCGGTGGTTGAGTTTACCGGCGGCCCGGCCGCCGCGCCGCAGCGCCTGCTCGGCGCTATCGTGCCCGTGGGTGACGCCACCTGGTTTTTCAAATTCACCGGCCCGCCGCCCCTGATCGAACGGGAAAAGCCCGCCTTCCTCGCCTTCCTCCAAACCCTCAAAAAAAACTGAACCATGATCGCCCAACTGCTGCGCGACCTCCGGGATTTGCTCGTCTCCCTCAAGCTGACGGTCGTCCTCATCGTATTTTCCTGCGTGTTGATTCTCGCCGCCACGCTCGACCAGGTGAATCTGGGCATCTGGGCGGTGCAGGAGAAATATTTCCGCACCTTTGTCGTCTACTGGCAGACCGGCAACCTCAACCTCGCGCTCTTTCCCGGCGGCTACACCATCGGCGGCCTGCTCATCATCAATCTCATCGGGGCGCATTTCTACCGGTTCCAGTGGACATGGAAAAAATCCGGCATCTGGCTCGCCCACGCCGGTCTCATCATCCTGCTTGTCGGCGAATTGCTCACCGGCCTCTGGCAGGACGACTATTACCTGCGGCTCGACGAGGGTGAAACCAAGAATTACTCCGAAAGCCACCGACTGGTGGAACTGGCCGTCACGGACACCAGTGGCCCGGACACCGATACGGTGGTCGCCCTCCCGGAGAAACTTTTGGAAAGCCGGGCGCCCCTGCAGCACCCGAAGCTGCCGTTCCAGATCACGGTCAAAACCTATTTCCCAAACTCCAGCCTGCACATGGGCTCGCCCGCAGCCGGCGCTGCGCCCGTCGAGGCCACGCAGGGAGTCGGCCCCCGCATCATCGCCACCCAGCAGCCACCCACCTACAAATCCGATACGCGTAACCTGCCCAGCGCCTACGTCGAACTCTCCGGCGTGGACGGCCCCATCGGCACCTGGCTCGTCTCCACCATGCTGGATGATCCGCAACCTTTCACCTATGGCGGCCGCACCTGGCAGCTGACCCTGCGTTTCGCACGCCACTACCAACCCTACTCCCTCACCCTGCTGAAATTCAGCCACGACCGCTACGCCGGCACGGAAATCCCGAAGAATTTCTCCAGCCGCATCCGCCTGACCACGCCCGACGGACGCGACGACCGCGAGGTCCTCATCTACATGAACAACCCGCTGCGCTACTCCGGGCTCACCTTCTACCAGGCCGGTTTTGAGAACAACGACCGCACCTCCATCCTCCAGGTCGTGCGCAATCCAAGCTGGCTCATGCCCTACATCGCCTGCTCCCTGATGACCCTCGGCCTCCTCATCCAGTTTGGCATCCACCTCTTCGGTTTCTTCACGCGCCGGCGCACCGCCGCATTGACCGCCGCCAAAACCACTGCGGTGGCGTCGCCGCGTCCAGGCGGGGTCTACCCTTTGGTGGTCTTGGGACTGGCGGCAGCCGCCGTGCTCTACACCCTTTTACCCCCGCGCTTCCGCAGCGACTACGATCTGGCCGGCTTCGGTCACCTGCCCACCCTCGTCAACGGCCGCATCAAACCGCTCGACACGGTCGCGCGCACCTCGCTGCTCGTGCTTCAGGGCCGCCAACGCGTGAAGGCCCCCGACGGCCGCAACCTGCATCCCACCGAGTGGCTGCTCGACGTGATTTACCGCCCGGAAATTGCAAACAGTTACCAGCATTTCGAGATTGTTCACCCCGACGTGCTCGCACTGCTCAACCTCACCACCGAGGATGGCGCCGGGAAAAAACGCTTCAGCTTCACCCAGTTCGCCAAGGGGCTGGAAGAACTCGAGCGCCAGGCCAAGTTCGCCGACGCTGTCGAGCCCGCCATCCGCAATTCCTTTCAGAAGGCAGTCGTGCAACTGCGCAATAACATCATCCTGTTCCAACGCCTGCAAAGCAGTCTCGTGGCCCCGGGCATGGACGGCTATCTGGAGAAACTGGCGCAGTTTGACACCCTTTTCAAGGCCGGCCTGGCCGCCGCCAACGCTCAGAAAACTGGCTCGCCGCAGGATATGGCCGCCGTCCGCCCCCTGCTCGATCTCAGTGTCAGCTTCGCCACGCTTGAGTCCGTCGGCTATCTCCTGCTCATGCCGCCCGAAACCGGCAAGGCCAGCCCCGCTGGCTGGAGAAACATGGGAGCGGCATTGAATGAAAGCCTGACCCGCGGCCGGCTCGACCCCGCCGCGGCCAGCTACGTCCGCATCGGGCTCGCCTGGCGCAATTACCAGCCCGCGGAATTTAACCGACTCGTGCAGGAGTATCGCGCTGGTCTGGATCGCGAGATTCCAGGATTGATGCGCAAATGCGACACGGAGTCCCGTTTCAACTCCTCGCAGCCGTTCTACACCAGCACCGTGCTCTACGTCGTCGCTTTCCTCGTGGGGGTGTTCTCCTGGCTGAAATGGCCTGGTGCGCTTGGCCGCACGGCCTTCTGGCTGACCGCCCTCGCCTGGCTGCTTGCCACTGCCGGCATCGTGGCGCGCATGTGGCTCGAGGGCCGGCCGCCGGTCACCAACCTCTATTCCTCCGCGCTCTTTGTGGGTTGGGGCGCCGTGGCGCTCTGCCTGGTGCTGGAGGTGATCTACAAGAATGCCATTGGCAGCGTGGCCGCAGGCCTCATCGGCTTCGGCACGCTGCTCATTGCGCATCACCTCGCGCTCGGCGGCGATACGCTCGAAATGATGCGCGCCGTGCTCGATTCCAACTTCTGGCTGGCAACCCATGTGGTCACCGTGACCGTGGGCTATTCGGCCACCTATCTCGCGGGTTTTCTCGCCCTCATCTATGTCGTCCGCGGGGTCTTTACCAAGTCACTCGACCAAGCCACGACCGATGCGCTCAGCCGCATGGTTTACGGCATCATCTGCTTTGCGACGTTCTTCAGCTTTGTCGGCACCGTGCTCGGCGGCATCTGGGCCGACCAGTCCTGGGGCCGTTTCTGGGGTTGGGACCCGAAGGAAAATGGCGCCCTCATCATTGTGCTCTGGAACGCCCTCATCCTCCACGCCCGCTGGGGCGGTCTGGTGAAGGCCCGCGGGCTCATGAACCTCGCCATCTTCGGCAACATCGTGACGAGCTGGAGCTGGTTCGGCGTGAACATGCTGGGCGTCGGTCTCCACAGTTACGGCTTCATGGACTCCGCGTTCTGGTGGCTGCTCATGTTTGCCGGCAGCCAGCTCGCCTTCATCGCCATCGCGGCCCTGCCGCTGGCAAAATGGCGCAGCCCCATGGTCGCCCCGCCCGTCACCTGAGTTTTCGCCCACCCACTCAGCCCAACCCGCACGCCCGCGCCCGGTCCACCAGGATGTCGAGCAACTGCGGATGATCGCCCAACAGGCCGGCCCGCAGGAGGCGGAGCCGGCCTCCCGCCGCGTGCTCCGCCGCGCGGCAGATGTGCGCAATGTCACCCGTTGCACCGGCGTGCCGGCCCGGCAGCAGGAACAGATGCGCCACCACCACGGTGCCGACATTCCAAGGTGGCGTCCCCAGCAGGTGCTCAAGCAGCGGTTCATTGCAGTCATACTCTGCGCCCGGGCGCCGCTCCATGCTGCATGGCGCCACCGCCGCCACCCGTCCGCCCAGCCGCAACGCCAGTTGTGCGGCGACCGCATTGCGCACCGCGGTGACGGCCCGCACCGGACTGCCGTGATCAACCAGCGCCACCCGTGGAAGTTCTTCGCGGACGAAATTGGCGGCCAGCACAGTCTCGATTTGAGCCGTCAAAATATTTGTCAGCCGGTCGTCGTCCGTGGCATGCAACGGTGGCGCCGCCTGCAACCTCAATTGCGAAAACTCAATCCGCAGCCGCTCCACCACGATGGGCAGATAGTCCGAGAGCGCCTTGGTTGGCCCGATGAACAGCGGGAGAAGACAAAAATCTTGGCAGCCGCCGGCCAGCCGCTGCCGCAGCGCTGATTCCAGTGTTTCCGCCGCATGGCCACCGAGTTGCTCCGCGGGCACACGATCCGCATGGAGCAGGGAGACCGGCTCCACTCTGCGTCCGAGTCGCGCGCCCAACGCACCAGCCAGGGCTCGCAGTTTCAGGATCGCCACCGGTTCCAGCGAGCCGTTGTCCATCAACAGCACGCAGCGTTCTGCCGCGGAGGTAATCATGCGCTGGCCAGGAGTTGCGGCCCGGATGCGGCCTGACTCAGCTCGGCCCAACGCACCACCTCGCCAACGATGATGAGCGCCGGTTGCCCATGCAGGATAAAACTGAGCGACTCGGCCGTCTCCAAGGTGGCTTGATGCACGCTCTGCTGAGGCAGGGTGGCGTTGGCCACAACCGCAACCGGTGTGCTCCCGGCGAGTCCGCCTTCGCTCAGCGCCCGGGCGATTTCCGGCAATCGCCGCGCACCCATGTATATGCACAGGGTCGCGCCGGTCCGCGCCAAGGCCGCCCAGTCTATCGCACCCTTCTGCTTGTCGGCGCACTCGTGACCGGTCACAAAAATTACCGCCGAAGCCGTGCCCCTCAGCGTCAGCGGCACACCCGCTGCAGCACCCGCCGCGACTGCTGCCGTCACTCCCGGCACGATATCAAAGGGAATGCCCGCCTCCGCCAGCGCCGCCATTTCCTCTCCGCCGCGTCCGAAAACCAGCGGATCCCCCCCTTTCAGGCGCACCACATGCTGGCTCAACAGCGCCTCCCGCACAAGGAGTTCACCGATCTGCTGCTGTTGCATGCAACGCTGCCCAGCCCGCTTGCCAACATAGATTTGGGTCGTATCCGGTCGGCACCATTTCAAAATATCTCTGTTGACCAAGTCATCATAGATCACGGTATCTGCCTCTGAAAGAACATGTTGTCCGCGCAGAGTCAAAAGATCGGCTGCACCAGGTCCTGCACCGACGAGTGTTACCCGTCCAGTACAGGCCGGCCTGTCATAATTGCTATTTCCTGCTTTACTCATATCGATTCTTGTATCTTCAGTTAATTACTTAATTTATCAACTTTAAAGTTTGTCATGTCTGAATCCATCCCTTCCAAACCCACCCACAACGAGGTCATCAAACAGGCCGTTCCCACTCTCGCGGGCAATATTGCCGCCACGATTGCCGATCCGGCTGCTGATCGTTTTTCGGACGACGACCAGCAATTCATCAAGTTCCATGGGATCTACCAGCAGGACGACCGCGACCTGCGCAAAACCGGGAAAAAGCATATGATGATGGTCCGGGGCCGCATCCCTGGCGGGGTCATGACTGCGGCCCAATGGATCGCCTTCGACGACCTTGCGACCCACTACGGCAACAATACCCTGCGCCTCACCACCCGACAAAGCATCCAGTTCCACGGCGTGCTCATGTCCGGACTCGGCCCGTTGATCAAACGCATCAACGCGTCGCTCCTCTCGACCCTTGCCGCCTGCGGTGATGTGAACCGCAATATCACCGCCGCCCCCACCCCCGCCTACACCCGGGCCCGCGAACAGGTCTATGCCGACTGCGTGCAACTGGCCGACGCCCTCGCCCCGAAAACCAAGGCCTACCACTCGATCTGGATCGAGGGTGTGCAACTCAACCTTGAGGATCCGGCCAACAAGGACTTCGTCGACCCCCTTTACGGCCGCACCTACCTGCCGCGGAAATTCAAGGCGTCCTTCGTCATCCCGCCGGTGAACGATATGGATGTCTTCACCAACGACCTCGGTTTTATCGCCATCGTGGCCGGAGACCACCTGCTCGGTTACAACCTCGCCGTCGGCGGCGGCATGGGCCGCAGCCACGGCAACGTGCAGACCTTTCCGCGCCTGGCTGATGTGCTCGGATACTTTCCGGCCGCGCAACTCGTCGAAGTGGCCAAGGCAGTGCTGACCATCCACCGCGATTTCGGTGACCGCACCAATCGCAAACATGCGCGCCTCAAATACATTGTAGAGGAACGCGGCATCACCTGGGTGCGCGAGGAGATCAACCGCCGGATGGGGATCAACCTGGAACCGGCCCGCCCGTATGAATTCACCACCACTGGGGACCTCTACGGCTGGCATCGCGCGGTCGACGACCGCCTCTTTCTCACCCTTTTCGTCGAGAGCGGCCGAATCAAGGACGTGGCCGGCCGCGCACAAAAAACCGCGCTGCGCGCAGTCGCGGAAAAATTTCCACACATCGAATTTCGCCTCTCGGCCAATCAGAACGTCATTCTGGCCAATATTTCCGCAACGGACCGCGACGGCATCACGGCCCTCCTCGCCAGCCACGGGGTGAAGGTTGAAAATCAGACCTCTCTGCTGCACGCGGCGGCGATGGCCTGCCCGTCGCTCCCCACTTGCGGGCTCGGTCTTGCCGAGTCCGAGCGCATGTTGCCGGGCCTGATCGACCGCATCGAAAAGCTCGGCGGGGAACTCGGCCTCGGTGGCGAGGAAATCATCATTCGCTCCACCGGTTGCCCGAACGGCTGCGCCCGGCCCTACATGGCCGAGATTGCCTTCGTCGGCAAAGCCCCCGGCCGCTACCAGCTTTGGCTGGGCGGCAACGCGGCGGGCACCCGCCTCAATCGCGTCTACAAGGAGACGGTCCAGGAAGCCGAGATCGAATCCGAACTTCGCCCCGTCTTCACCCGCTGGCACCATGAACGCCTGCCCGGCGAACGCTTCGGCGATTTTGCCGCCCGCGTGCTCTGGCCGGAGCAGTCCGCCGCCCCGGTCGCGCACTGATCCCCCCCCGATTTCCTTTTCCCCATGCAAGAAAAACCCTCCCGCAGCCTGCTGAAGGCCATATCGTGGCGTGCCACCGGCACCCTCGACACGATTCTGATCACCTATTTGGTCACCGGCCAGGTCAAGTGGGCGCTCAGCGTCGGTTTCGTCGAACTCTTCACCAAGGTCTTCCTCTTCTTTGTCCACGAACGCGTCTGGGACCGGTTGGCGTTCGGACGCATCCGCGGCAGCGAGTCCTTCTCCATCTAGCCGCGCCGAAATTGTTCATGTCCTCACTCACCGCCGGCCAGATCGCCACCGCCAATGCCCGACTGCGCAGCCAGTCCCCGCTCGACATCATCCGCTGGGCCGTTGCCCTGGCCCCCGGCCGCGCCATCGTCTCGACCAACTTCCGCCCTTACGAAGCCGTCATTCTGCATCTGGCGGTGCAGGTGGAGCCAAAAATCCCGGTGCTTTGGGTGGATCACGGCTACAACCGACCTGCCACCTACCGGCACGCCGAAGCGCTGCGTGCGCGTTTCAATCTTAACCTCAAGTCCTACCTGCCCCGCCTCAGCGCGGCCCACCGCGACTCCCTCCACGGCCCGATCCCGGACCCCACCGACGAAGAAAAACTCCAACGCTTCAGCGCCCAGATGAAACTTGAGCCGTTCCAGCGCGGCTTGCGTGAACTCGCCCCCCTCGTCTGGATCACGGCGCTGCGCCAGTCCCAGAACCCGCATCGCGCCGGACTCGATATCGTCTCGCAGGACGAAAACTTCGGCGCGCTCAAGGTCAGCCCGCTCTTCCTTTGGAACGACGCGGACCTGGAGCATTATCTCTCCGAGCATCGACTGCCCAACGAGTGGGACTATTTCGACCCGGCCAAGGCCGACGCAAAGCGCGAATGCGGCCTGCACGCCGCGTGGGGCGGCAAGGCCGTCAACCAATAACGGGCCCAGTTCCGCGGCGCCACCCGCGCCGCCGGACCTTTCACCTGATGAGCAACTATCATCTCGATCATCTCCAATATCTCGAAACCGAGGCCATCCACATCATGCGGGAAGTCGCCGGCGAATTCGACCGCCCAGCCCTTCTCTTTTCCGGCGGCAAAGATTCCATCTGCCTGCTGCGCCTCGCGGAAAAGGCCTTCCGGCCTTCGGAC
>CAJBES010000013.1 GCA_903952145.1 uncultured Opitutaceae bacterium | reverse complement strand
CGCAAGATGACCGCGCTCGACCGTTTCGTCGCCCGCAACACCTTCATCGAGGTCGATCCCGCCACGTGGCTCACCAAGCCGACCGCCATCCTGCTGCTCGGGCACGTGACCACGATCGAAAAACAGGACGTGGCGACGCAGCGAACGCACCGCTTCACGTTTTTCGTGACCACGCACGGCGAGACTGCGACCGATCCCGAGTCGGGCATCGAATGCCTGCCGCACAATTCCCCGCTGGCCACGGCCGTGCTCGGCCTCGCGGCCGGTGCGCAGATCCAAGTCCGGCTCCCCGCGGGCGAGGCCCTTCTCACCGTGCGCTCCATCCGCAACCCGACCCAGGCGGAACTCGACCGCCTGCTCACCGCCATCCAGCCGCCAGAGATCGAGGAGGAGGACTGAATCGCGAGCAGCGGTCGGCGATCATGACGCTTGATGGTGCTCAGAACTAACAAAGCACGGCCAGTCCCCATTCCATTTCCCGCTTCACCAAGCGATTGCTATTTTCCCTCGCTGGTCTCCGCGTCTCACCTATAACGTGGATTTGCATAAACTGAATTTTCCGCAAAGCGAATTCCTGTCATCAACATTTATCTCCTATAGGGGGCAGCAATGATAACAACCGGCATTGGGTTAAGGTTTCCAGGCACCTGCGAAAGGGCGTTCAATTTCTATAAGTCCGTCTTCGGCGGGGAGTTTTTGGGTTTTGTCAGAATTGGGGACGATCCATACACTAGGGAGAATTCACCTAAAGAGGATCACGGCAAAGTGGCCTATGTAGCCTTACAGTTGGGTAATGTCATTATCGGCGGGGACGATGTGCCTGATTCCGACCTGAAACAGTTATCTTCCGGTAACATGTTAAGTATCGGCGTGCTCCCGGACAGTAGAGAAGAAGCAGACAGGATCTTCAAGGGGCTGTCGGCGAAGAGTAAGACAATTACGGAGATGGTCGACTATCCCTGGGGGTATATCGGTGGTGTTCAGGACAAATACGGGGTTAACTGGAATGTCTGGTATAAGCCGCCCCCGTCTGAAAAATAGGCTATTTCAGAGTCATGGCGGGGCGCTTTCGCAGTCCGCCCGGAACCGGTAACTGATACCGCGAGGAGGTGTCCACCGGGTGATCCGTGGTTAAGACCAGTCCGGGGTTAGGGATCACACCCCCCGCCCAGTGGGCACCCCTCTTCGTAGAGGGGATTTTCGTCAACGTGGGCTTGATTCCCTCTAGCAAGAGGGGTGGTGCGGAGCACCGGGGTGTGTAATAGGTAGGGATCAGAACTGCCGCTGGAACTCTCTGAAAAGCTGGTCCAGTTGATCGGGGGGGAGCGAGGTGCCGGAAAGGAAGCACACCCCCTCCGGCTTCAGCTCCCGGCACAACTGGAGGACTTCTGTGACAGGGCACGCGATCTGTACGGATTTTCCAGCGGCCTGGATCTTGCGGTACATGTCGACCCACGGCAGGGCGCTCGGCGTGCCCTCCCCGGGAACATATTGGATGGCCTGGATCGAGGGAACGCTCAGGAGCGCGTCCAAGTGCTTCACGGCTCCCGGGCCGTCGATGTGAAACACACACCGGCTGAGCGTGGCCGATTCGCGGGCAATGTCGGGCAGGAAGATGCGTTCGAAATCCTTCTGCCCAATCATGTAGTTGAAATCGCACTCCAAGGGTGTGTGGGGCAGGCCGGACCAAGTCATCGTGTGGTGGGTGACGCCGACACCTTCCGCAAGGGCAATGTCAAACAACTGGCGCGTCGCCTCCCGCCAGGCGGGGTAGATCGCCTCGATGGCGGCGAGGATCTGCTCGGGCTGGTCGACGACATCCAGGCAGAGCCCGGTGGAGCCGCGCAGGTTGAGCAGGATGTCGGCCGAACTGCCAAGATTGGGGGTCTGGAAAACGAATTTTCCCTTTCCCTGCGCAGCCACCAGCTTGCTGAAGCGAACGATTTTCGACCACCACGGATTCTCCGGATCGAGGCGCCACTCGGGCGCGTTGCGCCAGTCGTCGTTGATGAAGGCATGAGTCCAGGTCGTGTCGGCCCCGAACTCGACCTTGCCTCCGAAGACACCGGACAGAGCGACAGGGCCAAAGTCGGGTCTGACCATGGGCAGCGTATCGCCCACCCGGTGGGTCTGCCGCAAATCCGCCAGCTTCGTCTCGAACCACTCCTCGGGCGATTCCAGTAACTCGAGCCGCTTGGTGATGGTGCGCGAGGGATTCGAATTGGTCGCACAGATGAAGACGGGGCGATCCAAACAAGATTGATTCCACCAGGCGTCAAACCGCTGACAGATCGCCGGGAAATCCGGGCAATACTCCAGCGGCTGGGTGGCGATGGACTGGAGCAAGGTGGCCCATTGGTCCAGTTCAGGTATCGGTTGCGTGGCGGTTGAGGATGGCATGCGCAAGTAAAACTCGGTGCCTGAGACAGGCTGGGCTCAGTGGATGCTCACAACAAGCTAGAAGTAAGGGGTTTCTGCAACGCGCCGGGTTGCGGTCCCCGCAAGACTTCGATGCGATGCGTCATGGTCTGAATGGCGCTTGCCAGTGTCGAAACTTCCGCGCGCGTGGTTGCCAGCACGGTTTTTGCTTGTTGCGCATCCAAGCCTCAGGCGTGCGCCGTGGGAGCGGCATACGCCTCAAGCCTGCTCACTTTACGCATAGGCGTCAGGCTTGCGCGTCTTGCGACGCATACGCCTCACGTCTGCGCCGATGCGGCATAGACGTCCATACCCGCGCAGGTGCAGACGAGGTTGCGGTCGCCGTAGACGTTGTCCACGCGGCCGACGCTGGGCCAGAACTTGGAGGCCTGCGTGTGCCGGTCGGGGAAGGCCGCAGTCTCGCGGGAGTAGGGATGCTCCCAGTTGCTCGCCGCCGCCGCCGCCGCGGTGTGCGGGGCGTGCTTGAGCGGGTTGTTGGCCTTGTCGCTCTCGCCGTTGGCGACCGCGGCCATCTCGCCGTGAATGGCGGTGAGCGCGTCACAAAAGCGGTCGAGCTCGGCCTTGGTCTCGCTCTCGGTGGGCTCGATCATGAGCGTGCCGGGGACGGGGAACGACATCGTGGGCGCGTGATAGCCGTAATCGATGAGGCGCTTGGCGACGTCCTCGACCTCCAGTCCGTGCTTTTTCCACGGGCGGAACTCGAGGATGCACTCATGCGCCACGAGGCCGCCGGCGCCTTTGTAGAGGACGGGGAAGAGGGCATCGAGGCGCCGGGCGACGTAGTTGGCATTGAGGATGGCGAACTCCGTGGCGCGCTTGAGTCCGTCCGGGCCCATCATGCGGATGTACATCCAGGAGATGACGAGGACGCTGGCGCTGCCGTAGGGTGCGGCGGACACGGCGCCGATCGCGGTGCCGGGCTGCGCCATCGCCGGGGCGGCGACCGGATGGCCCGGCAGAAACTTGGCGAGGTGGGGCGCGACCCCGATCGGCCCCATGCCGGGTCCGCCGCCGCCGTGCGGGATGGCAAAGGTCTTGTGGAGATTCAGGTGGCAGACGTCGGCGCCGATGCAGCCGGGCGAGGTCAGGCCGACCTGGGCGTTCATATTCGCCCCGTCCATGTAAACCTGGCCGCCATGGGCGTGGATGGTCGCGCAGATGTCCTTGATCGCGGTCTCAAACACGCCGTGGGTGGACGGGTAGGTGACCATGAGGGCGGCGAGGTTGGCCGCGTGCTCGGCGGCCTTGGCCTTCAGGTCGGCCACGTCGATGTTGCCGTTGGCGTCGCAGGCAACGGGCACGACGGTGAAGCCGCCCATGGCCGCGCTGGCGGGATTGGTGCCGTGGGCGCTCGTCGGGATGAGACAGATGTGGCGATGCCCTTCGCCGCGCGCCTCGTGATAGGCGCGGATGACGAGGAGGCCGGTGTATTCGCCCTGCGAGCCGGCGTTGGGCTGGAGCGAGACGGCGGCAAAACCGGTGATCTCGGCGAGCCAGGCTTCCAGTTGCGCAAAGAGTTTCCGGTAGCCACGGGTCTGGGCGGCGGGAGCGAAGGGATGCAGTTGCGCAAACTCGGGCCACGACACGGGGAACATCTCGCTGGTGGCGTTGAGCTTCATCGTGCACGAACCGAGGGAGATCATCGAGTGGCAGAGGGAGAGGTCCTTCGCCTCCAGCCGGCGGATGTAGCGCAGCATCTCATGCTCGGTGTGGTAGCGGTGGAAGACGCCGGGCGTGAGGAACGGCGAGGTCCGCGAGAGCACGGACGGGAGATCGAGCGCTGTAGCCGGGGTCGCTGACCCCGGCCTGTCCGCCATAGCCCTGGCGAAGGCGGGATCGGGCTCACCGAGCCCGGCTACATCCAGCACGGCGGATTCGTTGAAACACGCGAGCAGGGTCTGCACCTCCTCAACCGTGGTGGTCTCGTCGAGTGAAAGGCCGACCGTGTAGGTGTCGATCCGACGCAGGTTGAAGCGCTTCGCCGCAGCGGCCTCGTGGACGCGCTCGGCGGCGACATTGCCGATGGTGAGGGTGTCGAAGACGGGTTCGGCGTTCACCTTCGCGCCGAGGGCGGTGAGGCTCTGCGCGAGCAGTTGCGTGAGCAGGCGGGTGCGCCGGGCGATTTTTCTCAGCCCGTCGGGGCCGTGGTAAACGGCATACATCGAGGCCATCACCCCGAGGAGCACCTGGGCGGTGCAGATGTTGGAGGTGGCCTTGTCGCGGCGGATGTGCTGCTCGCGGGTGCCGAGGGCGAGGCGGAGGGCGGAGTTGCCCTGCGCGTCCTTCGAGACGCCGACAAGGCGGCCGGGCATCTGGCGCTTGTAGGCGTCCTTGGTGGCGAGGAAACCGGCGTGCGGTCCGCCGAAGCCCATGGGCACGCCAAAGCGCTGGGCGGAGCCGACCGCGATATCGGCGCCGAATTCGCCCGGCGCCCGCAGGAGGGTGAGCGCGAGCAGATCGGTGGCGACGACGGTCAGGGCACCGGCGACGTGGGCCTGGGCGAAAAACGCGGTGAAATCATGGATGCTCCCGGTGGTGTCGGGATACTGCACGAGCACGCCGACGATGTTGCCCTTGAACTCGAACGTGCGGTGGTCGCCGGTGAGGACGGCAATGCCGAGGGGCTTCGCGCGGGTGCGGACGATGTCGATCGTTTGCGGGTGGCAGTGCTCCGACACGAAGAACGTGCTGGCGCCGGCGTTGTCGCCGATTTTCACCCGATGGCACATCATCATGGCCTCGGCGGCCGCCGTGCCCTCGTCGAGCATGGAGGCGTTGGCGATTTCGAGGCCGGTGAGATCGGTGACGACGGTCTGGAAATTGAGCAGCGCCTCGAGACGGCCCTGCGAAATCTCGGCCTGATAGGGCGTGTAGGCTGTATACCAGCCGGGGTTTTCCAGGATATTGCGTTGGATGACTCCAGGCACGGCGGTGCCGTAGTAGCCCATGCCGATGAAGCTGCGAAAGATCTGGTTTTGGGCGGCAATTTCGCGGAGTTCGGCCAGGGCGGCGCCTTCGCCTGCGGCCGCCGGCAGCTTGAGTGGTCGCGGCAGGCGGATGGGGGCGGGTACGGCCGCGTCGGCGAGGGCCTCCACGGAGGGGTAACCGACCGTTTGCAACATTGCGGCGATGTCAGCGGCGGACGAGCCGGTGTGACGGCGTTCAAAAGTGTCGAGAGGCGCGAGCAGATCACGAAGCGAAGACATGCCGGTGAAGCTAAACGGGGTGCCGGGTGGCGCAACCGCGATTTGACCGTGTGACCGCATTTAAGGGCTTGTTTTCAGGAGGAAAGGCTCGCTGTTTCTGCCTGCACCGTGGAGCCCCCGAAACCCTCCTGCACCAAGATCGAACGTGCCGCCTACATTGATCGCCGGCTGGCCGAGCTGTATCCGGAGACGCCGGTGCCGCTCGAGCATCGGGATGCCTACACCCTGCTGGTGGCGGTGCTGCTCTCGGCGCAGTGCACGGACACGCGGGTCAATGGGGTGACCCCCAAGCTATGGGCCGTGGCGGACACCCCGCAGGCCATGACGCAGGTCCCGGTGGCACGGATTCAGGCGATCATCCGGCCCTGCGGGTTGGCGCCGCAGAAGGCGAAGGCCATCGCGGGGCTCTCGCAACTTCTGCTTGAGCGGCACGGCGGGCTGGTGCCGCGGTCCTTCGCGGAATTGGAGGCGCTGCCCGGGGTGGGGCACAAGACCGCGTCGGTTGTCATGGCGCAGGCCTTTGGCGAACCGGCATTTCCAGTCGATACCCACATCCACCGGCTGGCGCAGCGCTGGAAGCTGACAAACGGCCGGAATGTTGAACAAACCGAGCGCGACTTGAAAAAACTCTTCCCGCGCGAGCACTGGAACCAGTTGCACCTGCGGATCATTTTCTATGGTCGCGAGCACTGCACCGCCCGGGGCTGTGACGGCACGGTCTGTGAGATTTGCCGCACGGTGGTGCCGGGGCGGAAGCGCGCGGTGCAGACGAAAAAGTGAGGCGCTGCGAGCCGGTGAACTGGTGAACGGCGGATTAGGGATAATCCGCCCTACCTAACGGCCGGAACGGAGGCAGGGCGCGTAATCTTCAACGCGCCGGGATCGGCTTACCCCTTGCCGGCTTCCTCGTTGCTGACCGGCTTGAAGTCCGGGCGGCCGTAGCGCTGCGTGGGCGGGGTGCCGCCGGGGTTGTGCTTGAATTCATCCACGCCGCGACAGAGGTAGGCCTTGAAGTTCGGGTTCACCGCCAGGTCGTTCTTCACGTTGGTGCCGGAGTAGCGGATGGTCAGCCCGGCGCGGCGGCGGTCGGAAGGGTTGGCCTGCGAGCCGTGGATGGCGCGGTCGTCGTGGAGCGAGCACTCGCCGGCCTTGAGCCGGAACTGCACGGCATGGTCCGCATTGAAATCGGAGCCGTCCTCCAGTTCGAGGGTGAGCACCGAACTGGTCTCGGTGGAGCGGCGGTGCTTGATGATGCCGCCCCGGTGCGAGCCCGGGATGAGCTTCATGCCGCCGTTGACCTCGTCCACGTCGTCAAACGCAAGCCAGACGGTGACGGAATTGTTGGGTGCCATCGGCCAGTAGTAGGAGTCCTGGTGCCAGCCGACGGTGGACAGGCTGTGCGGCTCCTTGATGAAAAAGTTGCTCGCCCAACAGTAGAAATTGGAGCCGAGGATGCCTTCGACGAGATCGAGAATCTTCGGGTTCAGGCAGATGTCGTAGAGGTAGGTGCTCGTCTCGTGCCATTCGCGGATGTCCTTGGTGGATTCGCCGGGCTTCAACAGTGCGAGCAGGTTGGGCAACTCGGCATTGAGCCGGGCCATCTCCGCCTTCGTATAGATGGCAGGAAGGCCAAGGAGGTAGCCGTTCTCGTGATAGAACTGCTGCTGGGCGGTCGACAGTTTGAAAGGATTGGAGGCGGTGGCAGTGGGCATGGTGGAAGGGGTGGGTGGTTGACCGTGTCACCATAGCCCATGCACCGCCGTCCGGCGTTCAGCGGATTTCGTGACTTTGTATAGAATATTATGCTGGCGCTAAGAAAGCGCACGCACAGCTTGGGTCGGACCCCAGTCATGAAAGTCCTGCGCGACCCCCAGATCATCAGCGGTTTCGTCTACGAGCACCCGGTGGATGACCTGCCGGAACTGGCGCATTGCGGCGAGGCGCTGTGCTGCGCCGGCCATTACCGGGGGCCGCATACCCACCCGGTCTTTGAGTTTCTTTATCTCTCGCGGGGCCGGGCCAGCTGGCGGGCGCAGGGCGATACCGTCAAACAGAACATGGGTGATCTCTACATCGCCTACCCCGGCGAAAAGCACGGCACGGGTGCGCAGCGCAACCCGGAGAACCACCATCTCTGGGTGGGCGTCGATCTCGACCGGCTCGGGGCGGAGGGCGGGCGGCTGGCGACGCGGCTGCGCCAAGAGCGGCCGCGGCTCGTGACCGGCTGCGAGGAGGTCGAGCCCGTGCTACGGGCGCTCGTGCGCCAGGTGGTGGCGCAGCGGGCGCGCCGGACCGAGACCATCGCCGCCTGCCTGCGGTGGTTCATCGCGCTGCTGGAGCAGCGGCTCGATGCCGGCGCGGGCGAGGCGACGCCGACAGAGCGTCGCTTGCCGTATTCCCACGCAGTCCAGAAGGCGATGGACTACCTGCAGCAGAACCTGGAGCGCCGCCTGCCGCTCACCGACCTTGCGGCCGTGGCGACGGCGCGGAGTGTGCCGCATTTTTGCACGCAGTTCCGGCGCGAAGTGGGCCTGACGCCGGCCGCCTATCATCTGCAGTTGCGGCTCAACGCCGCGCGGGAAGCCCTGCGCCAGCCGGCCATCGACGTGACAACGGCGGCGCAGCAATACGGCTTCAGCTCCTCACAGCACTTCAGCACGCAGTTTCGCCGGTCCTTCGGCATAACGCCCCGGTCTTGGCGGCAAGGGGTGGGGTAAGCCGCCTGCCATGATCCGGATGGGATTGATTGGAGCCCGCCTGCGCCCGATGGGCTTCCGCCGTCGCTTTCCCTGCGGGTCAAGCTAAGGCGGACAAGTCAGCGCGGCAGCCTTCGCTGTGGAGGTCAGGGCGACGATGGGTGGGAGTGAGACTTCGACGGGCTGACTCGCCGAGCCATAGCTCCGCAGAAGCGAAGGCTGGTGGACGCTACAGGATTCGAACCTGTGACCCCGTGCGTGTGATGCACGTGCTCTAACCAACTGAGCTAAGCGTCCGGTGTGGAGGGTGGTATAAGCCAGAACCCGGCGGGGAAATCCAACCTATTTTTGCCGGCCCGAGGTTGGCGGCTCTCGAAGCTTTGAGGCAGGGTGCGATCGCAAGGCCATTTTCAGAGCTCTGGAGGGGTAGTACAGCATCCGCCAGAGTGTCCCGCGCTGGGACAGGGTGGGGGCGGATTGGCACAGTCAAGGCGGGCTGGCGGGGGTTTTCAGAGGGGAAGCGAAGGAAGGGAACTGGCGTGTCGTATGCAGGACTGTGTTATCATGGAATTGAATCAATTCACCCAAATGTCGCGACAGGCCGTGACCGACGCGCAGAATCTCGCGCGGCGTCTCCAGCACAATGAGGTGGACACCTGGCACCTGTTGTCGGCGCTGCTCGGCCAGGAAAAGGGCATTGTGCCGGGTCTGCTGGAGAAAATGTCCATGACGGCCAATGCCATGCAACTGGCCGTGGACCGCGAACTGGAGCGCCTGCCCAAGGTCTCGGGCAACGTGGACACGTCGAAGGCTTACGTAACGCAGTCCGTCAACGAGGTTTTCATCAAGGCCGAGCACGAGGCCAAGTCGCTCAAGGACGAATATGTGTCCGTCGAGCATATCTTTCTGGGCCTGGTCGAGGTGGGCAAACCGGACGCGCTGAAGAAGCTTTTCAAAAGTTTCGCGCTCGATCGCGAAAAGCTGTTGCAGGCGCTCAAGGCCATGCGCGGCAGCCAGCGGGTGACGACCGACAACCCCGAGGCCACCTACGCCGCGCTCGAAAAATACGGCATCGATCTCGTCGCGCTGGCCCGGAAGGGCAAGATGGACCCCGTCATCGGCCGCGACGAGGAGATCCGCCGCACCATCCGCATCCTCTCCCGCAAGACGAAGAACAACCCCGTGCTCATCGGCGAACCCGGCGTGGGCAAGACCGCCATCGTCGAAGGTCTCGCCCAACGCATCCTGCGCGGCGACGTACCCGAGGGGCTGAAGGACAAGGTCATTTTCTCACTCGACATGGGCGCGCTCGTGGCCGGGGCGAAATACCGCGGCGAGTTCGAGGAGCGCCTCAAGGCCGTGCTCAACGAGGTCAGGCAGGCCGAAGGCCGCATCATCCTCTTCATCGACGAACTGCACAACATCGTCGGTGCCGGCAAGACCGAGGGCGCGATGGACGCGGGCAACCTCCTCAAGCCCATGCTGGCCCGCGGCGAATTGCACTGCATCGGGGCGACCACGCTCGACGAATACCGCCAGCACATCGAGAAGGATGCCGCGCTGGAGCGCCGTTTCCAGCCGGTGCTGGTGGACCAGCCCTCGGTTGAGGACGCGATCTCCATCCTCCGGGGATTGCGCGAACGCTTTGAGCTCCACCATGGGGTGCGCATCCAGGACAACGCGCTGGTGAGCGCCGTCACGTTGTCCAACCGCTACATCAGCGACCGCTTTCTGCCCGACAAGGCCATCGATCTCATGGACGAGGCGTGCGCGATGATCCGCACCGAAATGGATTCGATGCCGCAGGAGCTCGACGAGCTCACCCGCAAAGTGCTCCGCCTTGAGATCGAGGAGACCGCCCTCGCCAAGGAAAAGGACGATGCGAGCAAACGCCGGCTTGCCGGACTGCGCAAGGAGCTGGCCGAGGCCCGCGAACAGGCCAAGGGCATCAAGCTGCACTGGGAAAAGGAGAAGGCGTCGGTGGACAAGACCCGCAAGTTGCGTGAGACCATCGAAATATCGCGCTTGGAGATGGAGAAGGCCGAGCGCGCCTATGATCTCAACCGGGTGGCCGAACTGCGCCATGGCAAGATTCCGCAGATGGAGGCCGAGTTGAAGAAGCTCGAAAAGACCGGCAATACCACGACCCTGTTCAAGGAGGAGGTTTCGGCGGAGGAGATCGCCGAGGTGGTCTCGAAATGGAGCGGCGTGCCCGTCACGCGGCTGGTCGAGGGCGAGAAGGAAAAACTGCTGCGGCTGGAGGACGTGTTGCACCGGCGGGTCGTCGGCCAGGACGAGGCGGTGTCGCTCGTCACAGATTCCATCCTCCGGGCCCGCAGTGGCATCAAGGACCCCCGCCGGCCGGTGGGCAGTTTCCTGTTTCTCGGGCCCACGGGCGTCGGCAAGACCGAGCTGGCGAAGGCCTTGGCCGAGACCCTTTTTGACACCGAGGCCGCGATGGTGCGCATCGACATGTCGGAATACATGGAGAAGCACAGCGTTGCCCGCATGATTGGTGCGCCTCCGGGCTACGTCGGCTACGACGAAGGTGGGCAGCTTACGGAGGCGGTGCGGCGCAAGCCTTATGCGGTGATCCTGTTCGACGAAGTCGAAAAGGCGCACCCGGACGTGTTCAATGTCCTGCTGCAGGTGCTGGACGACGGCCGCATCACGGACAGCCAGGGCCGCACCGTGGATTTCAAGAACACGGTCATCATCATGACGTCGAACATCGGTTCGCGCCATCTGCTGGAGGGGGTAACGGGTGACACCATATCCGAAAGTGTGCGTGAGAGCGTGATGGCGGAACTGCGCAAGACATTCCGGCCGGAGTTCCTCAACCGCATCGACGAGACGATTCTCTTCAAACCCCTCACGCTGGAGGAGATCACGACAATTGTTGATCTGCTGCTGGTCGACCTGAACAAGCGCCTGGCCGAACGCCGCGTGACGGTGGTGCTCGACCAGAAAGCGAAGGACTGGGCGGCGGAAAAGGGTTACGACCCGGTCTTCGGCGCGCGTCCGCTGAAGCGTTTTCTCCAGCGCCAGATCGAGACGAAGCTCGCCCGTGCCCTGATCAGCGGCGAGGTGGCCGAAGGCGGCAACGTGAAGTTCACCGTCAAGGACGACGCGCTGGTGATGAAGTGAGGGTAGCCACGACGCGGCGGGGGCGCCGCGTCCCCAACGGACCGTTTGCCCCCTGCCGCAGCCGTGATGTTGGATGTTTGTCCCTTGATGGAGCCGCGGCGTCCTCGCCGCGGTTTTCTGCACTCAGTCGAGTGATGCGTCCCCCTTACGCCGCGGCGCGCAAAATCGCCTCGACCACGGCGGGCGTGATTGCACCACGCTCACCGAGTTTGACCATACCGCGGGCTTCGAGCCGGCGGGCCACTTCGGGTGCGGTGGTGGCCGCAGCCACATTGTAGTCGGAAAGGCGGGTTTCGATGCCGAGTGCTTCGTAGAAGGCCCGGGTTTTGGCGATGGCGGCGTCGATACGGGCATCCTCGGAGCCGTCACGGATATCCCAGACACGTTCGGCGTATTGGAGGAGCTTGGCGCGCTTGGCGTCCCGCTGCACGTGGAGCAGGCTGGGGAGCACGATGGCGAGCGTGCGGGCGTGGTCGATGCCGTGCAGGGCGGTCAGCTCGTGGCCGATCATGTGGGTGGCCCAGTCCTGCGGCACGCCGACGCCGAGCCAGCCGTTGAGCGCACAGGTGGCGGCCCAGACGAAATTGGCCCGCGTGTTGTAGTCGGTGGGTTCGGCCAGGGACTTGGGTGCGATCTCGGTGAGGGTCCGCAGCACGCCCTCGGCAAAACGATCCTGGATGGCTGCATCCGCGGGGAAGGTGAGGTATTGCTCGATGACGTGGCAGAAGGCGTCGCCGATGCCATTCGCGACCTGGCGGATGGGCAGCGAAAAGGTGGTCTCGGGATCAAGGATCGAGAAACGCGGAAAGGTGTGCGGGCTGCCGAATGCGAGCTTTTCCTTGCGGGCGCGGCGGCTGATGACCGCGAAGCTGTTGGCCTCGGAGCCCGTGGCCGGCAGGGTGAGCACCGCGCCGATGGGCAGCGCGCCCTGCACCTTGGCGGCGTGCGTGGTGAGGATTTCCCACGTATCGCCGGCGTAGGGCACGGCAGCCGCGATGAACTTGGCGCCATCGAGCACGGAACCGCCGCCAACGGGGAGGACCCAGTCGACCTTTTCCTGCCGGCAGAGCTCCACGGCCCGCATCAGGGTGTCGTAGTCGGGATTGGCCTCGACGCCGAAGAATTCGAAAACTGTGCGTGATCCGAGCGCCTTTTTTACCTGGGTGTAAACACCGTTCTGTTTGATGCTGCCGCCCCCGGCGAGGAGGAGCACGCGGGCGTCGGCGGGGAGTTCCTGGGCGAGGGCGGCGATCTGGCCGCGGCCAAAATGAATGCGGGTGGGGTTGTGAAAGGTGAAGTTTTCCATGGCGGCATTCTCGCACACGATGCCGTCAGGGGCAAGCGCCGGGGTCCGGCGCCGCCACGGCCGGTGATTTCGCTTTGCGTTGCGATGATATTGCACGAGGTTACCCGGGCATGTCCGCCGCGCCGATCCGTTACTTTCACCGCTACAAGCAAACCCTGGAAACTGAACAGATTTACGGGGAGAGGTGGCTGCGGCTGGCCTATGAAAACCCGGTGGGACGCGGCCTCGTATGGTTGCTCGCACGGCGGCGGCTCTTCTCGGTCTATTTCGGATGGCGGATGAACCGGGCCTACAGCGCACAGCAGGTCATCCCCTTCATCGTCCAATACGACCTTGATGTGGATGAGTTCGCCAAGTCGGCCTTCGATTTCAAGACGTTCAACGAGTTTTTCTGCCGCGCCCTCAAGCGCGAGGCGCGGCCCATCACTCCCGGCGACACGGTGGCGGTGCTGCCCGCGGATGGCCGGCACCTCGTGTTCCCCGATGTGGCCGCGGCGGAGGGATTCTACGTGAAGGGGGCGAAGTTCACCTTGCGTGAACTGCTCGACGACGCGGCCCTGGCCGAAAAATATGCCGGTGGCGCGATGGTCATCTCGCGGCTCTGCCCCGTGGACTACCACCGGTTTCATTTTCCCGTGGCGGGAGTACCCGGCGAGCAGCGGCTCATCAACGGGTGGCTCTACTCGGTGAGCCCCGTGGCCCTGCGGAGGAACCTCCGCTATCTCGTGCAGAACAAGCGGGTGCTCACGCCGCTGGAGTCGCCGGTCTTCGGTCCCGTGATGATGATCGAGGTGGGTGCGACCAACGTGGGCAGCATCAAGCAGACCCATGTGCCGGACCGGGCCGTGCGGAAAGGCGAGGAGAAGGGCCTGTTCAAGTTCGGCGGCTCGTGTGTGATCACCTTGTTCCAGCGCGGCCGCATCAGGTTCGACGCGGACCTCGTGGCGCAGAGCGCGCAGTGCATCGAGACTTACGCCCGCATGGGCGACCGGCTGGGCGAGGCGCCGGCGAAGCTTTGATCACCCTTGGGTTCATACTCCGAAGCTCACTTCGGCTTGGTTGGAGCTGTGGGAGCGAGCTTGCGCGCGACTCAGCCGGATTCCTGCAGTTGAACTCGAAGCACCCCGAAGTTGCGCCAACCAAAAGGTGCCACGGTAGGTCGCCCGCTGGCGGGCGCTTCCCCGAGCGCGAGCCAGCTCGCGGCCTACACTGCCGTAACCATACCGAAAACCCTGGAGACCGGGGTGAACCCGGCCACTCGGCGCTTGCCTAGCCAAATTGATAGGCGGCAAACTGCCGGCGAAATCATCCGCGCCCGGGTGGTGGAATTGGCAGACACGCCAGACTTAGGATCTGGTGTCGAAAGACGTGCAGGTTCAAGTCCTGTCCCGGGCATTCTGTTCCGCTGAAAGCCACGCATGGCACGGCCAGTCTTTGCGGCTGTTGCCGGGCTCGGTGAGCCCGGTTTTTCATTCCCTGGGGTCGGCGACCCTGGCTACATCCACGGGAGTGCGTCGAGGTCGACGTTACCGCCGGTCAGGATGATGCCGGTGCGGTGGCCGGTGACGCTGATCTTGCCTTCCATGATCGCGGCATAGGGCACGGCGGAGGACGGCTCGATGATGATTTTGAGTTCCTCCCACAGGCATCGCATGGCGGCAATGATGGCGGTTTCGGAAACTGTCACCACGTCGTCCACAAAGCGCTGGATCAATGGAAAGTTTTTTTCGCCGATGGTCGTGCGCAGGCCGTCGGCGATCGTGTCCACCTTTTCCGCCGGCACGATGCGGCCGGCACGGAACGAACGGGCGGCGTCATCGGCCCCGGCGGGTTCCGTGGCGATGACCCGGATGGCGGGCCGGAGGGACTTGGCCGCCACCGCGGTGCCGCAGAGCAGGCCTCCACCGCCGACGGGGCAGAGCAGGAGATCGAGGGCGGGAGTGTCCTCCAGCAGTTCAAGCGCCGCAGTGCCCTGACCGGCCATGACACGGTAATCGTTGAAGGGGTGAATCAGGACGGAGCCGGTCCCGGCGACAAGGCGGGCACAGGCGGCTTCACGGGCCGCATTGGTGGGTTCGCAGAAGGTGATGCGGCCGCCGTAACGTTCAACATTGCGGATCTTCGACTTGGCTGAGTTCGACGGCATCACGATATAGGCGGGGATGCCACGGAGCTGTGCCGCGCGGGCAAGGGCGGCGGCGTGGTTCCCGGACGAGTGCGTGGCGACGCCGCGAACGGCCTCGGCGGCGGTGAGTGAGAAGATGGCGTTGGTGGCGCCGCGGGCCTTGAAGGCGCCAACCTGCTGGAGGTTTTCGCACTTGAAGAAGAGCCTGCCGCCGGTTGCGGCATCAAGCCAGGCGCTGGTCAGGACGGGCGTTCGGACGATGTGCGGCCGGATGCGTTCGTGGGCGGCCCGGATGGCGGCAAGGTCGAGGGACATGCACAAGGCAGCTACCACGGATTGCACAGATGGGCACGGATTATTGTGTCCCGTTTCAGAGCCGGATTTCTTTCCCGCGAACTGCGCAGATGGTCGCGGATGCGTAGCAACCAAGCACTGCACAAGTGACGGCTTGAAGTCCATGATCCGGGTCAATCCGTGTGATCCGCGGGGGAGATGCAGGGACTATTCCGCGGCTTGCGGTGAAAGGACAGGCAGGCAAACTCAATGCATGGTCAAAAAACTGCTCCATACCCGCATGCGGGTAAACGATCTCGCCCGCACCGTTAAATTCTATCAGGACGCGCTCGGGCTGAAGCTCACGCGCCAGCACACCTCGCCGCGCGGGGCGCAGCTGGCGTTCCTGGCCACGCCGAACAGCGACGAGGAAATCGAGATCTGCCAGATGCCGCCGGGCGCAGCACCCGTGCAGGTGCAGCCGGACCTCATGCACCTGGCGTTCGAGGTGGAGGATCTCGCCGCCTTTGCGGCGGCCCTGAAGCAAAAGGGTTTGGCACTGAGCGACGGTCCGACGCAGACCGGCAGCGGCTCGGTGATTGCGTTCATCGACGCACCCGAGGGCTACGAAGTGGAATTGATCCAGCGCGGAAAGTGAACGACCCCGGCGTCAGTTCTCCGCGGAAGTGGTCGTCAGTCTGGATCGATGCCCTGGCGTTTGCGGGCGGGCTGGCACTGGCCTGGTTTGGCGAGTGGCAGACCAAGGACCTGGTCTGGAGCCTGTGGCTTTCGAGCCTGCTGGTCGGGTATGCGATGATTGTTTGGATGATTTTCAGCCCGGAGCTTGGCATCGCGCTCCAAGCATGGACGGACCGTTCGACGCTGCCGAGCCCACGCGCCGGCCTCCTCGCGGTCGGCACGTCGGCCAATTTCATTGGCGGCCTGTTTCTCCTGGCGTTCTTCACCGTGCATTTCGGCATGTTTCACTTCGGTCATTCGGTCTTCCTCAGCTTGTTTTTCCCGGTGCTCCCAGGGAGAAATCACGGACCAAGCCTGATGCTTTACGGGCAGGTGCTGGCTGCCTACTGGCCCTTTGTGCTGGTGGCCGCGGTGGCGGAGCGACAGGCCTTCCGCTGGCCGGGCTCGGCCGAGCCGCCCGACACCTCCGTCAAGGCAGCGGACATCGCGGCGCGGAAAGCCCGGAAGGCCAAGACTGGATTTGGCGGCGGCGACATGATGATCCCCTACAAAAATGTGATCCGGCTGCACCTGTTGATCTTCTTCTTTGCGGGCGCGCATTTTGTGAAGCTGGACAGCTTTCTGGTCTACGCCGTGGTGTATGCGGTGTATTTTTTCCCGTGGCGACTGCTGAAGAAGCAGGAGGCAACAAGCGCTGAGCCGTAAATTGTGCTGCTTGAAGCCGAGGTCGTTGACCTCGGTTGAGTTGGCATAGGTTCTTTACCGGGGTCAGCGCCCCCGGCTGCATCTCCGGGGCAAAGCAACCTAACAGGTTACTTTGCCGTCCTAGCTTGGGCGCGCTCCCAGGCGAAGAGGTATTGCTGGGCGAGGCCGGCCAGCGGACCGAAGTGACTGCGGCCGAAATGGGCGACCTGCGCGGGCGACCAGCCGGAGAGACCGTAATGGCGGGTCAGTGCCTTGAGAATCCAGGTATCCACCGGGAACGCCTCGAGCCGGCCCGCCCCGAAGAGCAGCACGCAGTCGGCGATTTTTTCACCGACGCCGGGGAGTTCCAGCAGCCGCCGCTTGGCGGCGATGTAGGGGAGTTGCTCGGTTTCATCCAGCCAGCCGGGACGGGCCGCGAGATAAAGCGCAGTGGCCTTGATGTAGCGGGCACGAAAGCCGAGCAGACAGGCGCGGAGGCCGGCCTCGGGGATGGCGGCGAGTGCGGGCCAGGTGGGGAGGCGATTGACAGAAGCATGGAGCATGGAACCGGAAGTTGGGAGCAACGGGGTGCCATGGCGCGCGGCCAGCAGCGCGACCATCTGTTTGATCTGCACAATCTGCTTGGTGGCACTGCAGAGAAAGCAGAGCAGCGTCTCGCCGAAGGGCTGGCGCGGGAGGGCGAGGCCTGGAAAGGCGGCCAGACAGCGGGCGAGATGGCTGTCACTGCGCCAAGGGAGAGTATCGGCCAGCGCGGAAAAATCGCTGCTGCCGGTGAGATAAACCGGCAGGGCCTTGGCCACGCGGGCTTGCATGGCCGCGGGGGCGGACCATTCAAGCGGGCCGGTGTGCGGCGTTCCGGCCAAGCGAAGACGGGCAATACAATCCGCCCAAACGCCCTGCCACGTGCCGTCCCCGGCCTGTTGCCAACGGAAAGACTGGCCGCCATCAAGAGTCTCGGCGAGCACGGCGGGTGCGAACGCCGGCAGACCGGGCAGGGGCTGCCAGTCAGACCAGAGAGGGGAGGGCATGGGCCGGACGTGCGCGGTCACCCGCTGCTATTTGCTCCAGAGAAAACTGTGCCCGGTGCCGAGTTCGCGGCCATCGCCGGCGAGCAGTCGGAGTTGCCAGGCCACCGGCTGAATGTCCTTGCCGGGCCAGTCGCTGCCGGTGAGGCCGAGATTGAAAACATGGCCACCGGCCGGCACTGCCGCCGGGAAGGTGAAAGTTTTGGCGAAGGGCGAATCGGGTTGGATGATTTTGAGCTCGAACCGCGCGTCCGGCAGCGCCGCCCCGGGATTCTGGGTGCGGACCAGGAAATAAAAGCCGCTGCGCCGGCCGGCCTGGGTGCGGAGCACGGTTTGCCGGCCGTTGT
>CAJBES010000012.1 GCA_903952145.1 uncultured Opitutaceae bacterium | reverse complement strand
GCTGCTGAAGCCGGCACAGAGCAATAGGTTGCTGGAAATGGCTCAGAACGATCGCATCCGTACAGTGCAGGCTCCGATTAAGCTCGTGCTGGGACCAGCACGGGAATCGCCCGCGGTTTCGGTACACGTCACGCCAACAGTCCGGCAGGTGGGTACTTCCCTGTTTCCTTCCTTTTCTTCCGCTGTTTCCTTCCGTGGAATTGTCTCCTTCGAAGAACGGGCTAGCTCAAGACCGTCTCCTTCCTCGTTTCCTTCCCTTTTTTCCGACTCTGACGACGCGCAGCAGGGATAACGGCCCGTTGGACCTGAGGTGTTGAGCAGGGTGGTGTTGAGCCGGGTGACGGATTTGCCGAGGTTGTGAGCACCGCCTTGTCGCAGGCTGACCAGGGGCGTACTGGGTATACTGATACCAACGGTCTCGGTGAAAGGGACCGCGGGACCACCGCAGGAAGCGAGCTGGACAACAGAAAGGTGCCCGAGGGACTAAGGCCAGTCCCTCGGGCGGCCCCAACGGGAGTATCACCTCCCATGGGACATGAATAGCTTATCGCTCCCCCTACTCCCTCGCCTAGCACCCCTCGATTTCCGCCGCGGACTTGTCACCGGAAAGGCTGTGGTTGCGTTTTTGCGCCACGGGTGTGGAACCAACTCTACTGCCAGGATCCAGAATGTCTCGATTTGCTGCTCCGCTGGCAGGCAGCTAAACGCCAATCTCGGGCGCGACGCCTAGCGGAGAAGCGAAAGCAAAACGCCGAGGCCGAACGCAGGCGTCGTTGTCGGCGGCGTGAGGCGGGCAGGATGGCGGTGACCAAAGATCCGCCTCAGCCATCCTCGCGGCGCCGCGCGTGGTCACGCAGCGCCCCTATTCCTAAAGATTTTTGCGATCGTCCAGGCTGTTACGAACCGCTCTGCAGATGCCGTCGCGGACCAGTCCAGTACTGCGGCGCAGACTGTGGTCGGGCCGAACGCCGAGTGCAAGACCGGGAACGCAAGTTCAAGGCCCGCCAACGGAAAGCCGCCAAACGCCAATCCCACGTTGGAGATGAGGCATCTCAACCAGCGGAACCGCGGACGATCAGCCTCAAGGAGTGGAAACGCTACGGCGAGACCTTGAATAGCCCACCGGCGCGCGTCCGCAGTCCTGAGCAGGGAACCGCCACGCCGGTATCTTCTGGCGAGTTAACTGAGCTTCTGGACATTCTTGAGGAGGTCTCCGAACATGATCGAGAAACATCTCCTGGTCATCGACCGCGTGCGCCGCCCTCCGGCTGAGGGGTTTTCTTGGGTTGACCGCCGCTTTCTGCGCGACTTTGCTTCGTGCCTGTCTGGCGATGCGGTGTTCTTGTACTTCTTCCTGGCCGCGGTCAGCGACCGGCAGGGACTCTCGTTTTACAACGATGCCACGCTGGCCGTACGTTTGCGGGTGCGGGAAGAGGCCGTGGTCGCGGCGCGCGACGAATTGATGGTGTACGACTTGGTGGCGTACCAGGCGCCGCTGACCCAAGTCTTGTCGTTGCCGTGGCCGCGCGTGGAACGTGGCGGCCCGGCGGCGTTGCGGGAACTAATTCGCACGTTGGCCCACGAGGAGGAGTTGGCGGCGGCGGGAAGGAGGAATCCATGAATGTGGCCCTGTGGGCGGAGATTCGTCGCTTGGCGGAAATCGAAAAACTGAGCCATCGGGCGATTGCCCGGCGGTTGCTGTGTTGTGCCAAAACGGTCAAGAAAGCCTTGGGGATGGAGCGGCCACCGGGCCAGCACCCTCGGCCATCTCAGGCCAGCCTGCTGGATCCGTACAAGAAGCAGCTCGACGCGTTGCTGGCCCAATCGCCGGACTTGTCGGCCGTCCGCCTGCTGGAGGAGATTGGCCGCGGTGCGGCGGGCTACACCGGCGGCATCTCGCTGGTACGGCGGTACGTGCGGCAGGTCCGCAGGCCGCGTGGCCGGATCTACCAAGCGGTGGACTGGCAGCCCGGAGAGGCCCTGCAAGTGGACTGGGGCGAGTGTGGCCGGATCCGCCTGGGCAACACCTCGCGGCGGGTCAACGTCTTTGTGGCGGTGCTGTGCTACAGCCGCCTGGGTTACATCGAGTTCTCCTTGGCCCAGCGCAAGGCCGACTTCTACCGAGCCTTCGTGCATGCCCTGGAATTCTTCGGCGGTAGTCCGCGTAAGGCGATTTTTGACAATCTCAAGGCGGCCGTGCTCAACGGTCACGGCCGGTCGGCCTGTCTGCACCCGGAGTTTCTGGCGCTCTGCGGCCACTACTATCTGGAGGCGGTTCCTTGCGCGCGGCGGGATCCGGAATCCAAGGGCATGGTCGAAGCGGGTGTCCGCTATGTGAAACATAATGCCTTGGCGGGCCGCGAAGCAGAACTGACACGCTGGGAGGATTATCCCCCACTGGCTGTGTACTGGCGCGACCAGGTGGCCAATGTGCGGCTCCATCACACGACGCGCGAGCGGCCCGTGGATCGCTTCCAGAAAGAACGTCCGCTGCTGCGTGCGTTGCCGACGATCCCCTTCGATACGGATGAAGTGGTCTCGGCCATCGTCAGCCCGCTGGTGCAAATCGAGTTCGACGGCAATCGGTATTCGGTCCCGCCGGAGGTGGCGCGGCAGACCGTGATCGTCCGGGCCAATGCCTCGCAGGTGGGTGTGATCTACCAGGGTCGAGAACTGGCCTGCCACGTGCGCTGCTACCAGCGTGGTCAACTGATCTGCCAAGCGGAACACCAACTGCAAGCCCTGCAGCTTCGTCAGCGGACGCGGGCCAGCGACGTGGAACGTCTCTTTGACGCCTTGGGGCCGGAAGCCCGTGAATTTCACCTGCAGCTCCGCCGCCGCCCGGTGAAGACCTCCGTGCATCTCCGTCGGCTGTGGAACTTGATTCGGCTTTACGGCCGCGCCGACGTGCTGGCGGCGATCGTCCTTGCGCACCAGTACCAGACCTACGACGCGGCCTACGTCGAGGCGCTGGTGTTGCAGGAGCGGCGCCGGCGCGAACTGCCTTCACCCACACCGCTCTGTCCCCAGCGACCAGAACTGATCGAGGACATCGACCTCGAAGAACCCGATCCCGGAACCTATGACGCGTTGTGCCAAGACCAAGACCAAGACCAAGACCAAGACCCAAACCCGGAGGAATCCCATGACTGACAAACAGAACCACCCCAAGCCGTCCCCCAAACACCAGCTTCTACAAGAGCAACTGGCCGAACTCAAACTCTTTCAGATCGCCGAACTCTACGCGGAGCTGCTGGATGACGCGGCGCGGAAGAACAGCTCCGCCTTCGACGTGCTCTCGGCCCTGGTCGGCGCCGAAATCGCGGCCCGCCGCCAACGGGCGTTGGAGCGGCGGATCCGAGAGGCCAGGCTCCCGCCGCGTAAGACGGCGGAGGAATTCGACTTCACCTTCCCCAAGCGAATCCCCAAACAAAAGGTGCTCCGACTGTGTGACTGCGAGTTCGTGACCCAACGTGGCTGCGCGGTCTTTATCGGACCCACGGGAACGGGGAAAACGCACTTCCTGACCGTGCTGGGGTACGCCGCCTGTGAACGCCAGCTCACCGTCCGCTTCACCCGCGTCGTGGATATGCTCAACGAGCTGACCACGGCGCAGATCAATGGCACGCTGCGCAAATCGCTGCGGCCCTATACGCGTCCCGCCCTGCTACTGCTCGACGAACTGGGCTATCTGCCCATCGACAAACGCGGTGCAGACCTGATGTTCCAAGTCGTCGCTGCCCGTTACGAACGCGGATCGACCGTGATTACCACGAATCGTCCCTTCCGCGATTGGGGCAAGACCTTTGACCTGGACAACACCTTGGCCACCGCCCTGATCGATCGGCTGATGCATCACGGCGAAGCAGTCGTCATCGAAGGAAAAAGCTATCGACTAAAAGACCAACTCCCCGACTGATCCCTGGCCCGTCCTGCCCGGCGCGGAGTTCAGCACGTCGCCGCCTCGTCCCGCCAGCCGCCGACCGTGCCCCGCTCTCCGGGGCACCTCCTGCGGCCACTGACGCCGCGAAGCCGGAAGGCTTCGCGGCGTCGCTCTTCCTTACGGCGACGACGATGCCCTCCTGCGCAGGAAGCCTCCGGCCTGTGACGGCTGCCGAGCCAACGGCAGCCTGTTCAGGGACGCGTCGGTGGTCGAACGCACCCCATCGGGAGCCCAGTTCGTCCTTTGGGGATCGGTTGTCCAAGTGGAGGTGCTGGCGGTCTGAAGTGATCACACTGCCCCGCTGGCACGCCCTTGACGACCGGCCCCGAAGCGGTCCGCGCCAGGCTTCTGCGCTGCACTCCTCGCCCTCGTTCCGCCCCACGTTCTGCGGCTAGACAACCGCTCTCAGGCACTGCCGCCTCCGTTGGGGAAATCCGAGCCGCGCGAGCACCGCCAGCGCGGGCCTGTCGTGGGCGGCGAACCCCTTTGGTGCCTCGACCACCACGCGTCAGGTCGCTCCACGCCTCCCTGCCCACTCAGGACAACAAGACGATTCCGCACCATCTCCGCAGAAAACAACTGCGCCGAGCTGTGGGTCACTCTGCGCCCACATCGCCACAGGCCACGTCTGCGGCTCACACTCGGACCGAAACCGCGAGCGATTCCCGTGCTGGTCCCACTACGCGTTGTACTTGGAGTTGATGGGTCAGTGGTGCGGGGAGCACGGGGTGCAGGTTTGGGCCTACTGCCTGATGCCCAACCACGTCCACCTGATCGCCGTCCCGCATTCGGCCGATGG
>CAJBES010000011.1 GCA_903952145.1 uncultured Opitutaceae bacterium | reverse complement strand
GTGGCGTGCCGGCTGGCGGCAGTGGTACCGTAATTTTAAAATCATCCAGCCAAACACCCAAATGAAACAGCCCACCTGAATGGGCGGGCCGTTGCGATTCTTGCCGGTGAAAAACGGTGACGATTATTTTCCGGCGGGCAGATTCAGCTTGATGGCAGGCTCCGCTGCGGTGGGCGCACCGACCTGAACCTTCGCCGGCGTGGTGGCCACAACGGGAGCCTGCAGGCGCAGCATCTGGGCGCGCTGCGCCCATGGACTCCCGGCATCAATCTGCATGAGCTGGTCGGCGTATTTTTTCACATCATCGGAGCGACCGGCCGTGTGGGCGAGGCTGGCAAGATGATAGGTCGCCTCGGCGCGCAGCCCTTTGGCCCCGTCGGCCTGCCCGGCAAACTCACGCAACGCAGCCTCACCGTCGGTGGTGAGGCCGGCCTGCACCTTGGCCATCGCCAAGCCAAGCCGGGCGCGATCCGCCAGCAGACTGTCCTTGAGCATCGGCAGGGCCGCCTCATAGGCCGCGACCGCCCCGGCTCCCTGACCGGCAGCATAGGCTTCATCCGCCAGGCGGAGCCGGGCGACTCCCGCCAGGATGTGGCCGGCATGGTCATTGGCGAATCCCTTCAATTTATCCGAAGTGGTGGCGGCGGCATAATCCTGCCGGGTAGCCTGCTCCTTTTGTTCGGCGAAGTAATCCCAACCACCCCTGGCGAGGATGGCGAGCAGCACGGCCGCGCAGCCGATGGTGACCGATTGGCCGTATTGGCGCCAGAGCCGGTGCAGCGTCTCGTCAAAGGAATGAGGCGCAGCCACCGGAGCACCAGTATTGGCGCCGGCAGGTTGCTGCGAAGAAGGTTTTTCAGGCGTGCTCATGCAAAAATCGTATTGGGAAGGGGCACCGAAGCATATCACCCCACCTGCGTAAAGGCAGGAGTTGTGCGCCATGCCGCCGGTCCGGTTGGTCTCAGTCGAACATCACCGTCTTATGGCCATTCACGAGCATCGACTGTCGTGGCGCCAAGCCAGTTAGGCACCCCCTGTTTTAGGGCAGGAGCAGAACCTTGCCGGTGGTCAGCCGGCCCTCCAAAGCCCGGTGGGCGTCAGCTGCAGCGGCCAGGGGGAAAGTGGCCCCGATGGTGACCCGCAACGCACCGGATTGCACCCAGGCAAACAGCTCATCCACCCGGGCCTTCAACTCAGCCGGGGTGGCGGTATAGTCCCCCATGGTCGGCCGGGTGAAATACAACGAGCCCTTTTGCATGAGCACCAGGGGAGCAAAGGGCGGCACCGCGCCACTGGCGTTGCCGAAGGAGACGAACATCCCGCGCGGGCGCAGGCTGTCGAGAGTGCCGGCAAACGTGTCGCGCCCCACGCCGTCGTAGACGACATCCACGCCGCGGCCGTCGGTGAAAGCGCGCGCGGCGGCGGCGAAATTCTCCTGCGTGTAGACGCACACCGCATCGGCTCCCGCCGCCTGCGCCCACGCGGCCTTGGCCTCGCTGCCCACCGTGGCCAGCACGCGCGCCCCACGTTTTTTCGCGATCTGCACCAGCAGCAGGCCCACGCCCCCGGCCGCAGCGTGCACGAGCGCGATGTCACCCGGGTGCAGCGGAAAAACATCGCACGCCAGGCAATGGGCGGTGAGTCCCTGCGCCAGGAGGGCGGCAGCCAGCGGTGAACTGATCCCTTCGGGCAAGCTGACCGTGTGTTCCACCGATAGGACGGCAGTTTCGGCGTAGCCGCCGGCGGCCCGGGCCGAAGCCACACGATCACCCACCTTGAAGCCGGCTACGCCCCCGCCGACCGCGGTCACCACGCCAGCTGCCTCACCACCAAGGATGCGCGGCAATGAAACCGGGTAGAGTCCGCTGCGGTGATAGGTGTCGATGAAATTGACCCCCGCCGCCTCCACCCGGATGCAAAGCTGTCCCGCCCCGGGTTCAGGGTCGGGCAACACATCGAGCCGGAGCTTTTCCGGCCCGCCACTCTCATGAATACGGATCGCCCTCATCGCCGGTCTCAACGTCAGAGCACGTTGACGTTGCCCTTGTATTGCTGGATCGGCCGCACCCCGACCCGCGACCGCTGGAGCGCCTTGATGCCGTTGAGTGCGGCCGCGGCGCCGGTGATGGTCGTCATGATGCAAACACTGCGGGCATACGCGGCGGAGCGGATCTGGTTTTCGTCGCGCCGCGGGATCATGCCATCGGGCGTATTGATGACTAGGTGGATCTGGCCGTTCTTGATCATGTCAACCGCCGTGGGGCGGCCCTCGCCGATCTTGGCGAGACGCGTGACGGGCACGCCGTTCTCAGCGAGGGTCCGGGCCGTGCCGCTGGTCGAATAGATGGAGAAACCCAGCGCCCCGAGCTGCCGCGCGAGCTCCACCGCGCGGGGTTTGTCGGTATCCTTGACGGAGAGGAACACGTTGCCGGCCACAGGCAGGCCGGGCTTGACCGCCGCCTGCGCTTTGGCGAAGGCCACGCCGAGATCGTCGTCGATGCCCATGACCTCGCCGGTGGAGCGCATCTCGGGGCTGAGCGTGATGGTGGCGCCGGGAAAGCGCACAAAGGGGAATACCGCCTCCTTCACGCACCAGTGTTTCGGGGTCAGCTCGCGGGTGAAGCCGAGATCCTTCAGCTTGGCGCCGGTCATGATCTTGGCGGCGAGCTTGGCGAGCGGCACGCCGATGGCCTTGGCGACAAAGGGCACGGTGCGCGAGGCCCGCGGGTTGACCTCCAGGATGTAGACTTGGTTGTCCTTGATGGCAAACTGCACGTTCATCAGGCCGATGACGTGAAGCTCCCCGGCCAGCGCGTAGGTGGCCTGGCGCACCGTGTTGAGCACCTCACGTGAGAGCGTGTGCGGCGGCATGACCATCGCGGCATCGCCCGAGTGCACGCCGGCAAATTCGATGTGCTCGAGCATGCCCCCAATGACAGACGTTTCACCATCGCTGATGCAGTCCACGTCGAGCTCAATCGCGTCCTCGAGGAACTTGTCGATGAGCACGGGCTTTTCGGGCATCACCTCAAACGCCTGGTGAACGACGGTCCTAAACTCGTCCTCGCTGTAGACAATGAACATGCCGCGGCCGCCGAGCACGAACGACGGACGCAGCAGCACCGGGAATCCGATCTCCTGCGCGAACCGGAGCGCATCGGCCTCGTTCATCGCGGTGCGGTTGACGGGCGACTTGAGCGCCAGCTTTTCGAGAATGGCGGAGAAGAGTTTCCGGTCCTCGGCCGCGTCGATGCTCTCGGGCGAGGTGCCAATGATGTTCACGCCGTTCTGCTTGAGGGCCGTGGCCAAGTTGAGCGGCGTCTGGCCGCCGAACTGCACAATCGCGCCGTCACAGCCCTCCTGCTGATAGATTTCCAGCACATCCTCGAGCGTCAGCGGCTCAAAGTAGAGCCGGTCACTGGTGTCGTAATCGGTCGAGACGGTCTCGGGATTCGAGTTCACCATCACGCTCTCACAGCCGATCTCGCGCAGGGCAAAACTCGCGTGCACGCAGCAGTAATCAAACTCAATCCCCTGGCCGATGCGGTTGGGCCCGCCGCCGAGGATCATGATTTTCCTTTTGCCCGTCGGCGGCAGCACCTCGTTCTCAGCCCCGTAACTGGAGTAGTAATAAGGGGTGAACGCCTCGAATTCTGCGGCGCAGGTGTCCACGAGCCGGTAGGTCGTGGCGACGCCGGCGGCGGCGCGGTGCGCATGCACGGCGGCGCGGTCGCTCCCGAGCAGATGCGCGAGCTGGGCGTCGGAAAACCCAAATTCCTTCGCGCGGCGCAGCGTGGCGGCATCCAGGGTCGCCAGCGTAAACTGCTTCAGGGCGACCTCCATCTCGTAAATCTCGCGCAACTGCTCGAGAAACCACGGGTCAATCCTGGTGAGGTCGAAAATGTCGCCCACCGTCAGCCCGCGCATGAAGGCGTAGCGGAGGTGGAAGATGCGCTCGGCGTTGGGTGTCGCGAGTTTGGCCCGAATGGTTTTTTCGTCCGGCGCCTCGTCGAGCCCGTGCTTGCCACCGCCGCCGAAGCCGCGCGCGCCGATCTCCAGCGAGCGCAGGGCCTTCTGCATGGATTCCTTGAAGGTGCGGCCGATGGCCATCGCCTCGCCCACTGATTTCATCGCGGAAGTCAGCGTGGTATCGGCCCCGGGGAATTTTTCGAAGGTGAAGCGAGGGATCTTGGTGACGACGTAGTCGATCGTCGGCTCAAAACTCGCCGGTGTCAGGCGCGTGATGTCGTTGCGCAACTCGTCCAGCGAGTAGCCCACGGCGAGTTTGGCCGCAATCTTGGCGATGGGGAAGCCTGTGGCCTTGGAGGCGAGCGCCGAGGAGCGCGAGACACGCGGATTCATTTCGATGACGACCATGCGGCCGGTCACGGGATTGATCGCGAACTGGATGTTGGAGCCGCCCGTTTCGACACCGATCTCGCGGATGACGGCAAAGGAGGCGTCGCGCATGACCTGGTATTCCTTGTCCGTAAGGGTCATGGCCGGCGCCACCGTGATGGAATCCCCGGTATGCACGCCCATGGGGTCGAAATTCTCGATGGAGCAGATGACGACGCACTGGTCCTTATGGTCACGCATCACCTCCATCTCGTATTCCTTCCAACCGAGCAGGCACTCCTCGACCAACACCTCATGTACGGGTGAAAGATCGAGGCCGTTGGCCACGATGCCCTCGAACTCCTCCTTGTTGTAGGCGATGCCGCCGCCAGCCCCGCCCAGTGTGAATGAGGGACGGATGATCAGTGGCAGCATCGCCAACTCGTCGACCGCGGTGTGCGCCTCGTTCATGTTCTTCACCGTGCGCGAGCGGGCGACATCAAGGCCGATCTTGAGCATGGCCTGCTTGAACAGCTCGCGGTCCTCCCCCTTGGCGATAGCACCCGGTTTGGCGCCGATCATCTCGACCCCGTATTTCTCCAAGATGCCTGCTTGATGCAGTTCCATCGAGAGATTGAGGGCGGTTTGCCCGCCGAGGGTCGGCAGCAGCGCCGAGGGCCGTTCCACGGCGATGATTTTCTCCAAAAACTCAACCGTGAGCGGCTCGATGTAGGTGACATCGGCAAACTCCGGATCCGTCATGATGGTGGCGGGGTTGGAGTTGACCAGAATCACGCGGTAACCCTCCTCCTTCAACGCCTTGCAGGCTTGGGTGCCGGAGTAGTCGAATTCGCATGCCTGCCCGATGACAATCGGGCCGGCGCCAATGATCAGGATGGACTGAAGGTCGGTGCGTTTGGGCATGGACGTGGATTTCGGTGAGAGTTGAGAGCGCAGAAACCCGCCGCAAGCGGGAAGTCGGTCCCGTGGAACTTTTTGGGGACGCGCCAGCGGCGCGGCTCAAGCCAGCCGGTCTGGTTCCACCCCCAGCACGGCGGCCGCCCTGGCCTTGTCGCCGCGGCAGCCATGCAGCACCATCTCGATATACTGCTTTTCCTGCCCGGCGAGGTATTCCGACAACTTGGGCCAGTGCTGGAGTTCCCGCAGGTGCAAGGGCAGTTGCTGGGAAGTGACAATGCGACTCTCGGTCGTGGAGGCGATTTTTGAAATCACCTGGAAAAGTTCGGTCAAGTTGCCCGGCCAGTGGTAGCTGGTCAGCATGGCCATGGCGTCTTCGGTCAACTCGACCAAGCCTGCGTGGAAGTGGGGGTTGGTGGACTTGGCCGCGTAGTGCTTGACCAAAATCGGGATATCCTCGGTGCGCTCCCGCAGCGGGGGCAATTGCACCGGCAGGGCCGCCACGCGGTAGAACAGCTCGTCGTAAAACCGCCCCTCGTCGCACAACCGTTCGAGGTCCTCGGTTGTGGCGCAGACCAGGCGCATGGTGTGCGCGGTGTTGCGCAACACGCTGACGAGCTCCTTCTGGGCGTCAAGGGGCAGGCATTGCAAGTGCTGGAGAAACAGCGTGCCCCCCTTCGCCTGTTGCACCCAAGTGCCGCCGGCGCCATGCTGCCCGAGCAGGCCGTCGCGAAAATTTGCCTCCGAGCTCAGCGCACAGTCGATGCGCACCAACTGGGCCGCCGGCGCTCCCAGGGCCTCGTGCAACAGTTCGGCGACGGCAGTCTTGCCCGTGCCGTTCTCCCCCTGCAACAGCACGGGCGCACGCACGGCGGCGAGTTTTTTGATCTGCTGGATAAGCTTCTGGACCGCGGGACTCTGGCCGATGATGCGGCCCTCAATGCCCGCCTGGCTGGCGACGGGAGCAAGGCCACTGGTCTTGTGTTCGGTCTGGAACTGCCTGAACTCAATGCCGCGTTTGAGCGTGGCGATGAGATCGTTCACCCGGAAGGGTTTTTGGAGATAGTCGAAAGCGCCGAATTTCAACGCTTGAATCGCGCTTTCGGTGCTGGCGTAGGCCGTCATGATGATGACGACGGCGGTGGGGTCGTATTGCTTGAGCTGCTTGAGCATGGTGATGCCATCCATCGGCTTCATGTCGATGTCGGCCAGCACCAGATCGAATTTTTCGGTCTTGTAGCGGCTGAGTGCCTTTTCCCCGTCCGTGGCAAACGCGGTGCTAAAGCCCGTGGGCTGAATGACCGCCTCCAGCATCTCGTGGATGGACAGGAGGTCGTCAACGATGAGGACGGAAGGCATGAATACACACCTTTCCGCCTGGGGGGGCGCAAGTCAACTCAGTGTCGGCCGGCTTATTGCAAGCCACCCGCGACGGCGCCAAGTTGGAAGATCGGCAGGAACATTGCCATGACGATGCCACCGACCACCACCCCAAGGAATACGATCAGCATCGGTTCGATCAGCGACGTGAGCGAAGCAACGGTCGCCTCGCATTCTACATCGTAAAAATCGGCAATCTTGGTCATCATGCCGTCAACGTTGCCGGTGGATTCACCCGCCTTCACCATGTGCTTCATCATGGGCGGAAAAAAGGTATTGGCCGCCAGCACCTCGGAAACCTGGCCGCCCTGACTCACGTGCTTGGCAATCTCCTCGCAAGCATCCTCGATCTGCACGGTATTGCTCGCCGCAGCCACAATTTCCAGCGTGCGGAGAATGGGCACGCCGGAACGGATGAGGGTGGCGTAGGTGCGGCAGAAGCGGGAGAGCGCAATTTTGTGGATGAGATTGCCGAAAATCGGCGCCCGCACCAGGAACAGGTCTTTGGTGCGGCGGCCTTTCGGCGTGGAGACGTATTTGCCCCCGCCCCAATAAATGCCGTAGCCACCCAGACCGACAGCCCACCACCACGCTTTCAGGAAATTCGACAGATCGATCAGGAACTGGGTCGGAGCGGGTAGCTTGGCGCCAAAATCCGCGAACATGGCCGCAAACACCGGGATGACGAAAATCAGGAGCACGTTGACCAGCGCGAGCGCCAACCCGATGACTGCAATCGGGTAGGTCATGGCGGATTTGACTTTCTTGGTCAATTTGACCGAGGACTCAAAGTAGCCGGCCACCTTGACCAGGATCTCGGCGAGCCCGCCGCTCGCTTCGCCGGCCTCAACCATCGAGATGAAGAGGGTGTTGAAGGAGTTCGGGAATTTCCTGACCGCAGCGGAGAAGGAGTTGCCCGAGGAGATATCTCCCCGCACATCCCGGATCACGATGCGGAAACACTGGTCCTCCGTCTGGTCCTGCAAGGCTTCGAGGCACTGCACCAGCGGCAGGCCGGCGAGTAGGAGCGAGGACAGTTGCTGCGTAAAGATCGCCAGTTCGCCCATCGGCAAACTGTATTTCTTGGACTTTTTCTCCAGCGCCTTCTGTTTCGCCAGTGCCTGTGCGGCGTTGACGCTGGAACGTCCTTTCTTGCCATCTGTTTTCGTGGTTGAGCCCTGTCCGGACGACGCAGAGGAGATGGTAGCCATGGTCGGATGTAAACGTGGGGTCGAGGTTCCCGCAACCTCATTTGTGACCGCGACCAGCATATAAAAACACCCCGATGCCCCTTATCCACGCTCGGGCAATGCCGAACGGAGGCTTGACCACCCTTCCCCGGCCGCGAAGCTCGCCGAGATCCCTGCGGGTGTAGTTTAGTGGTAAAACTCCGCTCTTCCAAAGCGGTATCGTCGGTTCGATTCCGTCCACCCGCTCCAAGCCGATTATCAAATGTACTATATAAAGTTAGGCGACATCGGCTCACTGTAAACGCGCCATGGGCCTATCTCGGCGACAATGCGCACCCCCATTTCGTCGATCATCAAAGCAGCCAACCCAGGCGGTTGCTAAACGTTTTCTTGACGGCATACACCGCGCTTGCACCGGCCTCTTGTGGATGCCTTCGTATCCCGGCCTTTTTTCGTCCGCACTGCATCGCCCCCTTCCGGTGTTTTCCTATTGGTCCAGCCAAAATCCTGCCAGCATCCGCCTGAAGTGCACAGCCAACGTCCCAGGCCGGCAGGCAATGCTGCTTGCCGCCGGGCAGGCCCAAAGCAGCATTGCCGCATGAAAGGCACTGGTTTTGCCACCACTAGCGAATAAACCATACCAGCTGGGAACGCTCACCTACACCCGGGGCACGCTGATCCAGGTGATGTTTTGGCTGCTTTGGGGCGATTTTTTCTTCCAGCTGATGGAATCGCTGCCCGCCCTGATTCCCCTGCAATTGCGCTGGGAGGGCGCGAGCGACACGACGATCGGCTGGATCAACAGCCTGCCGGCGCTTACCGGTTTTTTTCTGTATCCGATTGCGGGGGTGCAGAGTGACCGCCACCGCGGCCGTCTGGGCCGCCGGCGTCCGTTCCTGCTTTGGTGCACCGCTCCCGTCGTGCTCGGCCTCGTGCTGCTAGGGGCGGCCAAACCGGCCGGAAAGCTGTTGCACGACGTGTTTGTCCGGTTTGGCAGCACAGACCTGACCGCCGCCGGCTGCACGATTGCGTGGATCGCCCTGTGCGTCGCCATCTTCGTCATTTTCAACGCCTATGTCGTGCAGGTGTTCTCCTGTCTGGTCGTTGACGTGATCCCCCAGAAAGTGCTGGGAACCTATTACGGGCTTTATCGGGCGGTGGGCGCGCTGGGCAATCTCGTTTTCAACCGCTGGATATTGGGCTGGGGCGAAACCCACACCTTCCATGTCTATTTTCTGGTCGGCCTGCTCTACGCGGTGGCCTTTTACCTGATCGTCTGGCGGGTCAAGGAGGGCGCATATCCGCCGCCGCCACCCCGGAATGAGGCGAACCTCGGCTGGCGGATGATTCCGGTTTATTTCAGGGAATGTTTCAGCCAGCGGCTGCACCTCAACTATTATCTGATCAACTTCTGTTTCTGGGGTGCCGGCGTGCCGCTGTCATTTCTGGTCTTTTTCGCAACGCGCGCGGGCCAGCCGGACTACGCCCCCACCCTCGGGCTGACGCTGGATCAGTTCGGGGAGATCAAAGGGTGGACCTACCTCATCACCATCCCGATCTACTTTTTATCCGGTCCGGTCATCGACCGATTTGGGGCCCTGCGCCTCAGCGTGGCCGGACTGATCATGACGAGCCTGAGTTACTTTTGCGGCTACTGGTTCGTGCAGGGCGCCACCAGCCTGCAGATCTGGTGGTGCGTCAATCAATGCGTGATGGCCGTTCACCTGGTGGCCATCTGCACGGTGGCCACGCTGGTTCTGCCCCGTGACAAGTTCGGCCAGTTCGTCAGCGCCAACGTGGCCTTTGGTTTTGTGAGCATCGGGATCCTGCACCCCCTGGTCGGCTGGATTCTCGAGTCGGTTCGCGATTACCGTTACATTTACCTGCTCTGCGGCGGGTTCAGCGGCCTGGCGTCGGTTGCCTGTCTGTTGCTCAAGATGCATTGGGAAAAACTGGCGCGCGAAGCGGCGGTGGCCGGCGCGGACGGGACTGCCACGGCGCCCAAGCCAGGCTGAGCGGCGCCAAAGCCCTGACCCTCCCATGAAAACGCGACGGAAAAGGAAGCAGAAAAGCCCGGGGCCCGCCCGCACACCGATTGCCATCAACGAAGCGGAGGCCATCATCGATGGCTTTTGGGACAAGGACCTGGCACCGCTCGCCTGTTACACGCTCTGCCCGGCGCATGCTATCGGTGCCGCGGACCACCCGCGGCCCGAGCCGGCCGCCGCGGGGGGGCGCAGTCCATCCGCACCGCTGGTGCTGGGGCCGTTGGGTCCGGACAGAGTGCGCGCCAGTCAGGCGTGGTGCTGGCTGACGTTTGACTGGGATCGTCCGCCCCGGACGCAGACGTCCCGCCGGCAGCGCGGATCCGCGGCCGCCAGTCTCGTACTCTCCTTTGAGCGTGAACTGCACGTCGATCTGACGGGCTACGACCGGCTGGTGGTGCGCATGGCGTGCCCGCCGCACGCGCGGCTGACCGTAGTGGCGACCTTGGACGGCATCACCCGCACGATGATCAACGCCGAGCCGGGCCGGGGCATCGGTCACGAGTTCGAAGGGCCGTTGCACGGGACCCGGCTGGAGTGGATTCGCCTGGAGCTGGCCTCCACGCGCGACGGAGCAGCAGAAGCGTGGCTGGACTGGGTCGGCTGTGCGCGGTCGGCAGGGCGAACGGCGATGTTGACGCGACCGCCGCAATATTCACCGGATTGGGAGGGATGGCTGCTGCCGGAAGGCACCGCCGCCGGCTGCAAACTGCGTTTCGGATTTTTCTTTGACGACGGGGAGCTGGTGGAACTCCGTCGCAAGGCGCTGTCCCCGCTCTACCGCCCGATCATGGACCAGCTGCGCGCCACGGCGCGGGCGGCCATGAGCGCCCCGCGCACGCCGGAGCATCAGATTGGCCCGCTCATCGGCGCCGGGGACAATTCGACCACCTTGGTGCGGGAGCGGGATCTGCCGACCCGTTCCTTCCACACCGACGCCCCCATCTGCGCCTTGGTGGGTCTCATTGATCAGGACCCGGCCTGTCTGCGCTTTGCCGCCCGGATCGCGATGAGTTTGGCCCACGCGGGCACGTGGGCGCCGCATTTCATGCAGGAGTTTCCCGGCACCTCGTGGGACCAGCGCGGATTTCCCGAGGCGTTTGCCATGGCCGGGGTGGCGCTGGCCCTGGACTGGGCGGGCGCGTGGTTTACGCCCAAGGGGGAGCATCTCGTGCGCCATGCCATCGCGACCAAAGGCCTGCCCCGGGTGCGCACGGTTTTTCTCCAATACGAATACATGCTGAACTGCAACCAGAGCCACATGATCGGGCTGGGGCGGCTCCTCGGGTTGCTGGTGCTGGAAAAAGCCTGGCCGCGGACCCGGGCGGATATCGATGTGTTCGAACAGGACCTTCTTGAAATCATCGACCGCTACATCCAGTCGGATGGCTCCACCGACGAGGGCCTGCACTACTGGAACTCCACTTTCCGGACCACGGTGCCGTCCTTGGCCGCGCTGGCTCGTTTCCGCGGCCGGACACTGGCGGCGATGATCCCGCCGAAAATCAAAGCGATGGACAGCTACATCGCCTCGCTCCTGTCCACGACGGGCGTGCCCGGATCCTACCTGACCATCGCCGACACCGTGGCGGATTCATTCGCCTTGGATGCCATCGCGATGATGGCCGCGGCCACAGGGTCACCACTGTGGCGCGGACTGCTCGCGGACTGTTTTCGCCGGAACAAACAGGTCAAAGCCGAGCGTTGGTCGTGCGACGGACCCTTCGCCGTGATCCATGGTCCCGCGGCGTGTCCCGCCGAAGCGGTCAAGCTGCCAGTCTTCACCAAGCTGGCGAAGGCCGGCCACGTTTCGAGTTGCCGCCCGCTGGGTGACGGTTGTGTGCGGCTGTTTCTGGTCGGGGCGATGGCGAATGCCGGGCACTGCCACCGGGACAAGGGCTCGTTTATTCTCGAGGCCGACGGCGAGGCCTTTGCGATTGATCGTGGCATGGTGCCTTATCACGACTCCGACAACCTGCCGTTCCTGAAGAGTGAGCTGGCGCATAACCTCGCCGTGCCCGATGGCTGTACGCAACGGAATCCCTCGCCCAGTGCCTCGAACTGGATGGCGAAAGGCAACGCAGTGGCGCTCAAGGCGTCCGTCGACACCGGCGGCACCTGGTTGCCGCCCGTAGTGGCCAGCCGCCGGACCGTGACCTCACTCTCGCCCGATTGCATCGAAATCCGCGATGAGTTCGAACTCACCGAGCCACGGGCGGTAACCTTCTACCTGCATTCAGCTTTGCCCATGGTCGCAGGGAAACAGCAGGCGGAAATCAGAGGTCGGCGCCTGACCCTCACGGTCCGGGCTGATTGGGCGGTGACAAAAACCGCCGAAGCCTGCGGCGTAAACTGGTGTTATACGCCGGTCAACCGCCTGGCCTTGGTTTCAGTCCCGGCCACCCAACACCGGCTGGTGACCGTGCTCGAATTTCAACGCCCTGCAAAGCGAACCCCAGCCTGTCGAACCAAGGGCACCGGCCCCGCAGCCACATGAACCTGCCCGCGAATTCCCCGGCGCCCTGTGCCTGTGCCCCATTACCAGCCTTCACTCCCGCCAGGGCGGATGGCTTTCACGGCGTGTGGTATGGTTACACCGATGGCACCTACTACGCCGGTGGCTTGGGAACGTTCCCCCAGCAGATTCATCCGATGGCTTATCACGCGGCGGCGGCGGGCGAACGGGGACGGACCTTTTTCGTCTGGGGCGGGGCGAAGGCCGGGGTGCCCGGAAACCTCCTGACCACGATCTCATACTACGACCACGCGACGCGCATGGTCGCCCGGCCCCGGATTCTGAATGACCGGCACACGAACGACGGCCACGAGAACCCCTCGATCATGCTTGATCGCCAAGGGCACATCTACGTGTTCTCGAATGCCCACGGCACCCTGCGCGATTCGTTCATCTATCGCAGCACCCGGCCCTACTCGATCGACGAGTTTCAGACGGTGCTGTCACTTGAGAAGACCATGAACTTCTCTTACGCTCAACCGTGGTATATCGATGGCCTTGGGTTCCTGCTCCTGCACTCGTTTTACGGCTGCCGCGATCCCATCAGGAGGCTATACTACAACACGAGCCCGGACGGCATCAACTGGGACTATCATTGGGATCTCAACGAGGTGAATCCCCGCCCGGCCTTCGCGCTGATTCCCGGTGGCAACTACCAAGTGAGCAGGGCGCACGGCGCGACCGTGGGCACGATGTTTGACTACAACGTCGATGCCGTCGGCCGGACCAACCTGTATTACGCAAGAACCTCGGACTGCGGCAGAACTTGGAAAACGGCCGGAGGCACGGCCATAACCCTGCCGATCACCAGCATCAAAAATGTCGCGCTCGTGCATGACTACGAAGCCGAGCGCCAGTATGTCTTCCTGAAAGAGATCTGCTATGATGACAAGGGCCAGCCGGTCCTGCTGTTTCTCACCTCTCCCACGGAAGCCAATGACACCACGACGCCACGGACGTGGCATACGGCCCATTTCAACGACGCCACCGGGCGGTGGGTGATCCGCGACACCTTTGTTTCCGACAACAACTACGACCATGGCACCTTTGCCATCGATAGCGATGGTCTCTGGCGAATCATAGCGCCGACAGCCGCCGGCCCCCAGCCCGGCCGAACCGGCGGCGACATGGTGATGTGGACGAGTCAGGACCAGGGGGCCACCTGGCAAGCGCGCGCACTGTTGACCCACGGCGGCCCCTACAATCACACCTACGCCCGCCAGCCGGTCCACGTGCACGATGATTTCTACGCCTTCTGGGCCGATGGTGACGTGAACAAAGAATCCGCGTCGTCGCTCTACTTCACCGACAAGCACGGCACCGGGGTCTGGCGGCTGCCCCTGGTGATGGCCGGAGATTGCGCCCTGCCCGACCTGGCCTTCACCCCCATCCCAAACGCGGAACAATCTTTTCACCGCAAGGATACTGATACCTGAATGCAGGCCGTGGGGACCGGTCCACCCGAGCGCACCTCGATCGGCAGGAAACATAATCCTCTCGCGATGATCGCACCATCTCAGCCAAAAAATATCCGATGAAAGCCGCCACGAACTTGGCCGTGTCCAAAGGCGCCCGGGTGCACGTCACCGATCTTGGTCCGGTCTTGCGTATCGACCTGAACATGTTCGGGGCGGACCTAGGCTCCGAGCCCGCGGTTGGGCGGAAAGCATGGTCGCACGAACAGAACCGGCGGCTTTGTGATGCCATGACCGCCGAGATGGAACGACACGGCGGCAACTTCAACTCCCTGGCCGAATGGACCGTGGCCGTGAACCGGCATTACGACCTGCAGGACATGCGAAACGTGCGGACGGCGCGGTGGAGCGACGGTTTTGGTTCCGCCATCACAACGCTGCCGTGGGCGCATCCTACTTCGCCGAAGAGTGTATCGATCCAGACCGTGGGCTATGTGCCAAAGGACCCGGGCACACATTTCCGTATGCGCGCTTGGCAGCCGGCTTGCCTGTATGACTGCTCTTTCCTCGGACTTGCCACTGCCTCTGTGGTCGAGATCGGTGAGATCAATCTGGTCTATCTTTCGGGGGTGGTGGCTTGGGACCAGGCGATTCAGCCGCTGGCCGGGGACAATCCGAGGGCCCAGGTGCGGATCGTGCTGCAGAAAATCCAAGAAGTTTTTTGGGAGGCAGGCGGCACGCCGGCGGATGTCGTTCGCTTGCGGCCTTTCACTGCGTCGCCGGAGGTTGCACGACTGCTCCGCGAGGAGTGCACCCGGTTGACGACTGAACAGGGCGGCCCGGAGCCGACGTTGCTCATCGCGGAGGAAAGCAGCTTCTGGGGCGCACCGTCGCTTGTCACCGAGATTCAGGTCATGGGGGTTGTCGGTCGCAACGGGTGTGCCATCGGCCAGGAGGAATGCCTCCTGCCGGGCATCACGAGCGCCACCACGCGGATTCGCCGGACCACGACTCCGATCGGAACCATGCTGCATGCGGCCGATTTGCGCGCCCCAACCGGCACGGATCCGAAAGCGGAAGCAACCGTGATCAGTGACCAGGTGGCGCAAGTGCTGCGTGCATTCGGCTTGATGGCGGCCAATGTGTGCCTCGCCATGATTTACGCGAGTTCGCCACAAAGCATCGTGGAACTCATGGCGGCCCTGCGCGGGCAGATCGATCCCGCGGCGCTGCATTTTGTGTTCTGTCCACCGATGCCTGAACTCAACGGCGGCACGGTGAAACTCGAACTCACGGCGTGGACTCGGCGCTGAAGCGCAGGCGCCGGCCAATAATCTGAACCTTGAAATTATGATGAAGCCTGAAGCCATTACCGACCAACTGCAGCGGACGCTGCAATTCGCCCGCGAGTTTTCCGATCCAACCGGCCGCATGCACGATCCGTATGAAACGGAATACGGCGAGAACTACGCGCCCGCGTGTTTCAGCATCGTGGCGGCGACGCTTTATCGTTTGCACGGCCGCCCGGAGGATCGGGCATGGGCCTTGCGGTGGGGACAGCGCAGCGCCGCGATCATGCGCGGTTCTCCCGGACTGCGTGAATATATGCTGGGGTACACCGCGATGATCTTCGGACTGCTCGAACCGGACGCGGAGATCGAAGCGCTGCGCCAAGACTATGTGTCCGCGAGCCTGCCGGCGGAACCGCTCAGTCCATTCGCGCACATTCTCGCTTTGCAGTTGATCGGCGACCTGTTGTGTCCGCGCAGTCCGGCTTCGCTGGCACGGGCGGCGACCATCGTCAAAAAACTTGAGGAACTGTGGACCCCGGCGGGATTTCCAGAGGACCAGAGCGAGGGCAATGACGGCTCGATCCCGCATGCGTATCTCACGGTGGCGAATCTGGCCGTTTTCCTGATCGCCAGGCCACAGTCGGAGCAGGCGCAGAAACTCCAGCCCCGCATCGAAGCCCTCATCACGCGCTCCTGCGACTGGTTTGAACGAGTCAACGGGACGGCCATGGTCGCGGCGCAGGCCAACCGCAGTTACAATCAGCTCTGGGTCTTCCCTCTTTATGCGCTGCTGGCCTATGTGCAGCGCGGCGAACAAGCGATGCCGGTCGTGGAGAAGTGCCTGTCGACCGTCACCCGGGCCACAGGCAATCGGCGCCGGTCGAATTTCCTGCCCACGGCATTGTCGCCCTACGCCAGCGGGGGCAACGAGCCCTACAACCGGGTGAACAACGATGTCGGCGCGGGCGGTGTCGGCTGGGCCTTGCTGGCGGTGTTGGCGGCGGCGGGCGCCAAGGGCCTGGCCCAGCCGTTGGCGCCCGTGCTCGCGCCCGTCTTCGTGGATGCCGCCGCCGGGTATGCCTGCTTCCACGGTTCCGCGGCCGGCGTGCTGCTGCCGACGAAGCATTTCCGGTGGCGTTACCATTATCCCCTGCAGCCGGCCTGGGTGGTGGTGGGCGGTGCAGAGGCTCCGTTTGTCGGAGCCAAGCGTTCCGGCGTTAACAATCCCTACGCGAACCTGCTTGCGGAACCATCCAAGGTCAGTCCGTTGCTCGAACCGTATTTTGGCGTCATGGCGCTGGAGACAAACGGCACCCATCACGTGATGCAGGAACCGGTCGAGACGCGAGCGGCGCATGTTTTTTCTGCCGCGCTTCGACCTGACGGCGCGCCGTTGACGGCGGCCTCAGGGCAGGTCTCCGTGCAAGTGCAAGCCGATGCTGGCGCCGTGTCCCTGACGTATCGGATCGAGGGCGAGACTCCCGGCGGGTTGTGGCTTTCCATTCCGGTGCTGTTGTGGGATGGCACCGCTGAACTCCACTATCGGATTACTGGCGCCCGTGTGGAGCTGGACTGGCAATCGCGGGCCTATGTGTTGACGGCGACCGCACCTGATGGCGACGGCCAAAAGGCGGCCCCGTCCGGTGCCTGGCTCCTGCGCCGCGAACGTTTTCTGCACACCGGATTTGGCGTCACGGGCAATTTCGCCTTTGCGCTCGGATCGGTGCGTGCCGTCCGCGTGCAGCTCGCGC
>CAJBES010000010.1 GCA_903952145.1 uncultured Opitutaceae bacterium | reverse complement strand
TCAAGCACGCGCTCATATGCGGCCGCGGCTTCCGCCAGCCGGCCCAGATCGAGCAGGCTGTCGGCCAGATTCGTGCGTAAGGCGACACTGTCAGGATTGTGCTTCAGCCCTTCATGGTATTGGGCTACGGCATCCGGCAATCGGTCAAGTGCGACCAAAGCCCGACCCAACGCCACGCGGGCGTCAGTCAGGCCCGGGTCTTGGCGCAGGGCCTCTGCGAGGAGCGGCCCGGCCTGGGCAGGCTGGCCAGCCGCAACAAGTGCCTGGCCGAGGTTGAAATTTATCGCGGGATCGTCTGGTTTCAGCCGGTGGGCTTCCTTGAAGTGGATCAAAGCCGCGGCGGGCTGGTTGAGCTGCGTCAGCACGTTGCCTAAGTCATTGTGTGCATCCGCATAGCCAGGCAGCAGGCGCACGGCCCCGGCATACTGTGTGGCGGCGTCTTCCCATCGACCTTCGCGTGCGAGAGCGTAGCCGAGGCTGGCATGGACCCGCGCGTTGGCCGGTTGGTGGGCAAGCAAATCGCTCCAGAGTTTCACTTCGCTGCGGTAGTCAAAATTGCGCAGGACCGTGCCGGATGCCAGGATGGCCGCCAACAGCCCGCCGGCAAGGAGAGGACGGTTGCCGGCCAGGCGATGAATTACAGCGCCAACGAGCACTAGCACGGAGATCAAGGGCAGATACATCCGGTGCTCGGCGATGGTCTGGGTGGTCAGGGGCACGATGCTCGAACTCGGCGCCAGAATCACAAAGAACCAGGCACCAATAAACCCCAAAACCGGCCTTTGCCGGAGCGCCCAGATTGTGCCGCCCAGGAGGCCTAGGATGAGCAATCCGCGCCACCAGACTTCGGCCAGAGGGCTGATGTCCGCCCCGTAGTCGGCGATCAGGGGGCGCGGCCAAACCGCCAGTTTCAGATAAACCGTCAGCGCCCTGCACTGGGTCAGCAGATAGTCCCACGCACTGATGCCCAGCCCATAGCCGACAATCCCGTTGCGCTGCTGATTGCCAAGCATCAGCCACACGAGGACGAGCCACGTTGACGCGAGCGCGACGTAAAACCCTTTCTGCTGCCGCCAGGCCGCAGCGAATGTTATCGGCCATTTGAATTTTAAGTCAAGCCAGCCAGGCAGCACCCCCACCGGAGGTTTTCATGAAGGCGCTCGTACTCGAAGAATATAACAAGCTGGTCTATAAGGACGTTCCCGATCCCGTCTTGCGCGATGACAACGATATTCTGGTTCGGGTGCGCGCCTCCTCGATCTGCGGCTCCGACGTTCACGGCATCGACGGATCGACCGGTCGTCGCCAGCCGCCGATCATCATGGGCCACGAAGCCTCGGGCGAGATCATTGACGTCGGCAAGGGCGTCACCCGCTTCCGTAGCGGCCAGCGCATCACCTTCGACTCGACCGAATACTGCGGCAAGTGCTTCTACTGCCGCCGGGGCCAGACCAACCTCTGCGACAACCGCCAGGTCCTCGGCGTCTCGTGTGCCGAATACAGCCGTTCGGGCACCTTCGCCGAGTATGTCGTGATCCCCGAACACATTGCCTACGCCCTGCCCGACGGACTCGATTACATCGACGCCTCGCTGGCCGAACCGGCGGCGGTGGCCGCCCACGCCCTGGCCATCACCCCGGTCGCCCTCGGCGACTCCTTCGTCGTCGTCGGCACCGGCCTGATCGGACTGCTGCTCCTGCAGATCCTGCGCACCAGCACCTCCGGCCTGGTCATCGGCCTCGATACCGACCCGTCGCGCCGGGAAAGCGCCCTGCGCTTTGGCGCCGACGCCGTATTCGACCCGGCCGCACCCGACAGCCTGGCCAAGATCCGTGCGCTGACCTCGGGACGCGGCGTTGACCACGCCATTGAAGCCGT
>CAJBES010000009.1 GCA_903952145.1 uncultured Opitutaceae bacterium | reverse complement strand
GGTGCCGCTGAAGGTGCGCATCGGGGTCGAAAGCAATGCCCCGCCGCTCTCGTTTGTGAATGCCCAGGGCCAGCCGGACGGGTTTACCGCCGCGCTGCTGCGCGAGGTCGGGCGGGCGGGCGGCATCGAGTTTGAGGTCGTGCCCGATTATTGGCGGTTTCTTACGCAGGCCTTTCAGGCCGGGCGGCTCAACGCGCTGGCCAATGTGACGATCACCGAGGGGCGGCGCGCGACCATGGATTTCTCGATCAGTCACGCCTACATCCACGGGATTGCCTACACCCGGCCCGGCGATCCACCAATCCGGCATACCTCCCAGTTCGCCGGCCGGAAAATGGCCGCGCTGGCCGGCACCATCGCTTACGATGACGCGCTCGAGCATGGGGCCTGGGGTGCCACCGTGATTATTTACCACTCCAGTCGGAAAATGCTCGAAGCCGTCGTAAACGGGCAATGTGACTTTGCCCTGGTCACGCGATCGCTGAAGACCGAGCAGCCCGACGAACTGGGGCTGTCCAGCGAATTCGTGGATGACATCATCCACCCGTTTTCCATCGCCGTGCATCAAGGGGACGCCCGGACCCTCGCCCGGATCAACGAAGGCCTGGCGATCGTCCGGGCCAACGGCACCTTCGACCGGCTCTACGCCCAATGGATCGGCCCCATCGAGCCCCACCCCATCCGGCTCAATGACCTGCGGCCCTATAAACTGCCGATCGTTCTCACCCTGCTGTTGGCCGCGGCGTTTTTCTGGTGGCAGCGGCACGTGAACCGCCGGCTCGCACGGCAGGCCGCGGCCCTGCGCGCAAGCGAACAGGATCTGGCCATCACGATGCAGTCGATCGGCGATGCCGTGATCGCCACCGACGCGGCGGGCCGGATCACCCGGATGAACGGTGCCGCGGAGCGCCTGACCGGCTGGGTGCTGGCCGACGCAAGGGGGCGGCCCTTGCCCGAGGTTTTTCACATCATCAACGCCCAGACGCGCGCACCCGCGACGAACCCGGTGCAACTCGTGCTGGAGCGCGGGGAGATCGTGGGGCTGGCCAACCATACGGCACTGCTGTCCCGCGACGGCCGGGAATACCAGATCTCGGACAGTGCCGCACCCATCCGCGAGGCCGCCGGGCAGATCGTGGGCGTGGTGCTGGTTTTCAGCGATGTCACCGAGGACTACCGCGTCCAGCAGGCCCTCGTCGCCACGACTGCGCTGCTGGAGCGCACCGGTGAATTGGCGAATGTCGGCGGGTGGGAACTGGACGTGCGGACCATGAAATTATCCTGGTCCGCGGAAACCTGCCGCATCCATGAGGTCGTTCCTCCCTTCGCGCCCACGCTCGATCTGGCGCTCAACTTTTATGCCCCTGAGGCCCGGCCGGTCATTCAGGCCGCGGTGCAAGCCGCCATCGAGCACGGCACGCCCTTCGATCAGGAGCTGGCGTTGATCACGGCGAAGGGGCGGCCGATCTGGGTGCGGGCGCAGTGCTCTCCGGTGATGACAGACGGCAAGGCGACCAGGCTGCTGGGCGCCTTCCACGACGTAACCGAGCGCAAGGTGGCGGAGGACCAGTTGGCCCTGCAGGAGGCCAAGTTCCACATCATCTTCGACCACGCCCCGGTGGGCATTGCGCTTACGAACTCTGGCGGGGTCATCATGGTCAACGCCGCGCATGCCAGAATCACGGGGGTGCCGGTCGCGGAGTCCGGCGTGCCGGGCGTGTTTGCCCGGGCGTCCCACCCGGAGGACTATGCCAAAGAGTTGGCGGCGACGGAAATATTTCTCCGCGGCGAAGTGGACCACTACTCGGTGGAGAAACGCTACCTCCACCCCGATGGCCGCGTGCAGTGGGCGGAACTGACCAGCCGGTTTTTCACCGCCCCGGCCACGCGCGAGAGAATGATCGTGACCATCCTCACCGACCACACCGAGCGCAAGGCGGCGGAGGAAATGCTGCAGAGGAGTGAGGCGAGGTATCGCTCCATTCTCAACGCCTGCCCCGACAACATCACGATCACGGATCTGAACGGTCACATCCTCATGGCCTCGCCCACGGCCTTGAAGATGTTCGGTTACGAACGGGAGGAGCAGGGGCTGGGGCGTTTGCTCACCGATTACATCGTCCCCGAGGATCGGGATCGCGCTGCCTCCAACCTTAGCCTCAAGTTCCTAGGCGCCACCGCGGGCCCGCATGAATACCGCGGGCTGCGCCACGACGGCAGTACCTTAACCATTGAGGTGAACAGTGAATTCATCCGGAATGCAGCGGGACGGCCCACCGGCCTCGTCTTCGTCGTTCGCGACGTCTCGGCACGCAAGTAGACCGAGCTAAAGATCGCCCACAGTGAGGCGCAGCGGCGGCGGCAGGAGCAGATGACTGGCATCGGCAATTGGGAATTCGATCTCGCGACGCAGAAAATGACGGCCTCGGCCAACGCCAGGCAACTCTACGGACTCACCGGGTAGATGGGCACGTCCCTGTGCCCATCAAGGCGTGTAGCGGGATCCGGCCTTCGCCAAGGCTTCCGCCGTCACCCGCGGCTATGGCGGACAAGCCTGCACGCCCGCCACCGGCCCCCGCCTGAGCCGTAACGATGCATTCGGAAAGCACGAATGGACACGAAT
>CAJBES010000008.1 GCA_903952145.1 uncultured Opitutaceae bacterium | reverse complement strand
GGTGACCGGCCTCCTGGGAAAACTTCAAAATAACATCCGGGTAGACTCGAATAAGCAAAAACTGGCGGCGAGGAGGGCCGGGCTTTTTGTCGGGACAAAGAGAAGCCCCCCGGACGAATGGCCCGGGTGGATGACCGCCAGCAATCAGGTGGAAAAAACGGCCCTGAATTCGGAAACAGAATTAACTCCGTCGGTGACTTTCGGCCATCCGAGGTTTCAACCACTTCCAAACGCAAGAAAAACAGGATCAACCCCTCTGACCACCGGGGTCGGCCAAGGAAAAGAGACCTTGACGTTAGGAAACTTTAAGTACTATTATAGTTCCTTAGGTTCCCATGTCGTCGTCCATCGCTGCCAGTGCCGTCCCCGCTGATCCCGCCACCCGCGATCGGATCCTCGCCGCCGCCCGCACCCATTTCTTCGCCTACGGCTACAGCGCGCTGACCATGGACGGCCTCGCCGCTGAACTCGGCATGAGCAAGAAGACGCTCTACGTTCACTTCCCGAGCAAGGACGCCATCGTCGAGGAAATTCTCCGCGATTTTGTCGCCAACGTCCGGGCCTCGGCTGACACCCTATTCGGCGACACCTCCCTCAGCTTCACGGTGAAGTTGCACCGCTTCAGTGAGGCCATGGTAAAGCGTCTGCGGGTAAGTCCGTTCATCTTCCGCGATCTGCAGCGGGCCGCCCCGCATCTGTTCCGCCACATGGAGGAACTCCGCCATAAAAACATTCCCCACATTTTCGGGCTGCTCCTGCGCGAGGGCCAGGCGGCCGGCATGGTGCGCGTCGACATCGACGCGGAATTCGCCGTCGAGTTCTGGCGTCCCGCCATCCAAGCGCTGATGCACCCCGACACCCTGGAACGCCTTCAGCTTTCTCCCGATGAAATGTTCAGACGTTCCATCAACCTTTTCTTCGGCGGCATCCTAACCCCCGCCGGCCGCAAAGACCATGAAAAGCACCTCACTCCCTGACTCCGTGCGCCCGTTCGCCCGTTCCGCCTGTTTCTTCGTCGTCGCGACCTCGCTCGCGCTGCTCCTCGGCGCCTGCGCGCGCACCAACCCCCGGGACGCCGGCCAGCTCGTGCTCTCCGGCAACCTCGAGGTCACCGACGCCCAGCTCGGCTTCAAGATCCCCGGCCGCGTGTTTGAACGCCTGGTGGCCGAGGGCGAACGGGTCAACGCTGGCCAGCTCATTGCCCGGCTCGATGACGCCGATCAAAAAGATCAACTGGCCCTGCGCCGGGCCGAGTTGGCTGCGGCCGAGTCCATGCTTGCCGAGTTCGAGACCGGCTCGCGCCCGCAGGAAATCGCCGCCGCCGCCGCCGCCCTCCGCAGCACCGAGGCCGAGCGCGACCGCGTGCGGCTCGATTTCGCCCGCCTCCGTGAACTGCGCGAACGCGATGTCATCGCCGACCGTGAATTCGAGGGGGCCCAGGCGTTGCTCAAGGTCGCCGAGGCCCGCACCACCGAGGCCGCCGAACGGCTCAAACTCGTGCAAGAAGGTCCCCGCGCCGAAACCATCGCCCAAGCCCGTGCCCGCACCGCCCAGGCCCGCGCCATGGTCAGCCTTGCGACCACGCAACTGGAGAACACGCGGCTGGTCTCTGCCCTCACCGGAGTGGTGCTCTCCCACCACGTCGAGCCCGGTGAATATGTTGCACCTGGCACACCGGTCGTGACCGTCGCCGAGACCAGCCGCATGTGGGTGCGCGCCTACGTCAACCAGACCGATCTCGGCCGCGTCCGCCACGGGCAGCAGGTCGCCGTGCGCACCGACTCCTTTCCGGGTCGGGAGTTTGCCGGCATCGTCAGCTTCATCGCGTCCGAGACCGAATTCACGCCCAAGACCGTGCAGACGCCCAAGGAACGCGTAAAGCTCGTCTTCCGGATCAAGGTGGACGTCGCCAATCCCGACGACGCACTCAAGCCCGGCATGCCTGCCGACGTCATCGTCCCCGCCGCCCCCATGTAGGAGCCTGCTTGCAGGCGATTCCCGCGCCTCTCGCCTTTCGCCCCTCGCCCTTCGCCTCTCGTATCCATGTCCGCCATCCACGCCACCGGCCTTCGCCGCACGTTCGGCCCCGTCGTCGCGGTTGACACCCTCGACCTTGAGGTCGCCAACGGTGAGATCTTCGGCCTGGTCGGACCCGACGGTGCCGGCAAGTCCACCACGATGCGCATGCTGACGGGCATCCTTACGCCCTCGGCCGGCCACGCCGAGGTCGCCGGTTGCGACGTCGTCCGCGACGCCGAACGCCTCAAGGAACACGTCGGCTACATGAGCCAGCGCTTCGGTCTATACCCCGACCTGACCGTCGCCGAGAACATCGAGTTCTACGCCGACATCTACGGCGTGCCGTCCCGCGGCCGGACGGAAAAGATCGAACACCTCCTCGGTTTCAGCCACCTCACGCCGTTCAAGCAGCGCCTTGCCGGCAATCTTTCCGGCGGCATGAAGCAAAAACTCGGCCTCGCCTGCGCCCTCATCCATACCCCGCGCGTCCTGTTTCTCGACGAGCCGACCAATGGCGTCGATCCCGTCTCGCGCCGCGACTTCTGGCGGATTCTCTACCAGCTGGTGCGCGACGGCGTCACGATCTTCGTCTCCACCGCCTACCTCGACGAGGCCGAACGCTGCAACCGCCTCGCCCTCCTGCACGCGGGCCGGCTGGTCGGCCTCGGCACGCCCGCAGAAGTGAAGGCGCTGATGCCGGGCGCCCTGTTTGAAATCCGCTCCCCCACCCCCCGGCGCGCCGCCGCCCTGCTGCGGGAGGATTTCCCTGGCGCCACCGTCGGCCTCTTCGGCGACCGCGTGCATCTCGCCCTGCGCGATCCCGCTGCTGCAGAGAAGCGGACGCGCACCCGGCTGGCCGCCGCCGGCCTGGAACTGACCTCCTTCCGCCCCATCGAACCTTCCCTGGAGGACGTCTTCATCTCCGTCATCGCCGCGACCCCAACCGGTCAAAAAGCAACTTGAGGTTCTGTCATGTCCCCCGCCCAACCCGTTTCACCCCCGGCCGGTTCCGACGAGCCCATCGTTGAAGTCCACAATCTGGAGAAACACTTTGGCGCCTTTAAAGCGGTCGCAGGCGTCTCGTTCGCCGTGCGCCGGGGGGAGATCTTCGGCTTTCTGGGACCCAACGGCGCCGGCAAGTCCACCACCATCCGCATGCTCTGCGGCCTGCTCACGCCGACCGCCGGCACCGGCCGGGTCGCCGGCTTCGACATCGTGCGTGAGACCGAGAAAATCAAGACCCGCATCGGCTACATGAGCCAAAAATTTTCCCTCTATGACGAGCTGACCGTGGAGGAGAACATTGATTTCTACAGCGGCATCTACTGCGTGCCGCGCGCCCGGAAGGCCGCCCGCAAGGACTGGGTGCTCACCATGGCGGGCCTGCAGGACCACCGCCGCGCCCGCACCGCCGAGCTCTCCGGCGGTTGGAAACAGCGTCTCGCCCTCGGCTGCGCCGTGCTGCACGAGCCGCCCATCCTCTTTCTCGACGAGCCCACTTCCGGCGTTGACCCCAACAGCCGCCGTCAGTTCTGGGACCTTATTTACACTCTGTCCGGGCAGGGCGTCACGGTCTTCGTGACCACGCACTACATGGAGGAGTCCGAATACTGCGACCGCCTCGGCATCGTCTACCGTGGCGAACTGATTGCGCTCGGCACCCCGCACGCGCTGAAGACCGAGCACATGCCGGAAGCCGTGCTCGAGGTCGACTGCGCCCGCCCGAACGAGGCCATGGCCACACTGGAGCGCCTGCCCGGGGTCAAGGAAGTCGCCCTCTTTGGCAAGGGGCTCCACGCCGTCGCGGCTGATGCCGCGGCCGCCGAGCAGGCCATCCGCGCCGCCCTCGCCGCCGGCGGCTTTCACCTCGACCGGATTGAACGCATCACGCCCACCCTGGAGGATGTCTTTGTCTCGCTGATCGAGGCCCGCGAGCACGCCGCCGGCGCGCTCCAGGAGGTGCCGCAATGAACCTGCGCCGGCTTTGGGCTGTCGCCCGCAAGGAATCCCTCCATATCCGCCGCGATCCGCGGAGCCTTGGCCTGGCCATTGGCATTCCCATGCTGATGATCCTGCTCTTTGGCTACGCGCTCACGCTCGACGTCGACCGGGTGCCGCTCGTCACGTGGGATCAAAGCGGCACGCCCGCCAGCCGCGACTACCTCGCCCAGTTCACCAGCTCGCGTTACTTCCTGTTCACTGGTCAGGTTGACAATTACCGCGACCTCGAGGCCGCGATCGACACCCGTCGGGCCTGGGTCGCCTTGGTGATCCCCGCCGATTTTGGCCGCGACCTCGCCGCGGGCCGCGCCGTGGCGGTGCAGGCGATTGTCGATGGTTCGGATTCGAACACGGCCGGCATCGTCCTGGGCTATGCGAGCGGCATCACCCAGCTGTTCAACAACCGCATCGCCCTCGCCCAGATCGAGCGCACGACCGGGGCCGCGATCACGCCGTCCCTCGATTTGCGTTCCCGGGTCTGGTTCAATCCGGACCTCGAATCGAAAAACTACATCATCCCGGGCATCATTGCCGTGATCATGGGGTTGATCGCCGCGCTGCTCACGTCGCTGACGGTCGCGCGCGAATGGGAAAACGGCACCATGGAGCAGCTCATCTCGACGCCGGTGCGCGGGTCGGAACTCATTCTCGGCAAGCTCTTCCCCTACTTCGTCATCGGTCTCTTCGACGTGCTCATCGCCGTGTTGATGGCTGTGTTCCTGTTTCACGTGCCGCTGCGCGGCAGCGTGCCACTTTTGTTCGGTGTCTCCGCCCTGTTCGTCTTTGGCACACTGGCCCAAGGCATCCTGATCAGCACCCTCGCCCGTCAGCAGCTCCTCGCCAGCCAGTTCGCCATGGTGTCCACGTTCCTCCCCGCCTTTTTGCTGTCGGGTTTCACCTTCGCGATCGCCAACATGCCGCTGCCCGTGCAGGTGATCACCCATATTGTCCCGGCGCGCTATTTCGTCGCGCTGGTCAAGGGCATCTTCCTGCGCGGCGTGGGCCTTGGGGCCCTCTGGCCGGACGCGTTGTTTCTCCTCCTGTTCGCCGTGATCGTCACCGGGGTGTCGATCCGAAAATTCCGCAAAAAACTCGCCTGATGAAAAGACCACCAGACGACAGGACAACGGACAACAGGACCGGACGAAGCGTGCCTTCGGACGGTCCCGAAGCCCTGTCGTCCTGCCGTCCCGTGGTCCCGTAGTCCTTTTCCGCCATGTGGGAACGCATCCGCACCATCCTCCGCAAGGAGTTCCGCTCCATCTTCCGCGATCCGCGCATGCGGGTGGTCATCTTCGGCCTGCCGGTGGTGCAGACCCTGATCTTCGGCTACGCCGTGACGCTGGATGTGCGTCACGTGCAACTGGCCGTGATCGATCGCGACCAGACGCCGGCGAGCCGGACCCTGGTTTCACGTTTCACCGGCTCGGGCTATTTCGACGCGGTGCTGCATACCAACGACGAGGCCGCCGCCAGTGCGGCGATCGATGCGGCCCGGGCCTCGGCGCTGCTGCAGATCAACGCCGGCTTTGAGTCCAACCTCAACGCCGGCCGCCCGGCGCCGGTGCAGCTCGTCGTCGACGGCTCCGACTCCAACACCGCCCGCTTTGTGCTCAACTACGGCGCGATCATCGCGAGCGCCTTCAACCACGACATCGTCCTCGCGCAGGCCCGGCGCCACGCCGGCCGGGTGCTGCCGGTCGGCAGTGCGGAGCTCCGCGCCCGCGCCTGGTTCAATGCCGACCTCGAAAGCCGTAACTTCTACGTGCCGGGTGTCATCGCGACCCTCGTGATGCTCGTGAGCCTCATGCTGACCAGCATGGCGATTGTCCGCGAAAAGGAGGTCGGCACCATCGAGCAAATCATGGTCACGCCCATCCGGCCGGTGGAGTTCATCCTCGGCAAGTGCGCGCCCTTTGCGGTGATCGGCTACGTCAATGTGCTCATGGTCACGCTGGTGGGGCTCCTCTGGTTCGGCATCCCGATCCGGGGCAGCTTCGCCCTGCTCCTGCTCGGGACCACGTTTTTCCTGCTGAGCACGCTCGGCATCGGGCTGTTCATCTCGACCGTAAGCCGCACCCAGCAACAGGCGATGATGACAACTTTCTTTTTCTTTTTCCCGGCCATGCTGCTTTCGGGTTTCGTCTACCCGATCGCCAACATGCCACCGTTCGTGCAATGGCTCACGTTCCTTAATCCGCTGCGCTATTTTCTGGTCATCATCCGGGGCGTTTTCCTGAAAGGCGTGGGCTTTGAAATTCTCTGGCCGCAAATCGCAGCGCTGCTCGCCCTCGGCCTCGCCATGATGGCCTTCGCCGTCACCCGTTTCCACAAAACCGTCGCCTGACGCACCCCTTCCCGCCATGAAATCCTCCCCCATTTTTCTTCTGCTTGTCCTCGGGGCCGCCCGTCTCACCGCCGCCGATCCGGTCCCGCTCACGCTTGCTGACTGCCTGAAACTCTCTGGGAACCAGCACCCCGCCCTCGCCGCCGCCCAGGCCGGCCTCACCGCCGCCGGCGAGGCCGTGAATGAAGCCCGCGCCCCTTTTTATCCCCGGGTTGATTTCAGCGCCGGCTACCACCGCTTCCAGCGCCGGGCCTATCTGCCGGCCGGTCTCTCTCTCCCCGGCGGCGCCGCGTCCAAGCTCATCGGGCCGTTTGACGATTGGAACGGCGGCCTCTTCTCCCGCGTCACCCTCTTCGATTTCGGCGCGCGTCAAGCCGGCCTGACTGCGGCGCAGGCCCGCCGCGCCGGGGCGGCAGCCGAAGCGGCGGCGACCCAGACCGACCTCCGCACCACGGTGGAGGCCGCCTTCCACACACTCGCCACTGCGCAGGAGTTGCAGCAAGCCGCCGGGCAAAATCTGGACCGCACGGAAAACCACCACCGGCTCGCCAGTCTCCGCCGGCAGGCGGGTGCCGTGCCCCAGGCTGATGTGCTGCGCACCGCGGCTGAAATGGCCGAGGCCCGCCTGCAATTGATCACGGCGCAAAGCCGTGTGCGGCGCACGGCCGGTGAACTCAACACCGCGATGGGACGCGCCGCCGACACGGCGGTGATCATTGCGCCCGAGGCCGGCCTGCCCCCGCCGGAACCGGTGGATTATGCGGCCGCGGTGGAACAAGCCCTGGCCCGGCGTCCGGAACTCCTCGCCAGCAACCAGCGCACTTTAGCCGCGCGCGCCACCGTCACCGCCGCCCGGGCGGCCCGCGCACCGAAGCTGAATGCCGATGCTTCCTTTGGCTGGCGGGACACCGCGTGGGTGCCCGAGACGCGCGAATGGCAGGCGGGGCTGACGCTTGATCTTCCCATCTTCGATGCCGGGGGGCGCCGGCGGGGCCTTGCCCGTGCCCGCGCCGAGGTTGCCCGCGAAGAGGCCGCCGATGCCGGCCGGCGGTTGCAGGTCCGGCAGGAAGTCTGGGCCGCCCAGGTGGAACTTGAGCGGAGTTGGGCCGCCATCGGCGCCAATGAGGCCGGAATGCAGGCGGCGGCCGAAAGCCTGCGTGCGGTGCGCGAACGCTACGAAGTTGGCGCCGCGATCATCACCGACCTCCTCGACACACAAACCGCGCTGGCCCGCTCCGAGGCCGCGCTGGCTGAAGCCCGGGGCAATTACCGCATTGCCCGCGTGCTGTTCGCCCGCGCCACCGGCGCAAATCCGTAGCCGGCGCCGGCAGCAGACCCGCGGACACTCCGGTCACGCGGCGCGCGCGGCGAAGAATATCAACGCGGCGTTCACCAGAATGTAAGCTAAGGCCAATGCCGCCGCCATGCGGCGGTCGACACGATCCGCGATGGCCCCGCGGTTGCTGGTGTGCAGGTGTCGCGAGTAGAGCGCGCAGACCAACGCACACAGCAGCTCGAGCAGCGTGACCACGTGAATTTTCTCGGCCAGCGTAAACGCCGTCGTCTGGCCCAGCGTCGCGGCCACGCGCTGGGTGTTGATCACAACCGCGAAGATCATGCCGATCGTGAGGCTGACGCGGCCGTTGAACAGGCCGTCCTTCGACGGGTCCATAAAGAACGACACAATGCTGACGAGAAACGCGATGTAGACCGCGGCGTGCAGCTTCCAGAAGAGACTGAGCGCATCGCGCACGATGAAGATCGAAAGGATGCCTTGCGCGTAGGTGGAGCCACCCTGGGCCTCGGGTTCGCCAAACGTGGTCGTGAACGTGCGCACCGAAGTCTCGAGTGCGACCTTCTCGATCCGCCAGCCCTCGACCCGCACGACCGGGTCGATGCCGGTGTTGGCGGAGTCGGCGGCGTAGACGAGTTGATCCGCCTCGGTCTGACCTTCGCTCAGGCGGATGCGGAGTTCGTGCCGGTCAAAGGGAAAATTGACGACGTTCCAGTTGTGACTGAACACGCCACGCACCTTGGTCGCATGGTAGCGCTCCGCGGGATGATCTTCCGTCACGTCGAGGCTGGTGGCAAACGTGCGGGCGTTTTCCGGCTCGAGGGACTTCAGCGGCTTGAAATCCAGGGCCTTGTCGTGCTGTGCCCACAGCCACAGGTCGGCGGCAAAGGTGTTGTTGTTGGGGTTCAGATCGTAGAGTGCGATGACATAGGCGCCTAGCGTGACCTTGGCCGGTACCGGCGTGGTCACGGATCCGGTCGCGGCCACCGCCGCCAGCGCACTGCCGATCGCGAGAATGACTGCATTCAGGAATTTCTTCATAGGAAAAACAGCCGCCGGGTCAGCGGGCTTTGGCGCGCGTGCCCGACACGGAGATGACCACGACCTCGTCGCCTTCGCCGAGCATCAGGTTCTCCTCCTTCGGCGGATTCAGGCGCACGCCGAAGTTGCGCTCGGCGTTCTTTGCGTCGACCGCATACTTCACGCCAATGGCCAGCTCCCCTAGTTGGAGTGCGCCGCGCATGAGATCCGAAAAGGTGCAGCGCTCCGGATGCCGCGTATAACGGGCGCCGGGCTTGAGATACACCTCGTTGGCATTCGCATTCATCAGGTCCGCGTAAACCCGCTCAAGCATGAGTTGCTGCGACATCTGCGCGATCATCATGGCCGCCAGGCGCGGGCTTACGACCACATCGGTCTGGCAGTTCTGGCGCAGCAGGTCGGAATTCGCGGCCGAGATGACCTCGGACACGACCTGGTTGAACTTCCGCTCCGGATGCTGCGCGACGTAGTCCTGGATCAGCAGCACGGTGACGATGACCCGCGAATCGGGATCGCGCTCACCGCTGGATTCGTCGGCCAGCACGAGACACGTCGAATGCCCCGACGCCAGCAGAGGCTCGAGCTTGGACTGCGTGGCATAGTCGACCTGCACGTAACGGTGGGTCGAGTTCTGCAGCGGCTCTGTGATCTGCTCGGCCAGCAGGCCGAGCGCGACCTCCGCCGGATGCAGGGCCGCGATCGTGATCTCGCTGCCCTCCTGCAGGAATGAATCGTATTCGCGGAGGATGCTGAAGAGATTGCTGTTCCAGCCGAGGATCAGGATTTTCTCGCGCGCAAACCGCCGCGGCTCCGGCACGATGAACTCGGTCTCACGCGCCGGCGCCGTATTCGGCCGGTGCGCGACCTCGGCATCCGCCGCGACCAGGATCAGCCACTCGGAGTCGCCGATGATGTAGTCCTTGCCTGGGTTCATCTGCTGGACGAAAAACGGCTTGCCGTCGCGGGTCTCCATGCCGCTCGTGCCGATGGGAATCGCGTTGGGAAACTCGAAGAGGACGTCGCCGAAGCACCGGCCGCACGCGCCGGGGTGCAACTGCACGTAGATTTCGCTGCCGGCGAAGCCGAAGAGCTCGTTGTAGATGTAGGCCAGGCCGGGCTGGCGCGATGACTGCACGATCATGCGGCTGAGCACCTCCCCCGAGCAGATCAGCGAAATGCCGCAGCGGCCCGCGATGCGCGCCACGTCCATATTTTCGCGGTGCACGATCTCGGCGACCATCTTCGGGCGCGGCGGCACGGTCGGCAGATTGCCCGCCAGCAGCATCATGGTCTTGATCGTGCGGATGTCGGCCTCCTCGCTGTCCTTGCCGACCGAATCGTCGGCCAGCACAATGATACTATAAGCCGTCCGAAAGGCGACGCGCTCGAGTTCGCTAAGATTGTTGGGCGAGCCGGTGCGCAGGATGGGTTTCACGCGGCGGATCTTGGCTCGTTCCGTGCGGAGCAGGTCGTGCATTTCAGTCACGGGGTGGTTCGCCAGAATCACGACCACAACGTCCCGGTTGTAGTCCTCGAACAGATCGAGGATGCTGAAAATTTTCTCATTCCAGCCAAGAATGAGCAGGTGGCCGCTTTCCCGCACCGGGCGGTCGCCTTTGGTGAGCGACTCGAGCTTCCGATCCACGGCTGCGGACACCAAGCCGATCATGCCGCCGAACAACACCAGCCCGAGCAAGCCGATCACCATCGCGAGGATCACCACCGGCGCCGTCGCCCCATAGTCCTGACTAACGTAGGAGGGATCGAAGATGTGCATCGTCGACCACCATAGCGCATCCCAAAAACCCTCTCCCATCTTGTGGCCGATTGCCGCGATGTCCTTGTTGGACTCGCTGTAAAGTCCAAGCGGCAGCCCAAGGGTGCCGAGCAAGATCACACCGAACATCAGCACGAACAGCACCGTGAACTGCGCCGGTACGCCCTTGAGAAAGAAATTATCCAGCCGGTATTGCAACCGACTGATGAAAAGTTTTACGCGACTAAGCAGGACCATGAGAGACACTACTAACATACCTTGCTAACTATTAGGGCGGAGCAAGCCCGTTCCGCGATCAAACGGAAGCATACGCTGACCGTTCAGCCAAACCGGTTCGCGCCGCCTCCAGGTGCCGGTAACGGCTGCGGTCAGCCCTGCCGCCCGGCGAGTTGCCGCGCCACCGCCCCATCGAGATGCACCGTCTGCGTCGGAAAGGCGAATGACAGCCCGCGGGCGGCCACCGCGCGCATGAACGCGAGATTGAGGCGCTCCCGAATCTGCAGATGGTTCACAAAATCCGGGCTGAGCGTCAGGTAGACGACGAGAATCCCGAGCGAGGAGGCGCCGTAGTTGTTGAAGCAAACCACGACCGACTCCTTTTCCACGCCCTCGTCCGCCGTGATGAGCTGGCGGAGGTCCTGCAATATGCCCTCCATCTGCTCGGGCTTGGTGTCGTAGGTCAGCCCAAGGGTCTGCTCCACGCGGCGCTGGGTGAAGCGGGAGAGATTGGTGATGGCCTCGGATGCCACGGTCTTGTTCGGGATGATGACCAGCGATTTGTCGAGGGTGCGGATCTTCGTTGAGCGCAGCCCGATGTCCTCGACGACTCCGATGTTCGAACCGATCTGCACCGCCTCGCCCACCTTGAAGGGCTGGTCGATCGCCACCACGACCGAGCCGAAGAGGTTGGCGATGGTGTCCTGGGCCGCGAGCGCGAAGGCCAGGCCGCCGAGGCCGAGGCCGGCGAGGAAGGCCTTCACGTCCGCGCCGAGGCCCTGGGCGATCAGCAGCACCCCGAAGACCACGAAGAGGGTGATCAGGGCCTTTTTGATCCAGGGCATGAAGGCTGCGATGCCGAGCTGCCGGCTGCGGGCGACCTCGTGCAGATGGTCCAGCACGGTGTTGAAGGCCCGCAGGAAAAACCAGAAGAACACCAGGGAAAACGCGACCGTGCTCGCGTAACCGAAAACCGCATCGGCCTGCTCGCTGAATTTGAGCACCTTGAGGGCGGCCACCGCGCCGACGATGGCGATGAACGCCGCCACCGGTGCCTCGAGCGAGGGGAACAGCTTGTCGTCGAGCGTGGACTGCGTGCGCGTCGCCAGGCGCTTGAAGAAGCCGAAAAGGATGGTCGTGACGATCCGCCGCAGCAGGTAGGAGCCGACCAGAAAAAGCGCGGCGATGATGTAGTGGGTGGTCGTGTTGCCGCTGCTCTGGACGTCAAATAATTCCAGCGTGGCATCGACGAGGTGCTCGAGAAAATCCGGCGACCGCGGCATCTGGGCCTGGCCGCTGGCGACCGCGGCCGCGGCCGGGGTGCTGAGGGCCTGCGCGGCATCCCCCGGGGCGGTAGCATCCCCGGCCTGAGCCCGGAGGCCGACGACGGACATAAAACTGCAGAAGAGAAAAATTACCGGGCGTTTCATGGTTTTAGGGGAGTGACTGAACCGCCGCGCCCGGAGTTGTCAAAACCTCCCCTCAGCCGGGGGTTTTGGGAAATGTTCGCGATTTTCCAAGGAGCCAGTCCCCGCTTGCAGGGCGGCAAGGACCGGCCCAATGCTGGGCGCCGATGTCCCTGTCATTCGCCGTCATTGACGCCCTGCCGCCGTTGCCCCCTTGGGCCTGGCTGGCCTTCTTCGGTTTTATCACCGCGATGCTCGCACTCGACCTTGGGGTCTTCCAGCGCGATGCCCACGAGGTCAAGATGAAGGAGGCGCTGCGCTGGTGCGTGGTGTGGTTCACCCTCGCCCTCGCCTTCAATGGCCTGATTTGGTGGTGGCGCGGCCCCACCCATGCACAGGAGTTCCTCGCCGCCTACCTCGTCGAACTCTGCCTGAGCATTGATAACGTCTTCGTCTTCATCCTGGTCTTCGCCTATTTCAAGGTCGCCCCGCGCTGGCAGCACCGCGTGCTGTTCTGGGGCATCATCGGCGCGGTGGTCATGCGCGCCGTCTTCATCCTCGTCGGCGTGAGTGTCATCGCCCGCTTCCATTGGATCATCTACATTTTCGGGGCGTTCCTCGTCTACACCGGCGTCAAAATGGCCCTCCCGGGCAAGGAGGAGGTGGACGTCAATCCCGACCACAATTTCGCCGTGCGGCTCTTCCGCCGCTTTTTCCCCGTCGCCCCGCACAACGACCACGGCCACTTCCTCACCGTGCACGAGGGCCGCCGCATGGTCACGCCGCTCTTTATCGTGCTGATCGTGATCGAGACCACCGACCTCGTCTTCGCGCTTGATTCGCTGCCGGCCGTGCTCGCCATCACCCGCGACGGGTTCGTTGCCCTCACCTCGAACATTTTCGCCATCCTTGGCCTGCGCTCGCTGTATTTCGCGCTCAACGGCATCATGCAGCTCTTCCGCTACCTCAAGGTCGGCCTCGCCCTCATCCTCAGCTTCATCGGCGTCAAGATGCTCATCGAGCACTGGGTGGATATCTCCATCGCCGCCTCGCTCGGCGTCATCGCCGGCGTCATCGCCACGTCGGTGCTCGCCTCGGTTTTGATTCCGGACCGGTCCGCCAACCCGGGCAAATAACCCCGCGCCTCACCCGAAGAAACGCGCCGTCCACTCCGGCCGGGCCAGCGGGCGCGGCCGCCACCCACCCCAGATGCGGTGGCGCCACCGGGCAATGAGCTTGTAACCCCCGTCGCGCCACGCCGTCGGAAAAACACCCAGCACGGCCGCCAGTGCATGTCCAATGCCCGGGCAGAGTCGCAAGGCCGCGCGCACGCCCTCGGTCCGGCGCAGCGGCGGCGCAGCGCCCGCCCAATCGGGCACGAACACCAGCGAGTCGCAATCCTCGGCCGGTAGTCCCTGCACCCGGAGATAGGCCTGCGCCGCCGGACTCTGCAGGGGCGCGAAATGCAGCCGGGCCTTCCGATCAAGCCGCAGCAACAGCCGGACACAGCGGTGGCACAGTCCGCACTCGCCGTCGAAGAGCAGCACCGGGCCGGTCGGGGTTGCCATCATCAGCGACCGCGGTAGCCGGCGTATACCTCGGCAATATCCGCGAGGTCGCACACGATCTCGGCTGCACGCGCGAAGCGCTGACAGCGCTCCTCTCCAGCAAAGGCACCCTGCTCCACATAGGTCACCACGCCCTTTTCCAATTTGCAGGCCCCTTGGAGCGGCCGGAATTTTTCCTGCAGTTCCGGCAGCAGCGCGGCCCGGAAATAGTCGGGTTCATTCGTCTGCACGAACCACGCCCCGTCGAACGCGGCGTTGCCCACGGTGATTTCCTTCGCCCCGAAGAGTTCAAGCAGCTTGGTCCCGAAACCCTGCCGCGACAGCGCAAAGGACAGTCCGCCGTCCACTGCCGGGGTCGCCGCCACCGTCGACCAGGTGTGGCGCGACTTGCCCGAGCCGGTCGTGTAGGTGTATAACCTCACGGCCTTGCCCCGGATGCGCCCCGATGCCTGCGGCGAGGGATAGAAAAAACCCAACACCGGCTGCACCGGCTCCAGTGTGAGGCCGAGCCGGCCCGCCAGTCCCCGGACGTTTTCGCGCGTCTGCGCCGAGGCCTTGGCCGCCAGCCAGAGCGCAAGGCCCGCAAACACCATGAAACCTGCAATCATCAATACCGGCACAAAGGCGATTTGCATGCCGGCAGATTATGCCGGCATGGACGGCCCGCCAGTCCTTTTGTGCCCGGGGCTGGACAAGCATCGGGTCCGGCGGGACCGGGGACTCCGGAATTTGGTTCAGTCCACGGTGATCTTGCGCGGTTTAACGGCCTCGGTCTTCGGCAGCGCAACCCGCAGGATTCCATCCTTCAATTCGGCGTGGATTTTGTCCGCATCGATGGTGTTGTCATGCGTGAGGACGAGTTCGAAGGGTGTATCGTCGGTTTCACGGTAGAGCGCGGTCCAGTTTTCCGGCTGTTTCCAGGTGCGCGTGCCGCGGACGGTGAAAACGCCTTTCTCCGCCGTGAGTTCGAGACCTGCCTTGGTCACACCGGGCAGATGCACGGTCAGCCCGTAGGCGTCGCCAGTCTCCTTGACCTCATAGACCGGTTGCAGGGCCTGACTGTCGGTGTCACCTGGCGGTTCGCGGCGGACATGCGCACGACTGAGCGAGGGGATGATGGTGCTGAGCAAGTTCATGGAATTTTTCTCCTGATGGATTGTTTGGGATGGTAATTCTCAAGCCGGCTGCTGCCGGTCAGTTGACCGCCACGGTGATCTTGCGCGGCTTGGTCTCCTCCCTTTTGGGCAGGGTGACGGTCAGGACGCCGTGCTCATAGGCGGCTATGATTTTGTCTGTCTGAGCCTCGGCTGGCAGACGAATGGAGCGGCTGCAGGCGAAGGATTGCTCGCGCTCTTTTTCCTGCACCTTGCGGCTGGCGTTGATGGTCAGATAGTCTTCAACGACCTCGATGTGAATATCATCGCGTTTCAGGCCGGGAAGTTCGGCGCGAACATAGGTGTTGTCTTTGTCCTCAAAGAGATCGACCGGGAAGCGCGCCTCAGGTGCTGGGGTGCTTAGATCGGCCAGCGTCGTGCTGAACAAACGGTCAATTTCCTGCTCAAGACCGGTCCACGGCGGACGGGCATAAGCGCCCGGCAATATCGCCGGGCTGCGATGGGTGGGATAGGTGTAACGAACAAGTCTCATGGTGATATGGAGTTGAAGGGTTAAAGGTTGGAATAAACTTCTGTCGCCTTGGTAGTGCATACGGAATGCCGGGGGCCCCGGGGCCTAAGTTCCGATGATACCGAAGCTTATATGGAACAGACCGGCCGCCACTGGGAAAAAACTTCCCGCGTGGGTTGTCGCACCAGGGAAAAAACTTCCCGGATGCTGTGCGCCGGCGGTATGGGCAGGCCGAGAAAATCCGTGCTCCGCCGCGGATTCCATGGTTGGATCTCGCCCCATCCGACATGACTTTCGACTTCGACACCGTTCCCGCCCGTCTGGGCACCGACTCGCAAAAGTGGCAGAAATACGCCGGCCGCGATGTGCTGCCCCTCTGGGTCGCCGACATGGATTTCAAGTCATCACCCGCCATCATTGCGGCGCTGCACCATCGCGTGGAGGCCGGGATCTTCGGCTATGCCCGTCCGGTAAAGTCCACCGTGGAGGCCGTGGTCGGGGCGATGGAGTCCCGCTACAGCTGGAAGATTGATCCCACCTGGATCGTCTGGCTGCCCGGGCTCGTGGTCGGGCTCAATATCACCGCCCAGGCCTTCGCGGAAACCGGCGACGAGGTGCTCACCCTCACGCCGGTTTATCCACCGTTCATGAGCGCACCGAAGAACTGTGCGCGCCTTTCCACCGCCGTGCCTTTTGTGCTGACGGACGGCCAATGGGCCATCGACTGGGACGCGCTGGAGCGCGCCGTCACGCCGCGGACCAGGCTCTTCTATCTCTGTAACCCGCACAACCCGCTGGCCCGCGTCTGGCGGCGCGACGAGCTCGTGCGCCTCGCCGATTTCTGCGTGCGGCACAACCTCGTGCTCTGCAGCGACGAGATCCACTGCGGCCTCATCCTCGACCCTGCGCTGCCGCACATTCCGACCGGCACGCTCCGCGGCGAGATCGCCCGGCGCACGATCACCCTCATGGCGCCGAGCAAGACCTACAATGTCCCCGGCCTCGGCACTTCCCTCGCCATCATCCCTGACCCCGCGCTCCGCGCCCGGTTTGTGCGCGCCGCCGCCGGGGTCGTCGCCGAGGTCACCGCCCTCGGCTTCGCCGCCTGCGAGGCCGCCTACCGCGACAGCGAACCTTGGCGGCAGGCGCTGCTCGCCTACCTGCGCGACAACCGCGATTACCTCATGGACTTCGTCGCGCGGGAGCTGCCTGGGGTGAGGATCGAGGCTCCGATCGAGGCGACCTACCTCGCGTGGCTCAACGTCTCCGCCCTCAAGCTCGCCGACCCCATCGCCCATTTCGAGCAACACGGAGTCGGCTTGAGCGACGGCGCTTTCTACGGGGCGCCGCAGGGCACGCATGTGCGGCTCAACTTTGGCTGCCCCCGCGCCACGCTGACCGAGGCCCTGCGCCGGATGAAGTCGGCCCTGGCCGCCGCCCCACGCTGACCACCGCCGAGACCGGACGCAACCAGCTGAACCACGAATCGACACGAATGAAGACACGGTCGTCGGGAAACTCATGAACCTGTCACTGATCAGTGATCCGTCCGCTGAAAGTCCGGGAAGTGGGGCGATCCTCGGCCATTCGTGTGTATTCGTGTCTATTCATGGTTTCCTGCAAGGATCCGGCTAAAGGTAACCCGATGGGTTGCTTTGATCCGGAGTTGCGGCGCGTTGGCATTGGCGCCCATCATGGTTCCACTCCATGCGCCTCGGTCCCCACGAGCTCCCGACCAACCTGTTTCTCTCGCCGCTGGCGGGCTACACCAACCTGCCCTTCCGCGTCACCCTGCGCGAACTCGGGGGCCTCGCCTGGGCCACGACCGACCTCGTCAACGCCCGCTCGCTCCTTGAGCGCAACCGGACCGCCCTCAAGCTTGTCGAGTCCTCGCCCGCCGACCGGCCGCTGGCCATCCAGCTCTTCGGCAGTGTGCCGGAGGAGATGCGCGACGCCGCCGTGATGTGCGAAGGTCTGGGCGCGCAATCCGTGGACATCAACATGGGCTGCCCCGTGAAAAAGGTCGTCAGGATCGGCGGCGGTTCCGCGATGATGACCGAACTCGACAAAACCGCGGCCCTCGTGTGTGGCCTGGTCGCGGCGGTGAAGATTCCCGTCACCGCCAAGATGCGCCTCGGCTGGGATGACGACAACCTCACCGCGCCCGATCTCGCGCGCGTGCTGGCAGACGTCGGTGTCGCCGCACTCTTTGTGCACGGTCGCACCCGGGCGCAGGGCTTCAGCGGCACGGTGAACCTCGCCGGCATCCGCGCGGTGGTGCAGGCGGTGCCCTCCATTCCCGTCATCGGCAACGGCGATGTCACCACCCCGGAGGCGGCGAAACACATGCTGGACGAAACCGGCTGTGCGGGGGTGAGCATCGGACGCGGTGCGTTCTACGACCCGTGGATTTTCCGGCGCACGGCCCGCTACCTCGCCACCGGCGCATTGCCGCCGGAACCGGATTTCACCGAACGGGTGCGGCTGATGCGCCGGCATTTCGCGCGTTACTGCGAGTTCTATGGCGAGGCGCACGGCGCACGGCTTTTTCGCAAGGTTGCGCCCTGGTATGCGAAGCGCTTCGGCCCCTCCAAACCCTTCAAGCAGCGCATCACCACCATCAGCTCGCCGGCTGATTTCGACGCAGCCGTGGCGGAATACACCGCATGGCGCGCGCAGTTCTGTGACGAACGCGGCGAACTGCTGCCGCGCTTCGCGCCCGGGCCGATGGAGGCCTCGTTCATGCGCGATGAACCGGCCGCGGGCCTGCACCGCAGCGCGATCCCCGTGCCCAGGGGCCCGGTGGATGTGTGGTGAACCGTCATCGTTCACGTAAACTGGTTTTTTCTCGTTCTCTTGGGCCCGGATCGGGCACGTTAACCTCATGAACGCCACCAGCCATTTCTGGGAACTCATCCTCGGCACCATCATCGCCCTGCTGCCGCTCATCAATCCGCTCGCCGCCGCGCCCACCTTCCTCGCCATCACCGAGGGCGCTTCCCAGGAACGCCGTCACCAGCAACTGCGCATGGCCTGCTTCTACATGGTTGGCATCCTCGTGAGTTTTCTCATCGGCGGCACCTTCATCATGGGGTTCTTCGGCATCTCCATCCCCGGACTGCGCATTGCGGGCGGGCTGCTCGTGGCCGGCATCGGATCCGGCATGCTCATGGCCCCGGCGCGCGACCCGGGGCAGCAGAGCCGGGAAACCGAGGCGGCCCGCGCCAAGCACGACATCGCCTTTTCGCCCCTCGCCATGCCCATGCTGAGCGGCCCGGGCGCCATCGCCGTGACCCTCGGCTTCACCTCGCTGGCCACAAGCTGGACGGACTACGTCGCCATCATCCTCGGCATCCTCGTGGTGGCCGCCATCATCTATTTCACGCTGCGCGTTTCGGATCGGATCGTGCTGGTCATCGGGCTCACGGGCATGAACGCCCTGACCAAGGTCATGGGCTTCCTCATCCTGTGCATAGGCATCCAGTTCGTCGTGAACGGCGTGCTCGGCATCGCCACCGATCCCGTGCTGCTCCGCAGCATCCGCGACACCCTCAGCAGCCCCTGATACCAATCGCCCGAAACTTTTACATGCCTGAGTGTTGAATGGCGGCAGGCATTAGCTGGTGGAAGGCCGAAGCGCCTGCAAGCAGGCGGCCTACAAAAGAGCAAATGCTCAGGGCGATTGGTATGAGCCGCCGCCGGTCCCGGCCGCGCGGTGTGACGGCCGCAGTGCAACGGCCGGGTCACAAACCGCAAAAAATCACCGGGCGAAAGTCCTGGACGGTCGCCGCACAATCGGGGCGCGCCTGGAGCGCGCCTGTTTTTCAACCCGATCCGGACGCGGCCCGGCGTGCGCCATGCTCAGTATCTCCGCATGATTGTCGCCCCGGTGCGGTCCTTGAAAGTGATGATATTGGTCTCGGCGTCCACCCCGTCAAAGACGATCCCAAGCACGTTGTCGACGGCTTCGCCGGCGCGGATGGTGCGGCCGTTGATCAACGCCCGCGGCGGGTTGCCATGGAAAACCCCGTTGATGCGGGCCGCGGCCACAAAGGCGCGGAAGGCGTCACTCACCGGGGCGTTGGCCATCAGTTCTGAAGTGGTGGCCTTGATGCCGGGCGCGAGTTGTGACTCCGTGCGGAGATAGGTGGGGCCCTTGGGTTCGGCCGCAGCGTTGCCGCCGAGGTGCCCCGGCAGCGGTGTATCAAGGAAGCGCTTGTCGGGAAGTTCCTTCCCATCAATGGCGGCGTCCACGCGGTCCTGCTCGTTGCCGCGCCGGGCGGCGATGGCATCCTGGGCCTTATTGATCGCCGCCTTGGGCATTGCGGCAAACTGGTTGAGGGTCTCAGAAGGTGTCACCGCCGCGGGTTTCGCGGTTTGAGCCGGGCCCGGCTTGGCGACCGGTTTGACGACTGGTTTCGCGGGCGGTGGCGGGGCGGGAGGGGGCACCATGAAGGTCTTCCACGCAAAAAAACCACCGAGGGCGAGCACGACAACAAGTCCGCCGACCAGTAGGAGCAATTTTTTCTTTTGTTTCGCAGGATCGGTCGGTGGTTTGGCCTGGTCCTTGAGGGGTAGCGGAGGCGCCTTGTCAGCCAGCGCTTGCGCGTCGATGGGCGGACGCGTGCCGGATTTGCCCATCGGTGGACGCGTGCCGGGCTTTTCCAAAACCGGCGGTGTGCCGGCAGGTGGCGTAACCTCCATCGGCGGACGTGTGGAAGGCTTGGCCGCCGCGGGCGGCACCGGGATCGGCGGGCGGGAAGAAGTGCCCGCGGGGGCAACAACCGGTGCTGGCTTGGGCTTGAGCTTGAATTTGGACCCTTCAGCCGGAGGCGCATCAACCGCCGGTGGCGGGGGCGCTGGAGGAGTTTCTGGAGTTGGTGGCGGCGCGGCGGCGGCTGGCGTTGCAGGGGGTGCTGCTTCCGTCGCGGGCGCTGGCACCTCAGCGGGTTTTGCCGGTTGGACAACCGCCGCCGGTTCCGCACTGAGACGCGGCTTGAGCCGAGGACGCTCGGGTTGGACCGGCTCGGATTCGCGCGCCACTGCAGGAGTGTCGGCCGGGGGTGTCCCGGCAGGGGCGGGAGCCGGCGCTTCGGTTGCAACGGGTGGTTCAGGCGCGGGGGCTGAGGCCGCCGCCGGCGTTTCCACAACCAGCTTGGGCTTCAGTCGCAGCCTCTGGACTGGAGCTTCATTGGCGGCGGGTTCGGCGGGGGCGGGAGAGGCTGCGGGGGCGGGGGCAACCGCCTCTGTGGGCGCCTCGGCTGCGGGCGGCACCGCCGGGGGGGCAGCCCCTGCCGCCGTCTGTTCCGGCGGATGCATCCGGGGTTTGAGACGCAAAGAGGGCGGAGGTTTCTCTTCACTCATATCCCCGACCATAATTATATTTTGGCCCGGCGCGAAACCAAAAAGATTCGCTCGCGGTCAGTGCCTTAACCTTTTCAATGGCGTTCCCATCATGACCGCCTTCAACCGCACCGTCCTTCTCAGCCTCGCCGTCACCTCGCTGTGCCTTGCCGGCTGCCTCGGCGTGAAGAAGGCAAAAAAGCCGAAGGAGAACAAGGCCATCGCGGCCCAGGTGGAGGAAGCGTTCAAGCAGCGCTGGATCGAGAAACGCGGGGCCGAGCTGATGACGCACGGCATCTCGCCCGACATCGCCCGCGGCCAGGCGATTGAGGAGTTCCGGCTCAATTACGGCTACACCAGCGCCGCCGGCAAATGAGCGGAGCGGCCGGCCACGCCTCCCTGCGGGGGGCGCTCGCCGCGCTGGGCGGTTATCTGCTCTGGGGCCTCGTGCCCTTCTACTGGCGGCCGCTCGCCGCCGTGGACGCGCAGGAGCTCATTGCGCACCGGATAATATGGTCGCTCGTGTTTACCGCCCCGCTGCTCTGGTGGCTCGGCGGTTTCCGGGAACTCTTCGCCGCCCTGGGCTCATGGCGTTCCGTGGGGCTGCACCTCGCCAGCAGCGTCCTGCTGACGACAAACTGGCTGGTCTACGTCCGGGCGGTCAACACCGGCCATGTCACTGAGGCGAGTCTCGGCTACTTTCTGGTCCCGCTGATCAATGTCGCGCTGGGCCGGGTGGTGCTGCGCGAGCGACTGCGGGCGGCGCAGGGGCTGGCCATCGCTCTCGCTGCGACCGGGGTGGCGTTGCAAATCGTGCAACTCGGCCGGCTGCCGTGGATCGCGCTCACGCTGGCCGCGACCTTCGGCACCTACGGACTGCTGCGCAAACAGTCGCTGTTGGGCCCGCTCGCCGGGCTGACGCTGGAGACCCTGCTGCTCTCGCCCCTCGCCGTCGCCCTGTTGCTGTGGCGCGCGCAAGCCGGCACCGGTGCGTTTGGCCACGCCCCGGCTGTCACGCAGGGACTCATCCTGTGCGCGGGGATCATTACCGCCGTGCCGCTCCTGCTTTTCGCCTACGGGGCGCGCCGGCTGCGGCTCAACACCCTGGGGTTCCTGTTTTACGTTACCCCCACCGTGCTGTTTGCGCTGGGCGTGTGGGTCTACCACGAGACCTTCGGCCGCGCCCGCGCGCAGTCATTTGCCTTTATCTGGACCGGGCTGGCCCTTTACACCGCGGATGCGCTCTGGGCGCGGCGCGGTCGCGCCGCGGCCGCCCTCACTCCGGATTCGCCGCCAGGAGCTCGATCATGAAAACCAGCGTGGCATCACGGGGAATCAACGGGCGCATCCCCTTCGAGCCATAGGCGAGCTCGGGCGGAATGATCACAACCCATTTGTCGCCGGGCCGCATCAACTTGAGGATCTGATCCCAGCCCTGGATCACGTGGCTGCGCCCGAGGCGGAAACGAAAAGGCTTCTCCCGGTCGTTCTGCTGATCGAAGGTCTCGCCGGTGAGCAGACGCCCGACGTAAAGGACGGAAACCATGTCGCCCGGCTTCGCCAGCTCACCCGCGCCGGACTGGATCGCCTCGTAACGGATGCCGGTGTTGGTTTTCTTCGCCTTGGGATAGTTCTGCTCCACCCAAACGAGGCTCTCGGGCGACAGTTTTTCGCGCTGGGCGTGGAGGGTGAGCGGGAGCAGGCAGAGGCAGACGGTGAGACGGAGGCGACGCAGCATGCCCGGAGGTTAAAACGTCGGGGCCGGGAAAAGCACGGAATTTTTTCCAGCCACCGGACCGCCCATCTGTCGGCCGGCGGATGACGCGGCGCCACGGCGGGATAGACAAAATCACCCGTTTTTACCCGCGAAGTCCGCGAACCGGACGGCCCACCTTACCCGGACTGATGCAGTTCGTCGTAGGCCGCGAGCTCACTCGCGCTCGGGAAAGCGCCCGCAAGCGGGCGGCCTACCGTGGAACCTTTTGGTTGGCACAACTTCGGGGTGATTCGAGTTCAATTGCATGAGTCCGGTTTCGCATCGCCGGATGCGCGGCCACCAACGCCAGCGCCCGGTGCAGCAGCGTCTGGCCCGGCTCCATCCGGTGCCAGGGCGACGCGCCCGACGGGTGCGGCAGCGGGATGCAATCGGCCGCCTGGCCGCGCCAGGTGATCTGGAACGACCGGCCGATCGTGTCGTTGAGCGGCGCCGGCGGCAGGAACTGCGTGATGGCGAGCTTGCCGACGGGCAGCACCAGCGCAGGTCGGAGCAGCCGGAACTCGCGTTCGAGCCAGGCGGAGCAGTTGGCGATTTCATCCGGTGCCGGCACGCGGTCGCCGCCCCCGGGCCGTTTGCCGGGAAAACAACGGCAGACCGCCGCGAAGTAGATGCGCTCACGCACCTCGTCCTCGCTCCAACCGAGCGCGGCGTGGAACCACCTGAAGAGCGTCCTGCCGGCGGTCCACGCGAAGGGCCGGCCGAGCTTCGGTTCCTTGTCGCCCGGGGCCTGCCCGACGAGCAGCACGCGGCTTGTGACCGCCCGGCCGACGACCACGGGCCGGTGCATCTTCGGACACCAGTTGCAGGCACGGAGCGCGGCCAGGTGTTTTTCAACGGCGGAAATAGTGAGTTTGGGCACAACCACGGCTCAAACGGATGGGCGGTGATCGGGCCCGGGGAAACCACAAAACAATGCCGGCCAGCCGGTCGCCGGTTTTATTCCCTTTGGGTCGAATACCCGGAATTTGCTCCGGCTTGGATCAAATCTGTGGGAGCGTGCTTGCACGCGACTTAGGGGGTGCGGTGTCGCGACTAATGCGCCACAGGCGCACAGGAGCTTGCTCTGGGGATCGTTATTGACCGGTTGCCCCCGGGTGTTGGCCGGCTCCGTCATCCCGCGTCCGGTGGAGGATTTGAACTTCAACCGCAGGGTCCTGCAGGGGCGCAGCCAGTTTTACCGGGCCTTCCCAATTTGTGCCACGTGGCACAAATTGACGTGGGCGCACCACCGGCTGCTGATCAATCCGCCCGCGCCCACGGCCTCAACCCAAGCGCAAAGGGGCACAGCACCAACCCAGAGACAAGGGCCGGACATTGATGCTGAAAACCTCGGTTCGATCCTTCGGACCTTCGCGGCTTCACCCCTAATCTGTTCCGGGGTTTCCTGAGTTTCACCTTCAATCCGGGACGGGGCGCCGACAGAACGGAGGCCATCCTCTGTTGGTCGCGATTTCCTTGCTGGCGGTCAGGGTCCTTTCTTTCATCGTGAACATATTACCTCCATGAAAATCCTCGTAGCCGACAAGATTTCACCCAAGGGCGTGGCCTACCTGCGCCGTCAACCGGGCTTCGAGGTGATCGAGGCTTACGGGTCACCCGCGGCAGAGGTGCTCAGGCTGGTCCATGATGTGCATGCCATCGTCGTGCGCTCAGAAACCACGATCAGCGCGGCCGTGCTCGCGGCGGCCCCGTTGCTCAAAGTCGTGGGTCGCGCGGGCGTCGGGGTCGACAACGTCGATGTCGATGCGGCCACGGCGCGCGGGGTGATCGTGATGAATACGCCCTCGGGCAATACGATTGCGACCGCAGAACTCACGTTCACGCATCTCCTCTGCGGGGCGCGCCCGGTGCCGCAGGCCATGGCCTCCATGCGCGCCGGACAGTGGGACCGCAAGGCCTTCACCGGCATCGAACTCTACCGCAAGACCCTCGGCATCATTGGACTCGGCCGCGTTGGCGCGGAGGTCGGCAAACGGGCCCAGGCCTTTGGCATGCGGGTCATCGCCTACGATCCGTTTCTGGCCCCCAGTCGCGCGACCGCGATGCAGATTGAGGCGGTATCACTGGACCAGTTGCTGGCCGACTCGGACTACATCACGGTGCACATACCGCTGACGGACGACACGCGCCATATGATCGACGAGGCGGCGTTGGCAAAATGCAGGCGGGGCCTGCGGATCTTCAATTGTGCGCGGGGCGGCATCATCAAGGAATCGGCCCTGCTGCAGGCCCTGAAATCGGGCCAGGTGGCCGCCGCTGGGCTGGATGTGTTCGAACAGGAGCCGCTGGCCAACGACCACGAGTTCCGCCGGCTGCCCAACGTGGTGCTGACGCCGCACCTCGGGGCTTCGACCGCCGAGGCGCAGGAGATTGTGGGGATCGAGGTGGCGGAGCAGATCGCCGAGGTGCTGAACGGCGGCGCCATCCGCAATGCCGTCAACCTGCCCTCGATCGATGCCAGCCTGCTGAAGATTCTCGGACCATACATCGATCTCGGGGCGAAACTTGGCACCCTCCTGCAGCAGCTCTCCCCGCCCCAAATCGTCACGCTCCGCATCACCTACCGGGGTAAGATCGTCGAGCTTGACGCCGATGCGGTCACGCGGGCGATCCAGCGCGGCTGGCTGCGGCGCATCAGCGGCGAGGAGGTCAATTTCGTCAACGCCCCCATCCTGTTGGAACGGCTGGGCGTCAAAGTCGAAGTGGTGACGTCTACCGACGAAATTGACTACAACGAATTGATCACGGTGGAGGCCGTGGCACGGGATGGCCATACGTGGTCGGCGGACGGCACCTTGTTCAGCAAGGCGAACAAGCCGCGCATCGTGAAACTGAACGGCCGCGAAGTCGAAGTTGAGGCCGCAGGCAAACTCCTGATCATCGAGAACAACGATGAACTCGGTGTCATCGGGCACGTCGGCACGCTGCTGGGTCAGAACGGCGTGAATATCGCCAATATGTCCTTCAGCAGACAAGAGGCCGGTGAGACCCAGCTGATGGTGATCAATCTGGACAGTGAGCCTGGCGAAGCGGTGCAACATGAACTCAAGTCACACCGTGCCATCCAACAGGTGAAATGCGTGCAGCTGTAGCCGG
>CAJBES010000007.1 GCA_903952145.1 uncultured Opitutaceae bacterium | reverse complement strand
GGTCGCTCGAGGCACAGTAGACGCAGAGCAGTTTGGGCATGAAAAACGGGAAACCACTAATGGACACTACTCGACACTAATTTTTGGTTCTTCGCCCAGATGGGCGGGGCCTGCACGCAGGCGAAATCCCGCGATCTGTGCTCAGCAGACCCCGGCCCTTTAACGGGAGACGATCAGGCGGAAGGGCGACTCAAGGTTTCGTCCGTTGGCAAACTCATCTGTGGTTATCTCAATTCCTCCAAGCCGGGGTTTTGAAGCACGAATCGACCCGAAGAAAAATCCACAAAAGCACTGTTCTCAGCCGGGATTCGGGTTCATTCGTGTTCATTCGTGGTTTCCTCGACCTCCAGTTATCGCGGGCGGCTCGCCCCCTCCCCCACCGGGCTTCTGCACCTCGGCCATGCCCGCACTTTCTGGCTCGCCGCGGAACGCGCCCGGCAGGCCGGCGGAAAACTGTTCCTGCGCAACGATGACCTCGATGCCATCCGCTTCCGCCTCGATTTTGTGGCCGCCATGCTCGGGGACCTCCGCTGGCTCGGCCTCAGCTGGGAGGAACCCGTCGTCGCCCAAAGCGAACACCACGCCCTCTATCGCGCGGCCTTGGAAAAACTCCATGCCGCCGGCCTGATCTTCCCCTGCACCCGCTCCCGTCGCGATGTGCTGGAGGCCGCCGGGGCCCCGCATGAAGACGAGGCGGGCGAAAACGACGAGCCCGTTTATCCGCCGCAATTCCGGCCGGCCGCCGGGGCGCCGCTGCCTCCGCTCGGTGGGAAAATCACGGTCAACTGGCGCTTCCGCGTGCCCGATGGCCAAGTCATCGCGTTTGCGGACAGTCGCATGGGCCCGCAGGCGGCGGTCGCCGGCCGCGACTTCGGCGACTTCCTGGTCTGGCGGAAGGACGACGTGCCCAGCTACCAGCTCGCCTGCGTGGTGGACGATGCCGCCATGGGCATCACCGAGGTCGTGCGGGGGGCCGACCTCATCAAGTCCACCTTCCGCCAGTTGCTGCTTTTCCGCGCGCTGGGCCACCCGGCCCCCGCGTTTCATCACTGCCCGCTGATGCTCGACGACCAGGGCCGGCGCCTCGCCAAGCGCCACGACGCCCTCAGCCTGCGCACCCTGCGGGAACGCGGCGTGACGCCCGCGGAGATCATCCGCGGGTTTGGCGCGGATTGAGGCCGGCGGCCGCTGAATCCGGGCTGACGCTTGCGTAACCGCACTTGGTGGGTTCACTGCTGCCGACACCATGGCCACGTATATCTACGAGACTATCCCCCGGAAAGCAGGGGAAAAGCCCCAACGCTTTGAAGCCAGCCAACCCATGGCCGATGCGCCCCTGACCCGGCATCCGCAAACCGGCGCGCCCGTCCGACGCATCATTTCCGGCGGCTATGGCTTCATCGCCCAAAAGGCCGCCCCGCCGCCCGCGCCCTGCGGGGCCCAATGCGGCTGCGACGGCAACAGCTGCCCCCTCTCATGAAAAAAAACACCCAATCAGATCTCACCCAACATCCACCGCGCAGCCCTCGGGTCCGCCTCGGCGGCTTCGTCCATCTGCCGCGCCTGATCGACAAGGCCCGGGCCCATGTCGCCGGCACGGTGGGCGACTACCGCTATGACTGCGGCATGGACCAGCACTTCTGGGCCTTTACCGGCATCAAGGCCAGCGACTTCATCAAGCCCGTGCGGGCCGGCAGGAGCGACAGCCAGCTCCTCGCCTGGGTCCTCAAGCACGGACAGCCGCACCGCACGCAGGCCGAGATCGTCCAGTGGTCGGCGTGGTTCGAGCAGCGCGCCCCCTCCGCCGTGGACGGGCGCGAGTTCTTCAACAGTGCCGCCGCCAAGCTCGCCCCGAAGCGGGAGGACGTGTCCACGTGGTTCGAACTGCTGGACCTCGACGATTATGTGAGCTACGGCGGCCAGCCCTGAGCCGCTTCCCCCAACCGTGGCAGCATCACGCGGAGCCCTTCCCGGCTCCGCGTTTTTCATCACAGCTCCGTGTATTTCTCCGAGCGGCCGCGCGCCTTGGCGACGGGGTATTTTTTGGCGTTCACGGCCAGCTTGTGCTCGATGGCCGCGGCCACGTCGATGCCGGTCATGTTGGCAAACTCGAGCGCGTAGATCACCACGTCGGCCACCTCCTCCTCGATCTGACGGCGCTTGGCCGCATGGTGCACCAACTGGCGCGACTCCTCCGAAGTCGCCCAGAGGAAATGCTCCATCAGCTCCCCGGCCTCGGCGGCCAGCGCCATGCTGAGATTCTTGGGCGCATGAAACTGCTCCCAGTCGCGTTCCCGCACAAAGGCCGTCACCCGCGTCCGCAGTTCCGCCACGGTCGTGGCATCGTCTTTCATCCGTTTCATGCGGGCAGCGTGGCCGGCCGCGCCGACGACGACAATCACTTCCTGTCCCCAGCGCCACCAGCCCGCCAGGATGCTGCCGCCGGCCGGCAGCATGAGCGGGAAGCCGCCCCCGGCCGGATTACGGGGTCTTTTGGATGGGAAGAACTGGAGCTGCACCACCCTCGGCGCGGAGGAAGGGACGGAACGCGGCAAGGGCGCCGCAACCCCATGCACTCCGATTCCAAACCAAAAAAACCTGCGGGTTGCCCCGCCGGATTTTTCGGTCCGCTGAAAATTATTGCTTGGCGCGCAAAAGGCTTTGTGCATGTTGGCCGCGTTCCCATGACCGTTTCGCATCAACATCTCCGCGGCTGTGCCGGCGCTTCGTTTACGAAGGCCGTCGCCCTTTGCCGCGCCCAGATGTCTCCGGTCGTCATTAGCTGGAACAAACAGCGCACCGGCCCGGGCTTGCAGGCCTAAACCTCCGTTCAACGGACCTTCGTTTAGCCCCCTGAAGCCCGAGGCCAAAAGCCCCGAGGGTCCCACCTCATTTTCACCCATGCACACGATCATCCACCCCCTGAACCAGAGCCGTCACAGCCTGTCCGCGGAAGCCACCAGCCTGGCCCATTTCCGCAAACCCAGCTACGACTGCCGCGAGCAGCCGGATGCCGTGAAACTCGTCGTCTACGTTCCGGGCGTCGACCCGAACAGCGTCGAGATCGAGGCGCACGCGCCGGACTTGATCATCACGGCGCGCAAATCCCACTTTGTGCGCGTCAACTGGCAGGCGCTCCACCTCGAGCGGGCGCAGCGGGACTACCAGCTGCGGCTGCGGCTCGGGCACGGCCTCGACTACCGGTCGCTGCAGGCCGAACTGCATGAGGGGGTGCTCACCGTCGTGCTGCCGAAGCGGGTGCCCGCCAACGGGAGCGCGCGGCTGCCGCGTGTCGCCTGAGCCGCCGGCGGGCGGAGGTTAATTTTTTTCGCTCGCCGCGGAACATCCCCGCCCGTCGTGACTCTATCTACTGACTACCAACCTGAACTACCTGACCACCATGTCGGCTTTACGCAAAAACTCCCTCCAGCCCGCAGAATCCACCGCCCCGCCGGCGACGAAGAAGCGGATCCTGCATCGCGATATCCTCTGGGGCCGCCCGGTTTTCAAGGCGCCCGAGCTGCCCAATCCCCGGGTGGCCTTTGATCCGCTGCCCTTCACCGCCGTGCGCGTCACGCACTACGATTCGGCTGTTGGCGGACGCTGAGCCCGGGAGTTTAGGTCTCCTCCACCAGCCAGTGGCAATGCGCCGCCGCGCCCGGTCCCTGCGCCAGCAACGCGGCGAGCCGCTGCATGGACGGCATCACCTCCGGCTCGAAGCGCCACGGCGGATTCACCACCACGAGGCCGCAGCCACGCAGCTTCAGCACGGACTGCTCGCCCGCGACGGCGAGTTCAAACACCGCGGTCGGCGGCAGCCGCAGCGCCCGGAGCCGGTCCGCGAAAGCCTCGATGCGCGCCCGTTCCGTCAAGGGATACCAGACCGCGAACACGCCGCCGGGCAGCCGCGCCAAGCCCTCACCGAGGGTCGCCGCGATGCGGGTAAATTCGTCCGGCGCCTCGAACGGCGGATCGATGAGCACCAAGGCGCGTTTCTCCGGCGGCGGCAGCATGGCGCGCGGGGCGATCTGGCCGTCCAGCAATTGCACCGAGACACGCGGGGTGAATTGCATTGCAGCCTTGAGCGCGTCGCACTCCGCCGGGTGCAGCTCGCAAAGCGCCAGTCGGTCCTGCGGCCGCGCCAGCCCACGCACGAGGAGCGGTGACCCGGGGTAGAACCGGGGCTCCGAGGTGAGGTTCCCCTGACTCCGGTCATGGGCCCGCACCTGGGACACATAGTCGGCCAGCGGCTCCGGCAATTCCGGCTCCGCCCACAGACGGCCGAGGCCGGCCGGCCACTCCGGCGGCCGTGCCAGGGTGTCACCCTGCGCCGCGGTTTCCAAATCGTAACCGCCCCGGCCGGCGTGCGTGTCGAGATAGAGAAGGCCCTTGTCCTTGCGCTGCATGGCCCGCACCAGCCGCAGGAGCAGCACATGCTTCATCACATCGGCAAAATTACCCGCGTGGAAATGATGCCGATAGTTCATCGGCGGGCGTTCACGCCGGCACGGGCACCTTGACCACGGTCTTGCGGACCAACCGGGGTTCCGCGCCCGAGCGCAGGCCGGGCATATGGCCGTCCACCGGGAAATAGACCCCCGCCTCCCCCGCCTGAAAACGCAGCACCGAGGCCCCGGCAAAATCACGGTACAGGATCACGTCCTTGGTCTCGTCATAATCCACCCGCACCGGCAGCCGGCCGATCTCGGCCACCTCCATCAATTCCTCGCCCGCCAGCACCACCTGCACGTCGATAAAGCGCCGGTGCGACTCGAAAAAACCATCCGGCCGCGCCTTGGTCTGGTAAACCTGTTCCATGGCATACATCCCCCCGGCCAGTTCGATCCGCGCGGACTCGCCCGGCGCCAGGGCCTCCAACCGGCGCCGGGCCTCGGACCCGGCACGGGCCAATTCGTCGAGGTAGGCAAATGCCGCATCGAAATTGCTGAAGCCGGCGCATTGCGCGCGCACGGTGGGGAGGGAGCCGAAGATAGCCATGCGCCCTATCCACGCCCACCCGCCGCCCGAAGCAAGACTCGAAACGCCGCGCTTGCCCATCCGCCGCCGCCGGCCTTGGATGCCGGCGCATGAAAAAACTTCTCCCCCTCACCCTGCTGGTCTCCGCACTGCTCGTCCCGGGCGCACTGTTGGCCAAGAATTTTGAAGGCACCATCAAGATGCAGATCACCGACGGCCGCAACAAGGCAATGCCGCTCGAATACAGCCTCAAGGAAGGGCTGTTGCGCACCGACATCCAGGCCGGGGAGGGCATGACCATGACCGCCATCATGGATTTTGCGAAGGATGAGATGCTCATGCTGATGCCCGACCAGCAGATGTATATGGTCATGCCGATGAAGCGCGCCGCCGCCGCGGCCGCCGGCCATACCGGCGAGGAGCCGGCGCTCGAAAAAACCGGCGAGACCGAGACCATCATCGGTTACAAGTGCACCAAATACCTCGCCAAATCCAAGGAGGCGGTGACCGAGATCTGGGCAACCGAGGAACTCGGCGCCTTCATGGGCCTCGGCAGCGCCATGGGCGGACCCATGGGCAAAGGCGCCGCGCCGCAGGCCTGGGAAAAGGCGCTCGTCGGCAAAAGCTTCTTCCCCCTGCGCGTCATCTCCACGGCGGGCACCAAGCAGAAGTTTCGCATGGATGTCACGGCGGTCGAGGGGAAGAGCCTGCCTGCGACCTTTTTTGCCCCGCCCGCCGGTTACCAGAAATTCGACATGGGCGGAATGATGAAGGGCATGCCCGGCGGCAATCCCTTTGGCCGCTAAGGCATTCCCCGGTTTGACCCAACCGCCGCCGGCCATCCGGACGGCCGAGGCTAGTGGGGCACGGTGATGATGACCGGCGGCGTGAAACTGTCCTCCGGCACCGGGGCATTGGGCTCAACCGCTTCCAACACGGTTTCGTGCAATGGCCGGCCGTCGGCAGAAACAACGTAGCGGTGCGGTAGGATCACGCCGGCCACCGGCCGGAAGTCATCATAGACAGTTTCGATCCGCACCTCGCGGGCGCCGCGCACCCGCATGGCGATTTTCTTCAGGATGAAATAGGTCTCTGCATCCAGCAGCAACTGGTAGCTGTCCACCAGCCGGCGCGTGACCAGCAGCCGCATGGCGCGGCGACCATCCACCTGCGTCTCGCCGGCATAATCCAGCGCATAACCGCGCGCCACGTAGTCCACGAGCGGGTCGTCAAACTCGGCGTCGGCGGCGAATTCCCGCGCCTCTTCACCCTCCAACCGGGTCACCCGTGGTGGATTCGCGTCCGGGTCCAGCTGCCAAGGCGGTGCCACTCCGTCCGTGCCTTGGATCAGCCGCCGGCCCTGCGCCTGTGTCTCCATGCGCAACCGGTTCGGCCGCTCGGCGATCAACAGGAAGGTGAGCACACGGTCCCCAATATTCACGAGCCCCCTGGCCCGCAGGGTCCGCAACAGGTTCATCCGCTGCTTGCCGCCGATCGCCTCGGTGTGGATCCGGGCGATGTCGTCGGCACTGTCCGCCCGCGCCGCGCCGACCAGGGCCAAAAACAGGGTCAGAAGGCGGATCAATCGCATGTCGAACCTCTGCACATTCCCGCCCTCACGACAAGTCCGCGCGCAATGGCATTGCCGCGGAGGGGAAGAACCGGTCACCTCGGGCCCGTCGTGGCCTCCTCCACTACCCGCATCCTCTCGGACTTGCACTTCGGCGATTGGGCCGGCGCCGTGCACGCGCTGCCCCAGCTTGATCCCTTGCTGGCCGGCGTCTCCGGGTTGGTGCTCAACGGCGATACCATCGAAACCCGCCCCGGGCCCTGCCCGGCTGCCACCGGCCGCCTGCGTGAGTCGCTGACCGATTGGCTCGGTCAGACGCCGACCCTTCTGATCACCGGCAACCACGATCCCGATATTTCCGGGGTGCACCTGCTTGAGATGGCCGGCGGCCGCATCTTGCTCACGCACGGCGACATCGTCTTCGAGGACATCGTGCCGTGGAGTCAGGACGCGCCGCTCGCCCGTCAATTGGTCGCCCGTGAACGCGCCGCGGGCGCAGCCCTTTCATTGGAGCAGTTGCTTGCCGCCCACCGCCGCGCCGCCCTCGCGCTCCCGCAAAGGCATCAAACCGAGCCGCGGGCGTGGCAATACCTGTCCCGCTTTCTGACTAATACGGTCTGGCCGCCCTTGCGCCTGCCCCGGGTGTTGCGTGCCTGGGCTGAAATGCCCTCCCGCACTGCTGCCTTGGCCCAAGCGCATCGCCCACTGGCCCGTTTCATCATCGTGGGGCATACCCACCGGCCCGGAGTCTGGCGCCGGCCCGATGGCCGCGTGGTGATCAATACCGGTTCCTTTTGCCAGCCCTTGGGCGGTCTGTTGGTAGACGTCGCCCCAGATCACCTTGTCGTGCGCAAAATTTCCTCCCGCCGGCGGGAGTTTCGGCCCGGCGACCTGGTCGCGGAATTTGCATTGGCCGCCGTCTGAATCTGCCGCACAAGGAAGCCCATGAGCATCGAATTCGGCTGGTGGAACAAGGACGCGGACAACCGGAAATACCAGGTCATCGTGAATGTGCACGGCGGCAACATCGAATGGACCCGCAAACAGGGGCATCACACCGCATGGGGGCCCCACGAGCCCAACGACGAGGACCGCGTCCGCCTGCTCCACGAAGCCGAAAAGCGCCTGCCCCGGCGGCTCATCACCCAGAAGCAATTCGACGAGATCAGGCGCCTCAGCGCAAACACGGGACCGGGCGCGATTTCCGGCCGGCAGGCGCGCAGTTCGCCCACCCTATAGGCGCGGGGCGGCCAGCGCCCAGACGTGTTGGAAAGCCGGGCTGTAGTCGGCCGGCTGGTGCGCCAGCCTTCGCCCCAGCTCAGCCACTGCCACCCATTCGCCCCGCTCGATCTCTGCCGGAGGCAAGGTGAAGGGTCCCTCCGCGGTTACCCGGTAGACCCACACAAATTCCCAGCCGGTGGCTGCGCAAGCCATGACCCGGAACCACCGCGGCGGGGGCGACGCGAGGTGCAGCCCGAGCTCCTCTCCGAGTTCCCGTCTGGCCGCGGTGTCATAGTCCTCGCCGACATCGAGATGGCCGGAGCACGAGGAATCCCAGAGTCCGGGCGACATGTCCTTCGTCAGGGAGCGCTTTTGCAGGAAGACTTCGCCCGCGGCGTTGCCCACCAGCACATGCACCGCCCGGTGCCACAACCCGCGTGCATGCACTTCGGCGCGGAGGGCCCGCCCGATGACCTCGTCGCGCCCGTTGACGACATCAAACCACTCGTCGTCAGCGTGGGTCTTTACATTCGTGCTCATTCGTGTCCATTCGTGGCCCTTCCCAATCATAACACCATGCCGAAAATTGACGTCAACAAGGTCGCCGAGATCCTGAAGAAGAACCATATCGATCCCGCCCTGCTGCGGCGTGTCATTGAGGAAATGAACCTCGCCGTGCAACCCGACCCGGGCGAGGAGGACAAGCCACCTCCGGTCAAGAAGCAGTTTGTCATCCTCGTGTCCGATCCCCAGGGCAAGCTGCCCAAGGACGACTTCGCCGGCTGGATCCTCCAAATTCCGGAGCACGAAAGCGTCGCCTCGACCCAGGAGCGCATCTACCGCGCCGCCTACGATTTCAATGCCAGCAAGAAAGGCCGGCTGCTCCCCGCCAAGACCATGGGTGACGCCCTCGAAAACGTGCCCGCCAAGCACTTCAAGGAGGCCGAGGTCTGGGTCAAAACCAAGACCCCGGTGCTCCTGGTGAAAACCAACAACGAAATTCCGCGCGACGATCTCAAGGTCGTCAAAGGCGGCCGCCTCGACGACGACGAGTGAGCCAAGGGGGCCGGTCTGAAGCCTTTTGGCCCTACTCCAGCCCGAATCGTCTCGGTTCGAACCCGCGTTCCTTCAGCGCGGCGGCCAGGGCCTTGAGATCAAGTCTGGCCTCCGGTTTGACACCTCGTTCACTGAACCAGCCCTGGTTCATCTCGAGGGCAAATTGCAGTCGCTGATTCCGGGATTTGACCGGCGTCTCGTCGTAGGGATACAGTGCATAAATCTCCCGCAACTCGCCCCCCGGACTGAAAAATCCGATATCGAGCGGCAGGGGCGTGTCGCGCATCCAGAAACTCAACGCATCGGGCCGGACGTAGACGAACAGCATGCCATCATCCCGCCCCAGCTCGCGCCGGCCCATCAGGCCGCGCTGCATCTCGGGCAGCAGCACGGCCAGTTGCATGCGCACCGGATGCGTACCGACCTTGATCGTGAAATAATCCTCCACCGTCTTC
>CAJBES010000006.1 GCA_903952145.1 uncultured Opitutaceae bacterium | reverse complement strand
GGGTAAAGCCGCTTTAGGACCACCCAAGTTGGCCGATAATAAGGCTAGGCTGTCGGGTTGCACGGTGCGACTCGCGACCCCGCCTCGATCATGTCGCCAGACCCGATTATTTTGCGCGAGATTTCAATGATCCATAAGATCATCAACGACGAGACGTGGCTCGAAGGGGAGCGTCGGGGTTGCTGCGTTTCCCCACACGACCCCGTGGTGCGGGACAGTGTCTGCGCGGTCGTCCTGCGCATCGGTCAGCAACTCCGCGATTCACTGGCGGATTCGAATTCCGCGGCCGCGTGAATCTTCCCGGTTTTTTGCGTTCCACCCTGGCGATACTCGGCGGGCTGGGTTGGGGCCTAGTCGCGGCGGGTTGCGCAATGGTCCGGCCACCGACTGTGACGGCTCAGCCAGCGGCACGGGGAGCCCGCCTGGTGATCGAAAATCTCACCGATTACGAATGGCGCATCGCCGTTGCCGCGACCGCTGGCACCGAAACCCAAGCCTCCCGCGTGTGGGCGCGGAGTTCCGCCGAGATAAATCTGGCGGGAGGCGACTACGTGATTGAGCAAACGGTAGTGGCGGAGAACGCCGGAACAGAACTCACCCGCCGGCTGCCCGCCCAACTGGCGCCAGGGCAGACTTACCGCTGGCGACTGGTCACGCTGTTATCCGATCCGGCAGGCGAGGCTGGGCGCGACCGCCGATAGAAAATGCGCCGCGCGATGCAACAGGATCCGTGCCGCCCCGTAGGAAGCTCCTTGGGCCCCGGCCGGCCGGCAGCGCGGAAAACAAGTTCATGAACGACTCAAACACTGCCCGCCGCGCCGTGGCCGAGCTTCGCATCGGAGATGAACAGCCGGCTTGGTCCCTCATCGGCAGCCGCACGATTCATCAATTCTGGCCTCTGCTGTCGCCCCATTTCAAGGGTGTGCTGTTGTCGCCGCAACGGCGACCGGACCTCGGCGGTGTCTTCTGGACGTGGCGCGAAGCCAACGGGAACCGGCCGCTGACCGCGGCGGAATTCGTCGATGTGCGCCGGCGATTGGAGAGCGCGCTGCGGTCGTTTGCCGGCAAATTGACGGAGCCTCCCCGGAACGACGAACCGGGGGACGGGGACAGCACAGTGGACCTTGACGTCCAACTCAAGGCGCGTGTTCAGTCGATGGTGGCCATGCTGACCGCCGTTCCGGATTCGGCGCTGGCTGGGTTTGTTTGCCGTCCCGAGTCGGGTCCGATGGTGCACAGTTGGGGCGCTGCAGTTCCGGCGCTGCCGTATTTTCCAGATACACTCGACTGCGAGATCAACGGCGCAGTGCTCATGGATGGGGAAAGCGCGGCGGGACTAAATGTTGTCATCGAAAATCGGCAGGGCACCATCTTGGCGCGCGCCCAGGCCGATGCGTCAGGGGCTTTTCGTTTTCTAAAAATTGCGCCGGGGAACTACCGCATCCGCGTCACAGACCGGGGAGATTTCCCAACCACCGGCTACGCTGTCACCGTGGAACGCGAATCGATCGTGGGACTGGAATTACACCGCGGCGCCACGGTCGAGGCGTTTGGGCGCGCGGCGTCGCCGGTTTCGGTGCAACCGACCACACCGACCGCGCCGGCGGGCACCCGGGCTTCCGATACCACCGCGCCGCTCGTCATGACCCGCGGCCGCGCGCCTCGGTCGGGTTTGCGACGGTTTGCCTTTGCGATTGCCTTGCTGTTTGCTCTGGCCGCAAGTGGCGGCTGGTGGTGGCTTGCCCGGCGATCGACCGGCATCGTCCGGCTCAGCGGCACTCAGGCGTCGGGGCGGCAATCTGCCGGGGGGCAGGCGACCGTTTTCTTCGCTCAGTCCGCGCCCTCGGAAGCCCACCCGGGTGGCGCCGGTCGCGGGTCAGTCGGGAGCTCGCGATCATTCGCGGAACCAGGCGCCCAGGATCGCTCCATGACATCTAGCGCCATGCCGCCAGCTTCTACCTCGAACCCAAATGCTGCTTTGCCTTCCGTCTCGCCCTCGATGGAATCGTCGCCGGTGGACTCGGCGGCGGTATCACACCCCAAGATCCAGGCCGACGGGTTGGCACCGTCGACGATCAATCAAGCCAAGTCCATTCCGCATGTGTTGCCGGATGTGACCGCCATACCACCCGCGAAGGCTGATACCGGGGAAGTTCCTGACGAATCCGCCTTCGACCCGGCGACCCCGATGTTACTTCCGGCGCAAGTTGGGGCGCGAAGTTACCCCATGGCAGCGAAGAACGCCCACGATCGGGGGGCTTCCTGCATCGGAAAGTCTGGCGGCGACTCGACGGAGGAAATTGCGCTCCCTAGTGCCGTAGCAGTTGGGGTAGGTAAACCCACTGCACCTTCTTCGGTCGGCGGGAACAAGTCAGGAAGGCTCGCCACTGCGGCGCGCCGCGGGGCTGGGGCTGGGTCCGCTGTCGGAGCACCGCGGACGGCATTCAACGCCCCCGGGGACTCGCCGGATCCGGGTTCTCCCACGGGCGACGGCGGGGTATCTTCGGGCGACTTGCCCGCGGACTCAGCGTCGGTGGCGCTGGAGAAAGTGCGGACCTCTTCCGCGAGCCAAGTTGCCGATTCGCCGGCGCAGTTCGCGTCTGCGGCACCAACCTCGGATTCCGATGACAAGTCGGTCGCGGCGGAGTTGGCTTTGGAAGACAAAGCTCTGATGTCCCATCGGCAGGCCCTGCGCCAAGCGGGCCTTGCTTTTGCGAAGGAGCCATCGCTTCCGCCGACGGCGATGCCGGTGGACCCGGCTAGCGACAATGGGGTGACCGCTGCCGCCGCTCCGGCGGCTATGGCACTCGCCACATCGGCTGCGTTGGTAGGAGACAAAGTGGCCGGAGCGTTGCCGCCGGCCAGCTTGCCGTCCGTGCAACCCGCCGAGGCCACTGAAACCACTGTCGTGGTGCATCAGGCTCCACCCCTGTTGGATAATGTGAAAGCCGCTGCCAAGGCGAAGACCCCGCGCGCCAACCGCAAGCCGCTCACGACCACCCGGACTCCGGCGGTCGTCGGTCAGGCCGGTTCGTTGGCAGAAATGCCGGCGCTGCCGCCACCGCTCCGCGTTGCCGGTGAGGGACCCGACCGCGGGCCGCCCAAGCAACGGCTGCGCGTGGACGTAACCGCGTGGGAGCCAAGGATGGTGCAGGACCTGATTCTGCCGACGTATCCCGTGCCGGCCGGCGAGGATGATGCCATGGAGAGAGCGCGTAAAAAAATGCTTGAAGAACGCCATGCGCGGATGCCTCCGGCGTTTCGGCAACCGGCCACGACAAACGGCTTTGCCCTGGAATTTTCACCGGATGACGTCGGGCCGGGCCACCAGCCGCATTGGCGGGATGCCGAAGGTGCCGAACCAGTCGGCACGAACGTGCACGACCACCGCGCTGAAGTGTCGTGGCCGGGTTCGACTCCACCAGGGCATCTCGGCTTTGTTTTGATCCAACCAAGCGGACGGGAACTTGCCCGGGTGAGCGTGGACCCGGACGGAGCGCCAATGCTGACGACGACGGTAGCAGTTCGCAGCTGGTATTGGATAGGGGTCGAATGGGGCATGGCGGACGAAGCGGCCGCCTCCCGCGCGGAACCTGTCCCCCGGCTCGAGTGGCGCCTCCTTTCGGGCGCGCCGTTGCCGGAGTCGTGGCGGCGGGACGACCATTGGCTGGGCGGACGCGGTTACCGGATCGATTTACCCCTCACCGCCGGCACCACAGGCAAGGCGGCCTGCGCGCTCGCGCTGGTCGACCCTGCCAGCGGCTGGGCGATCGTTTGTAAAATTGAGCGACCGTGAGGAGCTCCCCCGGCTGCCGCCGCCAGCAGGAGTTCCTGCGTTTCCTAGACCAGATTGAACGCTGTGTCCCCATAGCTCGCAACGTGCATCTGGTGTTCGACAACTTTGCACGCGCCCCCAAGGGCGCAGCCTGGTTCTATAAATGCCCGCACTGCCATCTGCACATAGGAGCTTCTGCAAAACTCAGCCCTGTTGCCGGGCGGAACTTGTGAGCAGATGTTTCGAGGAGCGGAAAAGTGCGGCCAGTGGCCTTTGGCGTGATTACGGTGGCGAGCAATGGTTTTTAGAGAGCATCTGACCAGTCTCGCTGGGTTTAGGTGGCGGCGAGCAAGGCCCGGCGGGCCTGATAGAGGCTGGAGAAGGCGAAGAGCAGATGCAGCCGGGCGTTTTTTGCGAAGCCGCGGTAGCGCATGCTGGCGTGACCCAGAGGCGCTTGATGATACGGAAGGGAAACTCAACCTTGGCTCGAGCTGGCGATGCCCAACAGTGATTGAAATACGGCCATCGGCGTCTTCCGGCGGTTGTGGCGAAAGACAAACTCATCGAGATATCAGGGAAGATACCGGGATAAATCCATCTCCAGACTGTTCAAATTCGCCCAGCTTGGGTTCGGCTAAAAATCCCCGGTAAAAATCGCAAAAGTTATTCGCCGACGAGCCGATATGGAGGCAAGCCATGCTTCGACGGATAAGCACCCTCTTAACTTTTGATGTGCAATGAAAGAAATGATTAGTGTCAGCCCTGTTACTCGCATCGAGGGTCATCTTGGCGTGAAGGTCGAAACCGATGGCGGCCGCGTGACCAGCGCCCAAGTGGTGGGCGAGATGTTTCGCGGCTTCGAGCAAATCCTGCGGGGTCGTGACCCGCTCGACGCCCAGCAGATCACGCAGCGCATCTGCGGTGTCTGTCCGGTGGAGCACGGCATCGCCTCGATCTCCGCACAGGATGCCGCCTACGGCGTCACCCCGCCCGACAACGGCCGCGTGGTGCGCAACCTCATCCAGGCGGCGAACTTCATCACTTCGCATCTCACCCACTTTTATCTGCTCTCCGGTTTGGATTTCGTCGATCTCACCCAAGTCACCACCTACACCGGCCGCGATCCGGCCCTCGTCAGGCTACGCGATTGGGCGAAGTCTCAACTCGCATCGGCGACGGCAAACCCTGTGGGCCCGTTTCTCCCGCAATTCACGGCGCAACTCATCCGCGATCCGGCGCTGAACATCGGCGTGATCAAACACTACCTCGACGCCATCGAAATACGCCAGGTCGGCCACAAGCTTGGCGCGGTGTTCGCTGGCAAGATGCCGCACGCCGCCACGCTCGTGCCTGGCGGTGTGACCGACCAGGTCACTGCCATAAAAATTGCCCAGTTTCGCGCGTTGCTCGGTCGACTCCGCACGTTCGTGGTCGAATCCTACCTGCCCGACGTGGTTGCCGTGGCAGCAGCGTTCCCTGATTACTTCGGCATCGGGCGCGGCTGCGGGAACTTTCTTTCCTACGGGGTCTTCCCCGAAGCGTCCGGCATGGGCGCTCGTTTCCTGCCAGCCGGAGTCATCCTCGCTGACGGGCCCGGGTTGCAACCGCTGAACGTGGAAGGCATCACCGAGGACGTGCGTTACTCGTGGTTTTCCTCTGCCACGGGCCGCAAGCCGGCGCAAGGCGAGACGACGCCAGACCCGAACAAGACTGGCGCTTACTCGTGGTTGAAAGCCCCGCGCTATGACGGCCAAGTCGTGGAGGTTGGCGCCCTCGCCCGCCTGCTCGTCGCCTATCACGATGGCAGCCGGCCGGCGGTGAGAACCGCGGTGGACGATCTGCTCAAGGCCATCGGGCGTGAACCAAAGGATCTTATCTCTATGCTGGGCCGCCATGCGGCGCGGGCGCTGGAAGCCCGGTTGCTGGTTGACCGGTGCGCCGAGTGGATCGAGCAACTCGTGCCCGACCAGCCCGCTTTCACAGATTTCACGATTCCCGAATCCGGCGCCGGTATCGGGCTAACGGAGGCAGCCCGCGGCGCGCTCGGCCACTGGATCGAGATCCGCGGCCGCAAAATCTCCAACTACCAGTGTGTTGTCCCCACCACTTGGAACTGCTCGCCACGCGACGACCGGGGCCGGCCCGGCGCCATGGAGACCGCGCTCATCGGCACGCCCGTGGCCGATCCGAAACAACCGATCGAAGTGGCGCGCGTGATCCGCTCTTTCGACCCGTGCCTCGCCTGTGCGGTGCACTGAACCCCTGTTACCCTCCGCGCCATGGATGCAATGACCAGACGTTCGTTCCTGAGCCTTAGCATTCGGCTGACCGCCGTCATGGGCCTCGGTGCGAAGGCAATCCCCGCGATGGCCGAATCGCTCGCGCAGATGGCCCGCGGTGGCGCGCCGGCGCTGTGGCTCCAAGGGCAAAGCTGCTCTGGCTGCTCGATCTCGCTGCTGAACAGCGATCCCATCGGCCCGGATCAGCTGCTCACGCAGTATCTCTCGCTCGCGTTCCATCAGACCCTTTCCGGCGCCACCGGTGAAATGGCCGTGCAGGTGGTGGATCGCACCATCGCGCAGGGCGGTTACTTCCTGATCGTCGAGGGGGCCGTGCCGGCGGCCATGCCCCGGGCCTGCTTTTTCGGCGAGGAAGCGTTTGCGGACCAACTCGCTCGCGCCGCCCGGAAGGCGACAGCCGTCTTGTGCGTCGGCTCGTGCGCGACCTCGGGCGGCATCCCCGCTGCGCAGAACAACCCGACCGGGGCCATCGGCGTCCCGGCGTTTCTGGCGCAGCAGGGCATCGGCACGCCGCGCATCAGCATTCCCGGTTGCCCGGCGCACCCGGACTGGGTCGTGGGCACCATCGCCCACGTGCTCAAGTTCGGTCTGCCACCGCTGGACGAACTGGGCCAGCCCCAAGCCTTTTTCAAGCGCACCATCCATGAGCAGTGCCCGCGCTTTCCCGATTACGAGCGCGAGAACTTCGCCTCCACCTTCGGGGCCGAGGGCTGCCTGTTCAAACTCGGCTGTGCCGGCCCGATCACGAAGGCCGACTGCACGCTGCGCCAGTGGAACGGCGGCACGAACGACTGCATCCGCGCCGGCGCCCCCTGCATCGGTTGCGCGCGCGACGGTTTTGCCGCCCAGGCCGACTTCCCTTTCCACACCAAGACCGGCCCGGCCCAGAGTGAGGCCCGATCATGAAACTGCACACCAAACT
>CAJBES010000005.1 GCA_903952145.1 uncultured Opitutaceae bacterium | reverse complement strand
GGCCACGTTCACGGCCGACGCCGGCCAGGTCACGCGCATCTCCTACCTCGATCTGAACAATGACATCGTCCAGGTGGAGTTCTCCGGCGCGGGCTCGGTCACGCTGGTGCTGGACACACCGAGCGGTCCCGCCGCGCCGGTCAGTTACAACCAGGCGGTCAGCTACATGAAAGGCCACGGCTCGGTCTACCTGGCGAACACTGACAGCAGTTCCTACATTTCAGCCTTCACCGTGGGCCGGATGACCGCCTTTGACCCGACCGGCGGTTACGACATCTCCAAACCAGTCAGTGACACCAACCGGCCCGCCAACAACGGCAATCCCCTCTTTCAGTCCGCGACCAGCTACGACGGGGTGGCCGACCTCGGGCTGCTGGCGATCACCGGCGCCAGCAACACCTTCGGGGGCGTGCTCACTGCGAACACCGGCTATTGGCAGGACCGGGGCTACACGGGCATCTACGCCCCGGGGGTGCTCTTTGCCGACGGTCGGGTTTATCTGCACGATCTCTCAGCGTTCGGCACCGCCACCCCGGTGCTCCAACTTGGCAGTGCGAGCAATGTGCGTGTGACCGGCGGCAACCTGAAGCAGGACAATAACCGGGCGGTGCAGGTGAGCGGCTTCACTGCGCTCCTCTTTGCCGCCGGCACCGATTCGCACGGCAACCTGCTGCCGGCCCAGGCCAACCAGGCGCGACTCGAGGAGAACGGCGTCGACGTCACCGCCCAGCGGGTGACTGGCGGGACTCCCTGAACCGGCCGGGGCCCCGGTCCAGCTCAACGCGAGCTTCCGGGTCGTCGCTGCCGAGCTCACGCCCTGATTGGGTCCTGCAGAAAAGCCCGACGGTGGGCGAGGCGTCCACGACGAGCCGGTGGGCCGCGGCCGGACCAAGGTCCGGCCCTACCTATGCTGACCTATCTCACGACGATTCATTGGAAACTCTCGAATATTACCAACCGGAGCCACTTGCCCGTAACTCCACCCCGGCTGCTATCGTCTTGCTCGAATGATGCGACTGATCAAACCATCAGCCGTGGTTACCCCAACCAAACTTCGCCGTGGCTTCCTGCTGGCGGCGGTCCTAGTTGTGGCGCCACTCATGGCGGCGGTTGAGCCCAACACCAGCCTCACCATGGATCAGCAGGCGTCCCGCTTCCTTTCCCAGGCCACCTTTGGTCCCACGCCTGCGTCCATCGCCGAACTCCGTGGCTTGGACTACGATTACAACCGGTGGATCGACCTCGAAGCCGCCAAACCGGCGAGTTCGGCCACCGCTCTCCTGCAGGCAGCGAAGAACGCCGGCCAAATCACCACCTTCGACCGCGGCACCAACCGCCGGGCCCGCACCCAGGTCATGCTTGCCGGGACCGACCAACTCCGGCAGCGCGTGGCCTACGCGCTTAGCCAGATCATGGTAATCTCTGACTTCGAGTCCGCCATCAGCAACGGCCAGGAGGGTTCGAGCAGCTACTATGACATGCTCGCGCGCAATGCCCTCGGCAGTTTCCGCACACTGCTGATGGACATCATCACCCGCCATCCCATGATGGGCCGGTACCTGACCCATTACAAGAACCGCAAGGCCAACCCGACCACAGGCACCCAGCCGGATGAAAACTATGCCCGCGAGGTCATGCAGCTCTTCACCATCGGTCTCTACCAGCTGACATCCGATGGCACCAATGTCACCGACGCCAGCGGGCGTCCGGTCGAGACCTACACCAACGCCAACATTTCGGAGTTCGCCCGGGTCTTCACCGGGTTCACCGACGAGAACAACAATCCCAACGCCGTCGGCACCGGCGCCGGGCGCACGGATTTCCCAGCGGCGACGCAGAACTACACGCAGCCCATGCTGATGTGGGAGTTCCAGCACGACCAGGGCAGCAAGACGCTCCTGTCGTATCCGGGTGCGCGCAAGTCGGTGCTACCGGCCAACCAGGGCGGCCTGCAGGACGTGGCCGATGCCCTCGAAAATCTCATCGAGCACCCGAGCACCGCGCCTTTCATCGCGCGGCAGCTGATCCAGCGCCTGATCACCTCAAATCCCAGCCCGGCCTATGTCGGGCGCGTGGCTGCGGTCTTCGTGAACAACGGCGCCGGGCAACGCGGCGACCTGCTGGCGGTCGTACGGGCCATCCTCCTCGACGCCGAGGCGCGCAACCTGTCGACGATCGCACAGCCGAACTCCGGCAAGCTGAAGGAACCTTTCCTGCGCGTGACCGGCCTGCTGCGGGCCATGCACTACACGGTGCAGGACGGCACGCTGCCCTACGATTTCGGCTCGACCATTTCCGAGTCGACCATCGGACAGTTCCCGCTCGCGTCTTCATCGGTCTTCAACTTTTACCTGCCGGACCATCGGCCGCCGGGGCCCATCGACGCCGCCGGCCTTGTCGGACCCGAGTACCAGATCCTGACCTCGGTCTTTGCGGTCACGCTGCCGAACGCGCTCTATACCATCACACAGACCGGGGCCGGCCGGTTTGCGCTCAACCTGGCGGACCAGGAGGCTCTCGCCGCCAGTCCGCCCGCATTGCTCGACAATCTCAACCTGCTGCTGGTTCACGGCACGATGAGCGACGCGACGCGCAACGCCATCCTGGCGGCCGTGAACGGCGTGACCGTCGCGATGGTGCCCTCCGGCATCACGTTCAACCAGACCCGGGCGCGGCTCGCGGTCTACCTGGTTGCGATCTCGCCGGAAGCCGCCGTGAGCAAATGATGCTATGAAGCCTACCGCCGCCCCTCCGCTTTCCCGCCGCCAGTTCATCGGCCAGGCCAGTTGCGCCGGGGTGGGGGCCACCGCCCTGTTCTCGACCCTGCTGAGCCTGCGGCTGGCGAATTCCCTCGCCGCCCAGACGGCACCCTCGGACTACAAGGCCCTCGTCTGCCTTTTCCTCGCCGGCGGCAACGACTCTTTCAACATGCTCGTGCCGACGACGTCAGGCGAATACAACGCCTACGCTGCGGCGCGCAGCGGCCTGGCTCTGGCGCGCGAGTCACTGCTCCCGATCACGCCCGCCAACCTTGGCGGGCGCACGCTCGGAATCCATCCTTCGATGACGGAGGTAAGGGATCTGTTCAACGCCGGCCGCCTCGCGTTCGTGTCAAACGTCGGTTCGCTCGTCCGCCCGACCACCCTGGCCGAGTATCGCGCCGGCCGCTATCGGCCCGTCTCGCTCTATTCGCACGCCGACCAGATCAAGCAATGGCAGACGTGCATCCCCGACCAGCGCACCGCCATCGGCTGGGGCGGGCGTGCCGCCGACATCATTCGATCCCTCAACCAACCGGGCGTCGTGTCGATGAACATCTCGCTGTCCGGGCAGAGCATCTTCCTCACCGGCGAGCAGGTCTTCACCTACAGCATCACGGCCAACGGCGCGACCGCCCTTACCGGCTACAACCCCACCGCAGCCAACAACCTCACCGCGCTGCGCTCGGCCACGGTCGACAGCCTGCTCGAGGCTGACTACCGCCGCATCTTTGAAAAATCCTTCGGCAACTCGTCGCGCGACGCCGTCGATGCCTATTACGAGTTCGCTTCAGCCCTCAGCGGCACCACGCTCGTCACGCCGGTGCCGACCGGCAACAGCGTCGCCGCCAACCTTGCCATGGTGGCCCGCACCGCTGCGGCCGGCGGCCGCCTGGGCGCGCGACGGCAGGTCTTCTTCGTGCAGTTCGGCGGTTGGGATCACCACAACGAGGTGCTCAACAATCAGACCACCATGCTGCGCACCGTCAGCCAGGCGGTGGATACGTTCTGGCAGGCGCTGGGCGAGGTCGGATTGCAGAACAACGTCACGCTGTTTACCGCCTCGGACTTCGGTCGTACCCTCAAGTCGAACGGCAACGGTTCCGACCATGCCTGGGGCGGCAACCACTTCGTCCTCGGGGGCGCGATCAAGGGTGGGAACGTCTTCGGCAACAAGGACCAGGGTTATTATCCCGATCTGCAAAACCTGGCGCAGTTCGACACGGGTCAGGGCCGGTTGATTCCTGGCGTCGCGGTGGACGAGTATGCCCGCGACATGCTGAAATGGTTCGGCGTCGGCGACGGCGACCTCGACTACGTCCTGCCGGCCTTCAACAGCCGTTTCGGCGGCCGCTCGGAACTGGGCCTTTACGGGGCCTCGACGCCGGTGTCGGGCGGCGGCGGCACGCCGCCGCCAACCCCGCCCGCGGCAGCTCCTTCTGGTGGTGGCGGCGGGGGAGTGATCTCACTGTGGGGCCTCGGTGCCGCCGGCGCACTACTCGCACTCAGGAGAATATCCGAGCGCAAGGCGAAAGCCAGGGGGCACGACTGAGGATTCAGTCGACGAAGAGGAATTCAGCCGGGTAGGAGCCTTCCGGACGGGCCGGGTGCGCTTCGCGGAGAGGCAGGCCGGGCACGACCCACGGAGGCATTGCTTCAGGAGGAGTTCACCAACTTGGCCGGTCCGGCGTTGCGCTGCGGCGCAGCTTTCCTTCCAATGCGCCGTATGGGCACCCTCGGATCTAGGCTTATACCCGAACTCGGCGGGCTTTGGCAGCACGTGCGGCGGGTGCCGGCGATCTATTTGGTGCTGGGGCTGGCGGCGTTTGTGTTCCAGCTGAACCCGGGCTGGCGCGACGTCCTGATCTACGAGCGCGCGGCCATCGCCGCCGGCGAGTGGTGGCGCCTGTGGACTGGGCACCTGGTGCATTTCGGCTGGCCGCACTTTTTCGCCGACACGGGCCTGTTCCTGCTGCTGGGCTGGTCGTTCGGCGCGAAACATCCTTGGGCGAGTCGACTGGGTTTTGTGCTGATGCCGCCGTTCATTGCATCGGCGCTTTATTGGTTCGATCCGGCGATGGGGCGGTACGGTGGCCTCAGTGCAATTGATCTTGGATTGCTGTTGCTGTACGTCGTCCAGAGTTGGGAGCGCAAGTGGACCGACTGGTTCTGGCCCTTGGTACTGCTGATCTACGTGGGCGAGATCGTCCTCGAAATGTCCGGCGGCGGCCAGGGTGGAGGCATGATCCAGTTTGACGATCCGACGGTGCGCGTGGCGACCAGTGCGCACCTCGCCGCGGCAGCGTATGCGGCGGGGGCGTGGGCCGTGGGCCGGGGGGTGCGCGCAAATGCAGTCTAGAACTTGAAACTGGCGCTGACCTGGAAGACGGCGGAGACGATCGCGTAGGCGATGAAGGCCACGAAGGCGAAGGCAAAGAGCAGCACGCCGCTCGACATCACCTGGGTGAAGACACGGATCTGGCGGGTCAGCTCGCCTTGGTAGGACTGCGCGATGCCGCGGAGGCCGGGGGCGAGTTGACCGGTGCTCTCGCTCACGGCCAGACGGTCGATCACCAACGGAGGAAAGCAGCCGGTCCGGGCGAGGGATTGCGAGAGGCTCTCGCCCTCAAGCACACGACCGGTGGCCTCGCGAAAGGCATTGCGCAGCGCGCGGTTGGTGATGGTGCGCTCGGTCATGCGCAGCGCCTCGGCGGTGGTGATGCCGTTTTCCAAGAGCACGGCGAGGGTCTGGCTGAAATTATGAATGGCCGCGCCCGTGACGAACCGGCCGGCGAAGGGCAGACGGAGCAGGAGGGCGTCGCTACGCAGGCGGCCGGCCGGGGTGTGCCGCCAACGCCACACGACCACGGCAACAAGCACGGCGGTGATGAGCGTGAGGATCCCGTAGTGCAGGACGAAGTCGGAGAGGTTGACGAGGAGGCGGGTTGCCCAGGGGAGTTTGCCGCCGAGGGAGTTGAGGAGGGTCTGGAGGCGCGGCAGGAGGAAGAAGATGAAGAACAGGATGACGCCCAGCGCGACGGTACAGATGAAAATGGGGTAGGCGAGCGCGGCGGTCAGCAGGCGGCGCATCTCCAGCTGCGTGGTGTAGTGCTGGATGAGGCGGTCGAGTACCTCGCGGAGGTTGCCCGTGGCTTCGCCCGCAGCGATGAGATTGACGGTGTGGGCGGGGAAGACCGCAGTCTGAGACTGCATCGCCAACGAGAGCGGCAGACCTTCGCTGAGCTTGTCCCAAAGGGCACCGCAGAGGGCGCGCTGGCGCGGCTCCTGCAGGCGGCGGCTGAGGAGGCGCACGGCCTCGCCGGCGGGCAGCCCGCTGCCGGCGAGATCGTAAAGGGATTGGAGAAAAGGCAGCTGGAGATCGGCCCCCAGCGCGCGGTGCCCGACGACGGACGCGCGGGGCGAGGCTTGGGCGAAAGGCGCGGTTGTGGCATAGGCTTCCTGCAGAGTGATGGGTTGCAGCCCGCGGGCGGCAAGAAGCCGGGCGGCATCGCGGCGCGAGGGGGCGTCGAGACTGGCGGTGACCGTCTGACCGTCAGCGCTGCGGGCGCTATAGGTGAAAAGGGGCATCGTGAAATTTACGACTTGGGGTTGATCGGTTGCAGATTGGAGCGAGCCGGTGCCAGAAGACAAAAAAGCAAACCGGGCCGGTTCATTTGTCGGTCACGGTGATGACCCGGAGCACTTCGTCGAGGGTGGTGCGCCCGGCGCAGACCTTGGACCAGCCGGAAAATTCGAGGGTGCGCATGCCGTGTTCCCGGGCGCACTTGGCGAGGGCGCGGGTGCTTTCGCGCTTCACGATCAGGTCGTGGAGGGCCTCGGTGGG
>CAJBES010000004.1 GCA_903952145.1 uncultured Opitutaceae bacterium | reverse complement strand
CATCGGCACACTCGCCATCCTCACGTTCCTGAGGGAGTGGAACGACTTCCTCCTCCCGCTCATCATCCTGCGGGACAAGGAGCTTTTCACCCTCGGCGTCGGCCTCATCTACCTCGATGGCGAATACGTGAAGCCGTGGGGCCAGATCATGGCCTCCTACTTCCTCGCCTCCATCCCCCTCATCATCATCTTCCTGTTCACGATGCGGCTCTTCGTCCGCGGCCTCTCCGCCGGCGCCATCAAGGGCTGAAGGCGGCATCATCCCAAAGCTTGTGCCCGTTTCCTCCCGGTGGTAATCAGGCCCCATGTATACCGGAATTGTGCAGGGGAAATTTGCCGTTACCCAGGTCGTGAAGAAACCCGGGTTGCACACCCTGTTTGTGTCCCTGCCGGATCCCCTGTTGGCGGGACTCGGACAAGGCGCGAGTGTGGGGGTTGACGGGGTTTGTCTCACCGTGGCCGGCATCGCCGGGAACCAGGTGCAGTTTGATGTGATGCTGGAAACCCTGAACCTTACCACCTTGGGCAACCTGGAGGCGGGGTGCATGGTCAACATCGAACGCTCCGCCAAGGCGGGCGCTGAAATCGGCGGCCACCCGATTTCCGGCCACGTGGACACCAGGGCGAAAGTGGTCTCGATCGTCCGCCCCGAGAACAATTTTGTGATGCGGTTTGCGGTCGAACCCCAATGGATGCGCTACATCTTCTCCAAGGGTTTCCTCGCCCTCAACGGCTGCAGTCTCACCGTCGTCAAGGCCGACAAGGCCAAGGGGGAGTTTGAAGTCTGGCTGATCCCGGAAACGCTGAAACTCACGACCTTTGGCGAGAAACAGGTGGGCGACGCGATCAACCTCGAGGTCGAACGCCAGACCCAGGTGATCGTGGACACCATTTCGGATCTGCTGAAAGACCCGGCCTTCCGCAAGGAACACGGCCTCGGCTGACCTCCGCCGATCCCCTCCGGCCGCTCCGTCAGCCAGTCAGTGACCACGCCCGTTCAACATCCACGCCGGCGCGACGGCGTGGCTCGCCACGCGGCACTGCGAAGCCGCCAATCCTGAATCCCGCCGTGCGTGCCCGGCCGCTCATCGTGCGGGCGGGCCGGTAGTCCTGCTTCAGGTTTGCGCCGCGCCAGGGATTGCGCCTTAAGGTTCCATGCCCTGCCTACTCCGCTCCGTGACTGCAAAGCTGCTGCTTTGCCTGTGCCTCGCGGGTGGCCTCGCGCTGATCGCGCACGCCGCTCCTGCCCCGGTTAACTTCGACCCTGTCGCCGAGACGGAAAAGCTCCTCAACACGCTGCCTGCGGAAGCGCGCGCCAAATCCGACGCCTACTTTGAGGGCGGCTATGTTATCCAGGTCTGGAATCTCGTGCTCGGCCTGGTCATCGCGTGGGGCTTGCTGAGATTCGGGGTGCCGCAGAAGCTGCGCGATATCGCCGAGCGCCGGTTCCAGGGCCGCTTTTTGCAGGGCGTGCTCTTCCTGGCGATGTTCACCGTCGTGTCGGCGATCATCGACCTGCCCAACGACTACTATGTGGGCTTCATCCGCGAACACCGCTTCGGGCTGTCCAACCTCTCGACCGGCGGCTGGATCGGCGAACAACTGAAAGGCCTGCTGGTCGGCGTGATCATCGGCAGCCTGATCGGCTCACTGCTCTACCTGGCCATCAAGCGCTCGCCCGACCGCTGGTGGGTGCATGCTTCGCTCGCCACGCCTTTCCTCATGTTGTTTCTGATGGTGCTCGCTCCGGTCTACTTCCTGCCGCTCTTCAACCGATATACTCCGCTCGCCGACGCCAAGGTGCGCGACCCCATCCTCGCGATGGCCCGCGCCAACGGCGTGCCGGCGGACAACGTCTGGCAGTTTGACGCCTCGAAGCAGACCAAGCGCATCAGCGCCAATGTCAGCGGGGCGCTCAACACGGTTCGCATCTCCCTCAACGACAATTTGCTCAACCGCTGCACGCCCGCCGAGATTCAGGCCGTCATGGCCCACGAACTCGGCCACTACGTGTTGAACCATGTCTATCGTCGCGTGATCTATTTCTCCCTGTTGATCTGCGCCGGCTTCTGGTTCACGCATTGGTTCTACGGCCGGGCGGTGCGGCAATGGGGCGCGGCCTGGGGCCTGCGCGGCATCACCGACTTCGCCGGCCTGCCCGTGCTGATGGCGGGCTTCAGCCTCTTCATGTTCCTCGCCACTCCGATCAGCAACTCGATCACGCGCACCGCCGAACAGGAGGCAGATTACTACGGCCTCAACGCCGCCCGCCAGCCCGACGGCTTCGCCACGACGGCGCTCAAGCTCTCGGAATACCGCAAGCTCAAGCCCGGCCCGTGGGAGGAACTTGTTTTCTTCACCCATCCGAGCGGCTACACCCGCATCCTGACGGCCATGCGCTGGAAGGCCGAACACCTCGACGAAGGCGTCAGCGTCAAGGGCCCGACCAAGGAGTGAGCGACCACCGGCGCCGGAGTTTGCCGCGTCATCGGACGAACCCACGTGCAGAGCCAAAACTCTGCATGTGGGCTGCGCTTCACCAGGCCCGGGCGTATTGCACCGGTGGCGGTAGTACGGCGGTCTGTCCCAGAATTTTCGCGGCGTGCGCCGGCCAATAGGCGTCCCGCAGAAACTCCCGCGCCAGCAGCACGAGGTCGGCCTGCCCTTCGCGGATGATCGCATCCGCCTGCCCCGGCTGGGTGATCATGCCCACCGCCGCGGTTGCCATGCCCGCCTCCCGCCGGATCTGTTCCGCCAACGGCACCTGATAACCCGGTCCCACGGGAATCTTCACGCCCGGCACCGCGCCACCGGAGCTGCAGTCGATCAAGTCCACGCCCTCGGCCTTCAGTCGCCGGGCGAGCTCGACCGCCTGGCTGATGTCCCACCCGCCCGCCACCCAGTCGGTGCAGGAAAACCGGGCCGTCAGCGGCAGGTTCTCCGGCCAGACCGCCCGCACCGCGCGGGTGGTCTCGACCGCAAAGCGGATGCGGTTCTCAAAGCTGCCGCCGTAGCGGTCGGTGCGCTGGTTGACCAGCGGCGACAGAAACTCATGCGCGAGATAACCGTGCGCAAAATGCAATTCCAGCCACTCGAAGCCGGCGGCCTGCGCCCGCCGCGCGGCCGCCGCAAATGCCCTTTGCAGGCGCGCAATCCCCGCCTCGTCCAGGGCCTGCGGCACTTTGTCCAAACCGGCGCCAAACGGCACCGCGCCCGGTCCAACGGTCGGCCAGCCGCCGGCATTGTCCGCCAATTGTCCCTCGCCCTCCCACGGTCGTCGGGCACTGGCCTTGCGACCGGCATGCGCAATCTGGATGCCCGCGACCGCTCCGTGCTGCCGGACAAAGCGGCTGACGCGCGCCAGCGGTTCCACGTGCTGGTCGGACCAGAGGCCCACATCCCCCGGCGAAATCCGCCCTTCCGGAGCTACGGCCGCGGCCTCCGCAATCACCAGGCCCGCGCCGCCGACCGCCCGCGACCCCAGATGCACGAGGTGCCAGTCGGTCGCGACGCCGTCCGCCGCCGAATACTGGCACATGGGCGAGACGCCGATGCGGTTGCGCAGCGTGATGGACTTGAGGGTAAACGGATCGAAGAGGTGCGGCATGGCCACCACACAAACCTGCGGCCGCATTTTCGCAACTCACCTCGCGGCATCATAAATCCAGGGCCTTCCCCTTCAGGCTGACGGATCCGGCAGGCCGCCAGCTCGCGGGTGCTTCAGGCAAAGAGGCGCGAGCAAGCTCGCTGCCTACCCTATCTGATCTATAAATGCCCTATCCCTCCGCTCCCCGGCGCCACCGCGCGGCCAGCACCCCGCTGACGAGCAGTTGCATCGAGTGGTAGACCATGATGGGCAGCAGCACGATGCCGAGCACGGGCTGGCCGGCAAAGATCAGGTTCGCCATGGGCACACCGGAGGCGAGGGTCTTCTTCGATCCGCAGAACATCGCCGTGATCTGGTCCGGCCAGGAAAAGCCCCACAGCCGGCCCGCCCACGCCGTCAGCAGCATAGCCGTCGTGAACAGGAATGCGCACACGGCCAAGGTGATAAACACCATCGTCCAGCCCCGGCCCTGCCAGAGCCCGTTCTGCACCGAATTACAAAACGAGGTGTAGATGATGAGCAGAATCACCAGCCGGTCCGTCACGTGCAGGCGCGCCTTTTGCCGCTCCGCCCACCCAACCAGCAACGGCCGGCAGGCCTGCCCCACTGCCATCGGCACCAGCAGCCAGCGCACCAGGTCCAGCACCACCGGCCCGAGCGACCCGCCCTGCCCGCCGCTCCGCAGGTAAAACCCAATCCAGAGCGGGGTGAGCACCACCCCGATCAGGCTCGAAAGCGTCGCGTTGAACACCGCTCCGGCCACATTGCCGCCCGCGGCCGCGGTCAGCGCCACGGAGGAGGAAATCGTCGACGGCAGCACGCAGAGAAACACGAAACCGAGCCGCAGTTCCGGCGACAGCCAGGCGCGGGTCGCGGCAGCGAGGGCGAAGCCCAGCAGCGGAAAAATCAGGAAGGTCATCCCCTGCACCACGAGGTGCAGCCGCCAGTGCAGCGCGCCCGCCCGCAGTGCCGCAAAGGACAGCGTCAGGCCATAGAGAAAAAAGATGAGCGCCACGCCGGCCTTCGTGAGCATCTCCGCATGCAACACGCCGCCCCGGGCGCCGCCCGCGGGCCACAGCCAGGCCAATGCCACCGCCAGGAGCATCGCCGGTGTGAACCAATCCCGATTGCGTTTCATGGTCGCGCAGTTTCAGGCACCGGAGCTTCGGCCTCGGACCTTGTTCAGGATCAGTTCCAATTCGGTGCGACCCTCGATTTTCAGCATCCACAGCATGGCACCATAGACAGCACAGGCCGCGGGGATCAGCCCCGCCACCACCGCCAGATCATGCGCTTTGCCGGCCAGTGGCAGCCAGGCGGCCGCCTGCCAGCCGCCCCAGACGACGAGGCCCATGGCGGCGCTCGCAAGCGCGATCTTCACCAGATTGGGCACCAAGGGCGCGAACCCGAGCGCGGGCAGCTGCCGGGTCAGCCGGGTTTGCAGATACCACGCCTGCACCACCACGGCGGCGGTCCCCGCCACGGCGAGACCGACCGTGGAGAACCAGCGCATGAGCAGCAGGCTCAGACCGAGGTTGACCCCGAAGCTCCAAGCCGCCGCCCGCACGGGCGTCGCGGTGTCCTTCACCGCGTAGAAGCCCCGCAGCGCCACCGTCACGAAGGAGAGAAACGGCAGCCCCAGCGCATAGACCGCCAGCACCGGCGTCATGAGCTGCGTGTCGGCGGCGTGAAAGGCTCCGCGCTGGAACAGCAGCCGCACGATGGGTTCGCTCAACAGGGCCAGGCCGACCGCCGCCGGCACGTTCAGCACCAGCACCAGCCGCAGTCCCTTGTGGTAATCCTCGCCCAGGCGCTCCCACTCGGCCCGCGCCGCATGCCGGGCGATCAGCGGGAACACCACTGTGGCGATCGCGGCGGTGAACACGCCGATCGGGAGCTCCATCACCCGCGTCGCGAGGTTGATGATCGCGGCCGCACTGTCGTTGAGCGAGAGGCCCAGAAAACGCGACACCGCCATGTTGACGAGGTAGATGGCCGACCCGATGACCATCGGCCCCATCAGCCGCATGATGGCCCGCACGCGCTCATTGAGCTGCAGGTCAAACTTTGGCCGCCAGCCCTCGTGCCACAGCACCCTGGCCGGCACCGCCATCTGCAGAAATCCCCCCACGAGCACCCCGGCGCAGAGCAGGTGCATCCGCTCCGACAGACCCCACGCCCACCAGCCGCCCGCACCGAGCGCGCCGATGATGCAGAGGTTGAGCCAGACCGGTGACAGCGCCGGCTCCGTGAACCGGCCCAGCACCTGGCAAGCCGCACTGAAGGCCGCCGCGAGGCAGACGAATACCATGTAGGGAAACAGGATCACCGCGAGGTCCGCGCCCAGCAGGAGCCGGCGCAGTGTCGCCTCCGCCATGCCCCAGCCGCTCACCTTGACCAGCAGCCCGTCGGCATTGGCCAGCCCCAGCATGGCCATCCCCACCAGCACCCCGGTCACCACTAGCAGCCAGCTGGCGACCTGACTCACCAGGGCGAACGCCCCGGCCCGCTGACGGTGCTCCAGTTCCTCCGTCAGTGTCGGCACAAACGCCGCTGTCAGCGCCCCCTCGCCCAGCAGCCGGCGGAAAAGGTTGGGTAACGTGAAGCCGGAGACAAAAGCCGAGGCCAGCGCGCTCGTGCCGAAAATCGCCGCGGTGAAAATCTCCCGCACCAGCCCGAGCACGCGCGAGACCACGGTGAGCGTCGCCACGATGCTGATGTTTTTCAGGCTTTTCGACACCCGCGCAGTATTCGCGGCTGGCCGGCCCGCTGGCAAGCACGCGGACGCGAGGTGGCGCGGAGGAAGGGACGGAACGCGGCGGGGCGCCGCATCCCCAGTAGTCCTGATCAAAAAAAGACCCTGGCGCGGCTGGCCCCCAAGACGCCCAGTGGGAAGGCAGCGGACAACACGTTCCACCACGGCTCGCTCACACCCCATGCCCGACGCGTGAGGTCCGAAGCAATCGGGCCGTTAGATTACGGGGCGTCCAGCTTGAGCTGGGCACCGTCGATGGTGACGTTGGCCAGCTTCCCCCACGCCGTGGCGATGGCTTCCGGCACCGCCTGCGCCCCGACAAGTTTTTGCAGCACCAAACCGGTCACACCCGGAATCTTATCCACTGCGCAAGAACCGATCAGCAGCGTGTCCGGCGAGAAGACGAAACAATCCCCTTTTTTTTCAAACCCACCCCGCGCCTGCACGATGATGTTCAGGCCGAGGTCGAACGCCGCCACCGCCACCGGCACCCCGATCTGCATCTGCCCGTCACGGATGCGGAAGTTCGGCGGACCCGGAACGAATACCGACGGCTTGGCCTCCGCCGCGGGCTCTTCCTTGACGCCGGGCTTTCTGGACGCGGGTGCATTCAGGACGGCAACGGCCGTGTTGAGTTCCTCCTCGGTGACCGTCACCGACAGGCCGGAGACCAGTTGCTGCTGCTTGGCCGTCCAACTCCGCCCCTTGTTCGAGTCTTTCGAGCCCTCGAGGTAGTAAACGGCCCCGGCCACCGGCTCCTTCGGCATTTCCTTGACCGCAGCCACCGGCCTGATGACCAGGCAGGCCGCAGCCAACACCACGCCAAGCACGACGCTCAGCAGGGCTCCGAAAATGACTTCCGTCCAACTGGGACCGTAGAGGGCGCGATCGATCTTGCTGCTCATGGGGATTTATTTGGCCGCGGCGGCGGCGGGTTTGGCTTCAGGTTTGGACTCAGGTTTGGATTCGGTCTTGGACTCGGTCTTGGCGGACACAGTTTTCTCCCCACCAGCCTCGGGCTTGCCGGAGGTTTTTTTGTAGTCGGTGATGTAAAAACCGCTGCCCTTGAAAATCAGCCCCGCACCGCCGCCGACCTTGCGCTTGAGGCCGGTTTTCTTGCAGGCCGGGCACTTGGTGTGCGGCGCATCCTTCATGGGGTGGAAAGCTTCCATCTCGTGGCCGCACTTGGTGCAGAAATACTCGTAGGTAGGCATGGTGAATCGTCGGCGGACTCTGGAGCGCGCCTCTGACAAAGGCGAGTTTGTTATGCAAGCGCCTGTGGCGGGCGTTCACGCTCCATCGTTGCACCCCGCCCGGTTTTCGCCCACGCAAAGGGCGATGGATTTCACCGTCACCCTCAAACACCATGTGGCCCGCGTCGAGACCGGACTCGACCGGCACCTACCCGCGGCCGGCACCCGGCCCGCCCGTCTGCATGCGGCCATGCGCTACAGCCTGCAGGCCGGCGGCAAGCGCCTGCGTCCCGTCCTCGTGCTGGCCACGGCCGAAGTGTGCGGCGGGATGGCTGACGCCGCCCTCCCCGCCGCCATGGCCATCGAGTGCCTGCACACCTACTCGCTCATCCACGACGACCTGCCGTGCATGGACAACGACGACCTCCGCCGCGGCCGGCCCACCGTCCACCGGCAGTTCGACGAAGCCACCGCCCTGCTCGCCGGTGACGCCCTGCTCACCCACGCCTTCGCGCTGCTCGCCGAAAATTATCCCGACAAACTCGCCGCTGCGCTCGTCCGCGAACTCGCCGACGCCGCCGGCAGCCGCCGGCTCATCGGTGGCCAGATGGAGGATCTGCTGGCCGAAAAGAAAACCGACACCACCACCGAGGAGCTCGAATTCATCCACCTGAACAAGACCGCCGCGATGATCGAGGCCGCGCTCGTGATGGGCGGCCTCATCGGAGGCGCGAATGAGGGCAGCATCGCCGCGCTGCGCCGCGCCGGCCGGCATCTGGGCCTGGCGTTCCAGATCATCGACGACATCCTCGACGCCACGGCCGACACCGCCACCCTCGGCAAGACCGCCGGCAAGGACGCCAAAGCCGGCAAGGCCACGTTTGTCAGACTCCATGGACTGGAAAAATCCCGGCAACTCGCAGAGGAGCACAGCACGGCCGCCCTGACCGCACTGGCCTCCTTGCCTGGCGACGCGGGTTTCCTCAAAGCATTGGTCGAATCAATGTCGCGTCGCGTCAGCTGATTGCCCAGGAGCACGAGCAGGCCGCCCGCAAAGAATGGGCCGGCAGCCTGCGTCCCCCTTTACTTCACCGCCGCCGCCGCTTTGACGAGGTCGACAAAGCTGCGCGCCTCGAGGGCGGCACCACCGATGAGGCCGCCGTCAATGTCCTTCTGGCTGAGCAGTTCGGGGGCGTTGGCCGGCTTCATCGAGCCGCCGTAGAGGATGCGGACCTTCTGTGCGATGGAGTCACCGTAGAGTTTGACCAGCAGGCCGCGGATGAAGGCGTGCACCTCCTGGGCCTGGTCGGTGGTCGCGACCTTGCCGGTGCCAATGGCCCAGACTGGTTCGTAGGCGACGATGACGGTCGATGCCTGATCCTTGCCCACGCCTTCCAGCCCGGCCTCCAGCTGGGTCTGCACGACCTTGAGCGCGATGCCGCCCTCGCGTTCGGCCAGGGTCTCGCCCACGCACAGGATCGGGCGCAGCTGGTTCTTCAGCGCCGCGAGCACCTTTTTGTTGATGAAGGCATCCTGCTCGCCGAAGAGCGCGCGGCGCTCACTGTGGCCGAGGATGACATGCGTGGCGAACAGCGCCCGCAACATGGGCGCGGAAACCTCGCCGGTGAAGGCTCCGTTGGCCTCGAAGTGCATGTTCTGGGCGCCGAGTTTGAGCGTGGATCCCTCCAGCGCCTTGCCGGCGGATTCGAGTCCCGTAAACGGCGGGCAGACCAGGACGTCGACGTCGGTCTGTTTGCCAATGGCGGTGACGAGTTCGGCAACCAGCGCCACACCGTCAGTGGGCGTCTTGTTCATTTTCCAGTTACCGGCGATGAGTTTTTTGCGGAGGATCATGGGAAAGTAGGTTAAGGGTGAAGGGTGATAGGTTATGGGTAATGGGTCACAGGCAACATTTAATCCGACCCATGCCCGGAGGCCGTCAGGACTCCAGGAATACCACTCCGGGCAGGGCCTTGCCCTCGAGGAACTCGAGGCTGGCGCCGCCGCCGGTGGAGCAGTGCGTGACCTTGTCGGCCACCTTGAATTTCTTCGCAGCCGTGGCGGTGTCGCCGCCCCCGACCACCGTGATGGCGCCCTTGGCGGTCGCCTCGGCGACGTCCGCAGCCATGGCCTTGGTCGAGCCGGCAAACTTCTCGAATTCGAACACGCCGGACGGACCGTTCCAGATGATGGTCCGGGCCTCGCGAATGGAGGCGCGGTAGAGCGCGATGGATTGCGGGCCGGCGTCGAGTCCCATCCATCCGGCGGGGATGCCGGTGGCATCCGTGGTCGTCCGGGTCGCCGCGTTGGCGTCGAACTTGTCCGCGCAGAGGTAGTCGACCGGCAGGACGAGTTTCACGCCCTTGGCCTTCGCCTTGGCCACAAGTTCCGGCACCAGCTTGGCCCCCTCGGCGTCGAACAGGCTGCTGCCGATCTCCATGCCTTGCGTCACCTTCTTGAAGGTGAACGCCATGCCGCCGCCGATGATGATCTCATTGGCCTTCTCCAGGAGGTTGTTGATGAGGGGAATTTTGTCGGCGATCTTCGCGCCGCCAAGGATGGCGAGCAGCGGACGCTGCGGGTGATCGAGCACGGCGGCGAAAGCCTTGAGCTCGGCCTCCATCAGGAGACCGGCGGCCTTCTGCGGAAGAGCAACACCGACCATCGATGAGTGCGCCCGGTGCGCGGTGCCAAAGGCATCGTTGACGAAAATATCGCCAAGCTTGCTGAGGCTGGCCCGGAAAGCGGCTTCCTTCACCGGATCGGCCTTGAGCTTCGTCTCGGTGCCGTCGGCCTGCTTGAGCTTCACCTTGCCCTCTTCCTCGATGTGAAAACGGAGATTTTCCAGCAGCACGACTTCACCCGCCTTGAGGGTGCCGGGCGCACAGGCGGCCTCGACCGCCGGGCCGACGCAGTCGGCGAGGAACGTGACCGGCTTGCCCAGCAGTTTTCCGAGTTCCGTCGCGACGGGCTGGAGCGAAAACTTGGCGATCTTTTGGCCGTCGGGCCGGCCGAGGTGCGACATGAGCACCACGGAGGCGCCCTGTTCGAGGGCGTAGTTGATCGTCGGGAGCGCGGCAACAATGCGCTGGTTGTTGGTGATGGCGCCGGTGGCCTTGTCCTGCGGGACGTTGAAGTCCACACGCATGAGGACGCGTTTCCCGGTAAGTTTCAGGTCACGGATGGATTTGAATTTTGGCATGGTCGGTAGGGTATAAAAAACAACCGCGGATGACATGGACGGGCGCGGATGAGGGTTGGTTTCTCCGCGATCATCCGCGTCATCCGCGGTCAGGTTGGCTGGCTTGGCTTACAGGCTGGCGGCGACCTTCTGGGTCAACTCGACGACGCGGTTGCTGTAGCCCCACTCGTTGTCATACCAGCTCACCAGCTTGAAGAACTTGCTGTTGAGTTCCACGCCTGAGCCGGCGTCGAAGATCGACGAGGCCTTGCAATGGATGAAGTCGGAGGAGACCACCTCGTCCGTGGTGTATTCGAGGATGCCCCTGAGGTAGGTCTCGCTGGCCTTCTTCATGGCCGCGCAGATCTCCTTGTAGGAGGTCGCCTTCACCGTGCGGACGGTGAGGTCGACGACGGAAACGGTGGGAACCGGCACGCGCAAAGCCATGCCCGTGAGTTTGCCCTTCACTTCGGGCAGCACCAGGGCCGTGGCCTTGGCGGCACCCGTCGTGGACGGGATGATGTTCTGCGCCGCCGTGCGGCCGCCCTTCCAATCCTTCTTGGAGGGACCGTCCACCGTCTTCTGGGTGGCGGTGTAGGCGTGCACCGTGGTCATCAGCCCTTCCTCGAGGCCGAAGCCTTCCTTGAGGAGAACGGAGACCACCGGCGCGAGGCAGTTGGTGGTGCAGGAAGCGTTGGAGATGAGATGGTGCTTCGTGAGGTCGAGCTTGTCGTCGTTCACGCCGATCACCACGGTGATGTCCTCGTTCTTGGCGGGGGCGGAGATGATGACCTTCTTCGCACCGGCCTTGAGGTGGCCGTGGGAGCTCTTGGGGTCGTCCGCCTTGCACTCGGTGAACAGACCGGTGGACTCGATGACGATCTGGACGCCCAGCTTGGCCCAGGGGAGCTCGGCCGGGGTCTTGGCGCTGACGACGAGGATTTCCTTCCCGTTGACGATGAGCACGTCGTCCTCGGCCTTGTCGGGCGAGGACTTGCGGGAGCCCACGGTGCCGTTGAAGCGACCCTGGGTGGAGTCGTATTTGAGCAGATAGGCGAGGTTGTCGGCCGGCACGATGTCGCCGACGGCGACCACATCGAGCTTGGTGCCAAGCAACCCTTGCTCGACGAGGGCGCGGAAGACGAGGCGGCCGATACGGCCAAAGCCATTGATTGCGATTTTAACTGCCATGGGACTCTCCGATTGTATGGGTTGTTTTCTGTTGCAGGATTAGATGCCTCCGCGCGGGCGCGCAGGCGTTATGAATGAAAAGTCTGCCGGACCCGGATGCAAGGGGCTTTTCCGTCAAAGCTGTGTCATGCTCGGCGGATGGTGCGAAATGCGTAAGTTTTGCCAAAAAATGCACACCACTGCGCACCTCCTCACGGGTCGCTTTAGGGCGTCCCCAGCCACAAACTGCAGTCCAGCGCAGGCACAAACAGCTCCGCCGCCACCAACTGGCGCGGCCCGCGGCCGGGGAAAAACCGTTCATGGTCAGCCAGTTGTCGCCAGTGCGCCGATCCCGGCACGGTTTCCCCTAGCGGAATGACCGTGTCGCCGAAAGTCGGGTTGACGGCGAACAGCAACTGCGTCGCTCCGAGTGAGCAGTCAGCATTGTAAAGCACGGCGGTTGCGGTTGATCCGTGGGTGGTAAAAAACTGGAAATAACCCTCACTCGGCCGCGCCCACAGGCGGAGCAGCCGGCCGGCCTCGCCCAGTCGGAACGCGATCCAATCCGCGAAATACGCATGGGTGCCGGGGAAGCAATCGAGCCGTCGGTAATCAAGCGCGTTGAGGTCGCCGCGCAGATAGGTGTTGTTGACGCCCTGTTTCGAACGCAGAAAATCCTGGCCGGCCGCAAGCATCGGTATGCCGATGGAGGAAAAGAGCATGGCCGCCATGAGGTGCGTGCGGCGGCGGTCGTTGAGCGTAGGCGCGTGACCGTTGCCGTCGGCGTTTTCTGTGATGACGTCGATCCAGGTGCGGTCGTCATGCGACTCAGTGTAGTTCACGGTCTGCGCCGGCCACTTCGCCCAGAGCCACGGCGAACCCTTCAGGTAATACTCGAACCGCTCGGCGCTCCCGCCTCCGCGCACGAAATTCCGCAGGAAGTCGCGGTAACCGTCATTCCACGAGGTCCAGCCGGTGTCACGCAGCGCCCCGGCGATGTGGCCGCGGAAACTCCACGGCTCGGCAATAAGGATGACATCGGGCTTGGCTCGTTTGATGGCCGTTTCGATTTCCCGCAGGGCTTGCACCCCGACGAGCTCGGCCAGGTCGAAACGGAAGCCGTCCACGCCGTAGGCCGCCATGAGGTGCAGGCAGCTGTCGATGATGAGCCGACGGGCCATGGCCGCGGCCGGGCGCACGTCGTTGCCGCAACCGCTCCAGTTGGCGAGGCGTTCCGTGGCGTCCTGCTCAAAATAGTAAAGCTTGTCGATGAAGAGCAGATGGGCGGGCACGCCCACGTGGTTGAACACGACGTCTAGCACCACCGCGATGCCGCGCCGGTGGAACGCCGCCACCAGTGCCTGCAATTCGTGCACCCCCGAAGCCTGTTCCGGCGCCAGCGCGTAGGCACTCGCCGGCGCAAACCAGTTTACCGGCATGTAACCCCAGTGATATTCCGCCCGCGTGCGGTTGTCGAATTCCTGTACCGGCTGCAGCTCCACGCAGTTCACCCCCAACCCGGCGAGGTGAAACTCGGGGCTCTCCACCCATTTGCGCAGACCGGTGAACCCCAGGCGTTCCTCGTCCGTCACCGCCACCGGTGCCCGGGCCGCAAGGTCACGCACATGGCCCTCGGCGATGACAAGGTCCTGCCAGGCCGGGGTCTTGAAACTCCGGTCGCCCTTCCCCACCCAAGTCCGGTCCAGCACAATCCCCGGTCCCATGTGGCTCACCGCCGCCAGGGCATAGGGATCGAGCACACGCTGCGCGGGGTCAAACTGCGTCGTGCTGTCGCGCGGCCCGTCAAGCGTATACCAATAATACCAGCCGTGCAGGTTGCCCGCCACCGCCAGTTCCCATACCGCCGGCTCGTCGTTACGCTTCTCCAGGGCCAGCGTCTCGATCTTGGTGTCCGGGATCGGTGACCGCGTCAGATGCAGCCGCACACTCCGCGCCCGCGGGGCAAAGAGGCGGAAGACCGTCTGGCCGCTGCGCACGAGCGCACCCAGCGGCAGGTCGGTCCTCACGGTAAAAAAATACTCCCCCGGCTCCAACGGGACTGCGGTGGCATCCGTCCCCACGGGGGTCACCGTCCAGGCCACCGCCAGGTCCAGGGGGGTGTCCACCGTGAAACGGAACAGCTGCCGGCCGGTGATCTCCGGCACAACCACCAGGTTCATGTGCCCGGCGGTGTCGCCCACGGCGTTGGGGGCGTGGTCGGGCAGTTTCAGCCAATAATACCCTCCGGTCACGAATTTGAAGCGGGGCGGCGGATTGGTGAGAAACCGCTCCGCCGGGCCGGTCCACAACAGCATCGGCACGCCATCGAGTTCCCCCGGCTGCAAACGCCACTCCTCCCGGCCCACCGCCTCCTGCCAGCCGTTGAAATCCCCGGCGAGGTAGGCCTTTTCTCCGGACTGCACCAGCGGCGGCCGGGCGAAGACCATCTCGCCCCGCTCATTCACGAAATACCCGTAGCGCCGTGCCGCCGCGTGGCGCGGTGCCCGCTCGAAGCTGGAAAAAAATCGGACCCGGCCGCCACCGGTCAGCCGCACCGCCGGCACCTCGGTGTCGCGCCAGTCACACGGATACTCGATGCACCCGGAGACCGGTGATTCGAGCCAGGCACGGACGGGCTGGTTTTGCTTCATGGCACGGAGCAATGAGCCACGTGGCCCGGCATCGCAAGTGCGCAGCGCGCCAACGGCGGGCGCAGGCAGGGACCGCCTTTGCCACCGGACGGACAGGGCCGGCCGCGCTCCCAGTTTGACAAACTTCCGCCCACCCGCGTCGTTGGCGGCGTGCCCGCCCGCGAAAAAATCCTCGTCGCCCTGTCCGGCGGAGTGGACAGCTCCGTCGCCGCCCTCCTGCTCAAGCAGCAGGGGCACGACATCGTCGGCGCCTACATGAAGAACTGGATCAACGAGGATCAGGTCATCGGCCACTGCCCGTGGCAGCAGGACATTGCGGATGCCCGCGCCGTGGCCGACACACTCGGCATCGAGTTCCGTGTCGTGAATCTCATGGCCGACTATCGCCGGCTGGTCGTGGATTACCTGCTCGACGGCTACCAGCACGGCCTCACGCCCAACCCCGACGTGATGTGCAATCGCGAAATGAAATTCGGCGTGTTCCGGCGCTACGCCCAGGCCGGGGGCTTCACCGCCGTCGCCACCGGCCACTATGCGCAACGGGTGGAGGTGGACCGCGTTGTCCCCAACGCGCTTGGTCAAGCGGGACCGCTGGGCCCGCCGCAAACTGTCGGCGGCGCGCCCAACGGCCGCGCCTTACCCCAATTCGCCCTGCGCGAAGGCGCCGACCCGAACAAGGACCAGTCCTACTTCCTCGCCCTGCTCTCGCAGGAGCAACTCCGCTCGGCGCGCTTCCCTGTGGGCCACCTGCTCAAGCCCGAACTCCGCCGCCGCGCCCGCGAAGCCGGCCTGCCCACCGCCGACAAAAAGGACAGCCAGGGCATCTGCTTCATCGGTGCGGTGAAAATGGCTGACTTTCTCAAGGCCTATGTGCCCGAGCATCCCGGCCCCATCATCCGCGCCACCGACGGCAAGGTGCTCGGGGCGCACCGCGGCCTGCACTATTTCACCATCGGCCAGCGCAAGGGCATCGGTATTCCCTCCAACACCGACCACGAGGCCTATGTCGTCGTGGGCAAGCGCGCGGCCGACCATGCCCTGCTCGTGGCCTTCGACCGCCTCGCCGCGCCCGGTTTGTGGACCGACACCTGCCGCGTGCACAGCCTCAGCTTCATCGGTGAGCCCCTCACCACCTTCTGCCGCATCGAGGGCCGTGTCCGCTACCGCGACCCGCGCGTCTGCATGGGGTTCGCGCCCGAATCAGGCGGCACGGCGCTGGTGACCTTTGCGAAACCCCAGCGCGCTCTCGCCCCCGGCCAGATCCTCGCGCTCTACGACGGACCCCGTCTCCTCGGTGGCGGCTTCTTCGCGTAACCAGCGATGTCGTCGCTCGCATAAGCCGAAATTAATTTGGAACCAGGGTAGTAAAGATCCCCGGAGCAAGCTCCGGGGCATTAGATCCAAAGGGAATAAACTCCCTCGGGGCATGCCCACAGCAACTGCCGCAACTCTTCCTCCCCCTTATTCCCTCCCTCACTCCCCGACTCCCTCATCCCTCACCGAGCACTTCGCGCACCACTGCTAGCGTGCGCTCAACGGCGCCCGCATTGGCCCGGTGCCAGGCCTGCGCCGCGGCTGCCAGTGTCTCGCGCCGGGACCCGTCGCCCAACAGGTCCGCCGCTGTTGTCGCCAGCGCCTCCGCATCCGCGACCCGCACCGCCGCACCCTGGGCCAGCAGCTCTTTTGCAATCACCCGGAAATTTGCCATGCCCGGTCCGAACAGCAGCGGCCGGCCCAGCACCGCCGACTCCACCGGGGTCTGGCCTTCGGTGTGCGGCGGGAGGCTCTTCCCCACGAAGACCACGTCGGCCAGTTGCAGGAAGTGCCGCATTTCGCCGGTCGTATCACCCACCGCGATGTCCACCGTCCCGGTGGCGACGCCGCGGGAACGGAGATGATAGGTGAACTCCCCTGCGCGCAACAACGCCTCGATCTGCCCGCGCCGCTCGGCGTGACGCGGGACAATGATCAATGCACAGGCCAGGCCCCGGCTGCGGGTCAGCCGCAATGCCCCGATCAGTGCCTCCTCCTCGCCCGGCCATGTGGAGGAGCCCATCAGCACAAGCCCGGCGTCCGGCAGCCCGAGTTCACGCCGCAATTGCGCGCGTTCGTCCGCGCCCAACCGCGGGATGGCCACGTCGAGTTTGATGTTGCCCGTCGTCTGGATGCGCTCCGCCGGGAAACCCAGTGCACGAAACCACTCCGCATCGTGCGCCGAGCACGCCAGCAGGCGCGTCACGCCCGCCAGCAACGGCGGGACCACCCAGCGCACGCGGCGCATCCGGCGGTAAGTGCGGTCGGAGAGCCGGGCGTTGACGCACAGCACCGGCACCCGGCGTAACCGTGCCTGGTGGATGTGCTCCGGCCAGCGTTCACCCTCGGTCAAAATCACGAGGTCGGGCTGCACGCGCCGCCATGCACGCCGGCTGATGGGCCACCAGTCTAGCGGAAAGTAGCCGATGCCCGCGACCAACGGGCCGTAGCGGTCGTGCGCGAGCCGGTAACCGGTGCTCGTGGTGCTGGTCAGGTAAACCTCCACCCCACCCTGGCGCCGCCAGGCCTCGAGCATCGGCCCGATGGCGAGGATCTCGCCCACGCTCACCGCCTGCAGCCAGATGCGGCGCCGACCGGGAACCTTGGGCGGCAGGCCGGGCACCCACCCCAGGCGCTGGGCAAAACTTTTCCGGTAGCCGCCGCGCCGCCGCATGCGCCAGAGGTAGTAGGGCGCGCCCAACACCAGTGCGGGCAGGAAAAGCAGTCGGTAGAGCCAGAGCATGCGAATTAGCCCCTAGTCCAAAATACCCAAAACGGACAATGCCGAGCCTTTTTACTTTGCCCGTTTCCAACCGCGCCCTCTTTTTCACCTCCATGCCGCTCCGCCGCTTCCGCCTCCTCGTCTGCGCCGCGTTGCTCTTCGCCGCGCCCCTCCTCCGCGCCGCTCCCGTCTTCGCCCAGGCAACAAGCGACCTGCCCGCCGACCCGGCCGCCCGCTTCGGCACGCTGCCCAACGGTCTCGCGTACGTTGTCCTGCCCAACGCCGAACCGAAGGGCCGCGTCTCCCTGCGCCTGCTGCTGACCGCCGGCTCGTTTATGGAAAATGAGGACCAGCGCGGTCTCGCGCACTTCCTCGAGCACATGTCGTTCAATGGCAGCGCGCACTATGCTCCCGGCACGCTGGTGGAGTTCTTCCAGCGCCTGGGCATGAGCTTCGGCGGCGACACCAACGCTTCCACCGGCTTCGACCAGACCGTCTACATGCTCGAACTGCCCGACGCCAAGGCCGCCACCCTCGACGAGGGCCTGCAGGTCTTCGCCGACTACGCCGGCGGATTGCTCCTCGGCGCCGACGAGATCGACAAGGAGCGCGGCATCATCCTCAGCGAGGAGCGCCAGCGCGACAACGTGAACTTCCGCACCATGATTGCGGAGATGAACTTCATCCTCGCCGGCACGCGTCTGCCGGAGCGCATCCCCATCGGCCTCATCGACGTCATCAAGCAGGCACCGCGCGCACGCTTAGTGGAGTTCTACGACACCTGGTATCGTCCCGACCTGATGGCGGTCGTGGTGGTGGGCGACGTGGACGTCGCGACGGTGGAGGCGAAAATCAAAACCGCCCTTGGTCCGGTCAAAGCCCGCGCCCCGGCCGCACCCGGACCTGACCTCGGCCGCGTCGCCGAGTTCACCGGCGTGCGTGCCAAATATCACCCCGAACCCGAGGCGGCGGCCACGTCCGTCTCGATTTCCACGGTGGTCCCCTGGCACCGTGAGCCCGACACCGCCGCCACCCGCCGCAAGGACCTCCCGCGCCAAATCGCCGCCGCGATGCTGAACCGCCGCCTCGACGTGCTGGCAAAACAGGAAAATGCCCCGTTCACCCGCGCCCGCACGCAGGTGGGCGAGAACTACAATCTCTTTCGTGAAGCCGCCCTCGACTTCACGTGCAAGCCCGACCAGTGGCCGGCCGCCCTTGCCGTCGCCGACCAGGAACTGCGCCGCGCCCTCCAGCACGGCTTCCAGCCGGCAGAGTTGAGGGAAATCACCGCCAGCTTTCTGAACGGACTTGAGCAGGCCAAGAAATCCGCCGCCACCCGCCGCTCGGACGCGCTCGCCCACGAACTCGTCAAATGCCTGGCGGACGCCGAGGTTTTCACCACCCCCGCCGCCGAGCACGCCCTCTACGCGCCCGCCCTCGCCACAATTACCCCGGAGGATTGCCTCGCCGCCCTGCGCATCACCTGGGGCACGCCGTCCCGCTACGTGCTCGTGAGTGGCAACGCCGCCATCACAGGCGACGCCGAAAAGGCCATCGTCGCCGCCTACGAAGCCTCGCGCGCTGTCGCCGTCGCTCCACCCGCGACCGTGGCCAATACCGCCTTTGCCTACACGGATTTCGGCTCCGCCGGCCAGATCGCCAGCCGCAAGGAAGTGACGGACCTCGGCATCACCCTCGTCACCTTCGCCAACGGCGTGCGCCTCAACCTCAAGCCCACCGACTTTGAGGCCAACCGCATCCGCCTGACGTTGCGCCTCGGCACCGGCCAGCTCACCGAACCCCGCGACCAGCGCGGACTGTCGTTCTTCGCGGGCAACACTTTCACCGCCGGCGGCCTCGGCCGCCACAGCGCTGACGAACTCCGGCGCATCCTGGCCGGGAAAACCGTCGGCGTAAGCTTCAGTGTCACCGGCGACGCCTTCGTCCTCGGCGGTGCCACCAACCGCGCCGACCTTCTCCTCCAACTGCAGCTCGCCGCCGCCCACCTCATTGACCCCGGTTACCGGCCCGAGGCGCAGCGACAGGCGCGCAAGGGTATCGAGCAGCTTTACAACAGCTTCGCCCACACGCCCAACGGCCCGCTCAGCACCGAGGTACCCTGTCTCCTCGCCGGCGGCGACCCCCGCTTTGGCCTGCCGGAAAAGGCCGCCATGCTCCTGCGCAATCTCGATGAAGTGCAGGCCTGGCTCGCGCCGCAATTCGCCCGCGGCGCCATCGAACTCACCCTCGTCGGCGACTTTGATCCCGATGCGGCCATCGCCGCCGTCGCCGCCACCTTCGGCGCGCTGCCCACCCGCGAACCCAAACCGGCCCTCGAGGAACTCCGCCAGCTCACGACCCCCGACGCGCCTTTCGAAAAGCTCTATCGGATTCCGACGGAGATTCCCAAAGGGGTCATCGTCCTCTACTGGCCGACCACCGACGGCCGCGATGTGCAGCGCACCCGCCGCCTCACGGTGCTCGCCGATGTGCTCGCGGACCGTCTCCGCGTAAAGGTGCGCGAGGAGATCGGCGGCGCCTACAGTCCCGGCGCCGGCAGCAACACCAGCGAGGTCTACCGCAACCTCGGCTGGATCACGGCCAACCTCACTGTGGACCCCGCCAAGGCGCAGGAACTGACCGCCGTCACCGTGGCGCTCGCGGACGACCTCTGCCGGCACGGCGTCAGTGAAGACGAACTCAACCGGGCGCGCCTGCCGCTGCTGACCGGCATCCGCGAATCACTCCGCAACAACGGCTACTGGCTCAACCTCCTGTCCCGCGCGCAGGAGAAGCCCGAGGTCCTCGATTGGGCCCGCACCCGCCTCGCCGACGTCGAGTCCATCACCAAGGCCGACCTCGACACCCTCGCGCAATCCTACCTCGGCGCCGACCGTGTTTTCCGCGTGACGGTGCTCCCCGCGCAAAAGTAGCCGTGCAGACCTTCCTTGCCGGGCCGCTTTCATCCGGCCCGCTCAGGCCGGCGGCGCCGGCTCCGGTGCCGTCTCCGCCGGTGGCGCCAGCTTCAGATTGAAGAGCGGCAGCAGGCAGAGCAGACCGACGAGCGTCAGCCCCAGCACCGAGTAGCCCGCCGCATCGTGCACCGTGCCCTCGATGGCGGCCGGGCCGTAATTGTAGGCCCAGGCCGTCAGGAACAGGCTGCGGATGAGATTCGTGACGAACGCCAGCACGAGCGACGCCACCACCAGCGCGATTTTCTTCCACAGCCGGTCAAGGAACATCGCCGCGAGGAATGATCCTGCAAACAGGCACCCCGTCAGCGAACGGATGCCCGAACATGCCTCGGCCACACCCACCCGCCCCGTGGGCAGCAGCAGCACGTTGCCTTCCTGCTCCACCGGCATGCCCAGCACATCGAAGACGAACGACACCACCGTCACCACCTTGCGCAGCAGAAAAAGGCTCAGCTGGTTCTCGACCACCGATACCATCGGTGCCGATACAAACCAGATCAGCACGGGGAAAAGGAACAAGCCAGTCAGCCGCACCCGCGCATCGTCCGGCAAACCCGCCGGCACCGGACTCGGGCTCTCCGGCATGTTCAGGAACAGCAGCGCAAACAGGATGCCCGCCGTGCCCAACGTGATCGCCAGCGTGCCGGGCTGCGATGCCCCCGCACCCGCCCGGTAGAACGCGCCCAGCAAAAACATCAGCGCCCCGCCCAGCAGCGCTCCGCCCGCCGTCAGCCCGAGCACCCACCGTCGCCAGCCCCCGGCGCGTGCACTCTCCGGTGCGGCACACGCCGCCAGCCCCGCCTTGATCGCCGCCCAACGGTCGTAGACCACGTAGGCCGTGAAAATGGGCACGAGCCAGCCGAAGCTGTAGTCCTCCTTCGCCTGCCACCAGTGCGACTGGTCCCACGCCACGAACAGCAAAAAAGCCCCGCCCAGCAGCAGGGCCGCGAGAAAGGCCGGCGGCACGGTTTGCGTGAGTCTTGACCAGAAGGCTTTCAGCACGCCAGCACACGAGCGCACCCCGCCCCGGAAGTGAACCGAAAAAACCGGGGAGGCATGAATGTGGAACTCAGGAACTCCGGAAGCCGGACCCTCTCAAACCCCCACACTCGCCCATCCCTACTCCCTTATCCCTTCCTACTCTCCCTCGCCATCGCCCGGTCGTGCACCCGTCCCAAGGTCACGAGCGCGACAATCGCCCCGCCCAGCGCCCAGGCCATATCGCTCTGCGTGTCCCACACGTAACCCTGCGTGCCCAAAAACGCCTCCGCCGCCTCGCCCGACAGCACCGCCGTCCACCACTCGATCACCTCGTAAAGCGCCGAGAACGCCAGGCACACGCTCACGACCAGAAACCCTGCCCACCGGCTCGGCCGGCCGTCGCCGCGGTCGCGCAGCGGCGAAGTGCGCAACAGAATCTCGCGCGTCAGGATCGCCGGCACCAAGCCCTGCGCGAAGTGCCCCAGCTTGTCGTAGTTGTTGCGCGTCCACCCGAACCACTCCCGCGCCCATTCGCCCAGCGGCACCTCGGCATAGGTGTAGTGCCCGCCGACGATGAGAATGACGCAGTGCAACCATACCAGCACGAGCAGCAGCGACGACAGCGGGAACCGCTTCCGCACCACGAATATCAGAGGAACGCCGACCAGCACGGGCGCCACCTCCAGCCACCACGTCAGACGGTCGTGCGGGTTCACCCATGACCATGCCAGCACCGGGGTCAGCAGGGCGATGAACCAAACGAGCCGTCGATCCATCAGGCATCCCTCCCGGCCAAAGCACCGAGCACGAGTGCGCGCACCGCCGGCTCCAGATCCGTGCTGCGCGCAGCGAACAGTTCCTGCACCTGCGCCCAGGGCACGGCGCCGTCGGACTCGAGGACGGGCGTAAGGTTTTTGTCGGGGCGGGTGTCGCCGGCATCCACCTTGGCGTGACTGAAACCGGCGCCCGGTCGCCAAGTCAGCGCACGTTCGCGGCGGTCGTCGCCCGGGTAGCAAAGCTGAAACCCCTCGGGCTTTTCGTCGTCTCCATACCAGACGATGAGTTCCAGTCCCTGGTCTTCAAACCAGCGCCGATGCCCCGCGCCCGGCTCCTGCCTGACCTTTTGGAATTCCTTCAGCACCCCGCCAGCCTGCCGCCCCCGCCTTGCAGGGCAATCCGTGTTTTGCCTTCCTGGAACCATCGATCCCTCCCGCTGATTGCGCGGATAGACGATGATCCCCCGTCGCCGCGCGGACACATCCCGGTGCTCGCCAAGACGATGCCGCGCAACGGAACCTGCGCGTCCACCCTCATCCCGTAACTGCGCGGGAGCGCAGCGACAGCGCGGCCGGGCCGGTCGAATCATGCTCGTTATCTTTCTCAGCGCGCCTTGCGGTCAATCCACGGAGTCAGGCCCCTATTTCTTAATTCGTTGGCAAGCCCCCAAGCCGATCCACTCCCCCCTGCATCACGGCTTGGCAGGCGGCGATGGTCAGGCAGGAGTGCATCCAACTCCCGGCCATGACCGCTGCGCGGCTCCGCGCGGGACGGGTGCCGGGACCAGTCCCGGATGCGCTTGTCACACCGCGGCGCGCCGCCATGCTCCCGGGCCATGATCATTGGAGTCCCCAAAGAAATAAAAATCGGCGAGACGCGCGTCTCGATGACCCCCAGCCTCTGCCGCCGCTGTGTCGCGCTCGGCGGCAAGGTGCTCGTGGAAAAATCCGCCGGTATCACCGCCGGTTTCGCGGATGCGGAATATCGCGCCGCCGGAGCCACACTCGTCACCGACGCGGCCAAGGTCTGGCGCTCCGCCGACCTCATCCTGAAGGTCAAGGAACCGCTGCCCGCCGAATACGATTTCCTGCGGACCGGCCAGACGCTCTTCACCTACCTGCACCTGGCCGCCGGACCGGAACTCACAAAGGTGCTCCTGAAAAAGCGCATCCTGGGCATCGCCTACGAAACGGTCGAGGGCGTCGACGGGAGCTACCCGCTGTTGAAGCCGATGTCCCAAATCGCCGGACGGCTCGCGATCCAGATCGGCGCGTATTTTCTCCAGTCGCAGCATGGCGGTTCGGGCGTGCTGCTCGGTGGCATTCCCGGCACGATGCCCGGTCATGTGGTAGTCGTCGGCGCCGGCAACTCCGGGGCCCACGCCGTGCAGATGGCCGCCGGCATGGGTGCACGGGTCACCGTGCTCGACCTCGACATGCGCAAGCTGGAGGCGCTCGACGCGGAGTATCGCGGGCGCATCGTCACGCTTATGTCGAACCCCGCCAACATTGCCGCGGAGGTCGCCGACGCCGATTTGCTGATCGGGGCGGTGCTGATCCCCGCGGCGAAGGCCCCGATTGTCGTGGGCGCCAAGACCGTGGCCAAAATGCGTCCCGGCAGTGTGATCGTCGACATCGCCATCGACCAGGGTGGCTGCATCGAGACCATCAGGCCGACCTCGCACCAGCACCCCGTCTACGAGCAGCACGGTGTCATCCACTACGCGGTGCCGAACATGCCCGCGCTCGTGGGCCGCACCTCGACGCTCGGCCTGACGCAGGCCACGGAGCCCTACGTCGCGACGCTCGTGCAGAAAGGCGTGGACCGGGCCCTGGCGGAAAACCAATGGCTCGCCTGCGGGGTGAACACCGAGGATGGCAAGATCGCCAATGCCGCCGTCGCGAAGGCGCTCGGCTATGGGGGCGGCAAAAGCGGGGGCAAGGGCCAGGTCTGATCCCTGGGGGGGGCAATCCACGCGTGGGGGTGATTTTCCCATCCTCATTGCACCGGCAGCGGTCCCAGCCGGCACTGAGGCCGTGCCCACCGGTGGCAAATCGCCCGCACCTGAATAGCGGTAGGCAGGCGGCGATGGTCAGTCAGGCGGATTTGTCCAAAAGCACGGCCCCAAAAACACCGCAACTGCAACAAGTGATGGCTGGATGCCGCAGCCATTGTGCCGCCGATAGCCGGACCGGATCGTCCCGACGTCTGGCTGATCCAGTGGCCGCGCCTTTCTCCAAACCGCGGCATTAACCCCGGCCACCGCACGATTTCCCTCTTTCCCTCGGAAATCGCCGCTGCTTAGCTCGGGTGTCATGCGCATCCTCATCACCGGCATCTGCGGCTTTGCCGGCAGCACCCTCGCCCGGGACTTGCTCGGCGCCGGCCACCAGGTCACCGGTTTTGACAGTTTCATCCGCCCCGGCAGCGAGACCAACCGCGCCCCGCTGGAAAAGCGCGGCGCCAAGATCCTCACCGCCGACCTGCGCCATCCGACCGAAATGGCAGCGCTGCCCCCCGCCGACTTTGTCATCGACGCCGCCGCCAACGCGAGCGTGCTCGCCGGCGTCGATGGCCGGACCAGCAGCCGCGAGCTCGTGGATCACAACCTGGTCGGCACGATCAACATCCTCGAATACTGCAAGACCCACCGGGCCGGTTTCATTCTCCTCTCCACCAGCCGCACCTATTCCATCCCGCCACTCGCCGCTCTCAAGGTGGAGATTAAGGATGACGCCTTCCGCCCCGCCGACAGCGATGACTTTCCGCCGGGCCTCGGCCCCGCCGGAGTGCGCGAGACCTTCTCCACCGCCGCGCCCGTCTCGCTCTATGGCGCGACCAAGCTCGCCTCCGAGACCCTCGCCCTCGAATACGGCGAGACCTTCGGCTTCCCCGTCTTCCTCAACCGCTGCGGCGTGCTGGCCGGTGCCGGCCAGTTCGGCCGCGCCGATCAGGGCATCTTTGCCTATTGGATCAACTCGTGGCGGCGGCGGCGTCCGCTCAAATACCTCGGTTTTGACGGCCAGGGTCACCAGGTGCGCGACTGCCTCCACCCCCGCGACCTCGTCACGCTCCTGGAAACACAGTTCTCCGCCCCGCCGCTGCCCGTCGGAGACCGGATCGTGAACTGCGCCGGCGGTGCCCACTCCGCGATGTCGCTCCGCCAGCTCAGCGCGTGGTGCGCGCAGCGCTTCGGCCCGCTGGCCGTTGCGAGCGACCCCCGGCCCCGGCCCTTCGACATTCCCTGGCTGGTGCTCGACGCCGCCAAGGCCGACCGCGTCTGGGGCTGGCGCCCGCAGACTCCCGTCGCCGCCATCCTCGAAGAAATCGCCGTGCACGCGGAGCAGAATCCGGACTGGCTCGATCTCTCCGCCCCGCACTGATTTTTCCCTGCATGTCCCACGCACCGCTTTCCCTTTACTCCGTCGTCATCCCCGCCCGGGACGAGCAGGATTCATTGCCGGGCACGGTCACGGCCATTTACCAGACCCTCCGGCGCGAGGGCGTGCCGCACGAGATCGTGGTCGTCGACGACGGCAGCCGCGACCGCACCTGGGCGGTGCTGACGGAGCTCAGGCAGTCCGTGCCCACGCTGGTGCCGGTGCAAAATCCCGGTCCGCATGGCTTCGGCCGCGCCGTCCTCTGCGGCTTCCACTCCATGAAGGGCGACGCGTGCGTCATCATGATGGCCGACGCCTCCGACTCGCCGGCGCACGCGGTGCAATACTGGCGGCTGCTGAACGAGGGCTGGGACTGCGTCTTTGGCAGCCGTTTCATCAAGGGCGGCAAGGTCATCGATTACCCGCGGGTGAAACTGCTGGTGAACCGGCTGGCCAATCTCCTCGTGCGGCTTGGCTTCCACATCGCCCTGAACGACACGACCAACGCCTTCAAGGCCTACACGCGCGCCGCGATCGAGGGCGGCCGGCCCTATCTCGCCCCGCACTTCAACCTGACGGTCGAGCTCCCGCTCAAGGCCATCGTCCGCGGCTACACCTGGACGGTGATCCCCATTTCGTGGCAAAACCGAAAACTCGGCGTGGCCAAGCTCAAGATCAAGGAGATGGGCAGCCGCTACTTCTTCATCTGCGCCTACGTCTGGCTGGAGAAATACTTCAGCCGCGGCGACTACCGCGCGAAATAGCTGGAGTCCCCGCCCCGCTCCTTTGCAGGATTTAGCCGGATGAATGTCATCAAGTGCGAATTGGACGGCCCGCTGATTCTTGAGCCGAAGGTTTTCGGCGACAACCGCGGCTTCTTTCTGGAATCCTGGAACCGGCAGCGCTACCGCGACGCCGGCCTCGCCGCCGACTTCGTGCAGGACAACTTCTCCCTGTCCTGTCGCGGCACGCTGCGCGGCCTGCACTGGCAGAATCCGCGGCCGCAGGGCAAACTCGTCTCCGTCTGGCAGGGCGAGGTCTGGGACGTCGTGGTCGACATCCGGCGCGCCTCGCCGACCTTCGGCCGCTGGGTCGGCGTCACTCTCTCGGCGGACAACAAACGCCAGTTCTGGGTGCCGCCGGGCTTCGCGCACGGCTTCGCCGTCGTGAGCGAGAGCGCGCTCTTCCATTACAAATGCACCGACCTCTACTCACCACCGGACGAGGTCGGCTTCCGTTGGGATGATCCTGCCGTCGGCATTCGGTGGCCGGCGGCGGTCGCGCCGATTCTCTCCCAACGCGACGCCGCCAGCCCGTTCCTCCGCGATATCCCCGCCGGGAAGCTGTGCTAGGGAACCTGGGCCCGCTCCGCGCTCTTCGTCTCATGACTCCTCCGAAAATCCTCCTCTTTGGCAAGGTCGGCCAGGTCGGCTGGGAACTCCGCCGCACCCTCGCGCCGATGAGCCGCCTCGTCTGCGTGGACTATCCGGAGGTCGACTTCACCGCCCCCGACTCGATCCGTCGTTGGATCGCCGACACCGCACCCGACATCGTCATCAACGCCGCCGCCTACACTGCGGTCGACAAGGCCGAGACCGAGACCGCCCTGGCCACAAAAATCAACGCCGAAGCCCCCGGCATCATGGCCGAGGAGACGGCCAGGCGCGGCGCGCTGCTCGTCCATTACTCGACCGACTACGTCTACGAGGGCACCAAGGCCACACCCTACGTCGAGGACGACCCGCCCAATCCGCAGGGCGCCTACGCCCGCACCAAGCTCGCCGGCGACCGCGCCATCCAGGCGGCCGGCGGCGCGCACCTCATCTTCCGTCTCTGCTGGGTCTACGGCGCGCGCGGCTCCAACTTCATGCTCACGATGATGCGGCTGGCCCGCGAACGCGAGCAGCTCCGCGTCGTGGCCGACCAGGTCGGCAGCCCGACATGGTCGCGCATGATCGCCGAGACCACCGCCCACGCCCTCCGTCAGGTCTGCTCGCCGGCCGACGCCCGTGCGCTCTCCGGCATCTACCATCTCTGCGCCTCGGGCTCGACGAGTTGGCACGGCTTCGCCTCGGCCATCGTCAACCTGATGCCGCCCGCGGAGAAAAAGTGCCACACGGTCGAGGCCATCACCTCCGCCGAGTTTCCGACGCCGACCAGGCGCCCCGCCTACTCGGTGATGTCCTGCGCCAAGCTTGAACGCGCCTGCGGCCTCCGTCTCCCCGACTGGCACGACAGCCTCCGGCAAGTTCTGGAGAAGTAAGGCCAGTTGCGAGTTTTCAAGTTTCAAGTTCCAGGTTCAAAATTGCCTATGGCCAGTTTCAAGAGATTCGAAGACATCGAGGCCTGGCAGATCGCGCGTCAGCTCACCGGCGATGTCTACGCTCAGACGCGCACCGGAGGTTTCGCGAAGGACTTCGCGTTGCGCGACCAGATCAGACGCGCGGCGAACTCCATCATGTCCAACATCGCCGAGGGTTATGAGTCGCGCACGCGAAGCCTCTTCATCGATCTGCTCGGTCGCGCCAAAGGCTCGTGCGGCGAGGTTCGCAGCCAACTCTACGTCGCACTCGACGCCGGCCACATCTCGGAGACGGACTTTGCCCGGCTACGCTCCGCCCCAGAAGCGTGCAGCGGAAAGATCCGACGCCTGATCGACTACCTGACGGGACTGGACAAATAACCGCCGGCCCAAAGTCTGCCTCCAACCTGTAGCTTTCGACCTTACCACCTGTAACTTTCCAACCTGGCACCTGTAACATGAACATATTGGTCACCGGCGGCTGCGGCTTCATCGGCAGCAATTTCATCCGCCAACGCCTCACCGAGGCCGGTTCCCCCATCGGCCAACTCGTCAACCTCGATGCGCTGACCTATGCCGGCAATCCGGCCAATCTCGCCGATCTTGCCGGCGACCCGCGCTATGTCTTCGCCCGGGGTGACATTGGCGACACCGCCCTCGTTTCCCGGCTGCTGGCCGCCCATGCCATCGACGCCATCGTCAATTTCGCCGCCGAGACGCATGTGGATCGTTCGATCGATTCGCCCGAGCCGTTCATCCAGACCAACGTGGTCGGCACGCTCCGGTTGCTCAATGCCGCCCGGCTTTACTGGGCCGGGCTGCCCGCAGCGAAGCAAAGCGCCTTTCGCTTTCTCCACGTCTCCACCGACGAGGTCTACGGCACGCTCCAGCCCGGCGACGCACCCTGGAACGAGGATTGCCCCTACGCGCCCAACTCGCCCTATGCCGCCTCCAAGGCCGCCAGCGACCACCTCGTCCGTTCCTTCCAGCACACCTATCATCTACCGACGCTCACCACCAACTGCTCGAACAACTACGGCCCCTACCTTTTCCCAGAAAAAGTCATCCCGTTGATGATCCTCAACGCCCTGGAGGGCAAACCGCTGCCCGTCTATGGCGACGGCCAGCAGATCCGCGACTGGCTCTACGTCGAGGACCACACCGCCGCCATCTGGCTGGTTCTCACCCAGGGCCGCATCGGCGAGACCTACAACATCGGCGGGCTCAACGAGCGCCGGAACCTCGATCTGGTGAACATCATTTGTGCACTGCTCGACCGCCAATCCCCACGCGCCGATGGCAGGAGTTACGCCGGGCAGATCGCCTTCGTCGCCGACCGCCCCGGCCATGACCGCCGCTACGCCATCGACAGTGCGAAGATTCGCCGCGAGCTCGGCTGGCAGCCCAGGGAGAACTTCGACACTGGCATCGCCAAGACCGTGGATTGGTATCTGCGGAACCGTGCGTGGGCGGCGGATATCACGGCCACGCGCTATGCGCGGGAGAGGCTCGGGGCCAAAGGCTAGAGGAAGAGCCCATGAGCAGTGGTGGCTTCAAGAGCTTGTTGGTTTGGCAAAAAGGCCAGACCTTGGCTGTTGACATTTACCAGCTGTCAAAGAGCGCAAATTTTGCCCGCGAATTTGCCCTGGCCGATCAGATGCGCCGGGCTGCCGTCAGCATCCCCAGCAATATCGCAGAGGGAGACGAACGGGATACAGACAAGGACGCCGTGCGCTTCCTGTATATCGCCAAGGGTTCCGTTGCAGAATTACGCACCCAGCTAGACCTTGCCAATAAGGTGGGCCTTCTCTCCGATGCCAGCTTCACCACTTTTGACCAGCAAGCCGAAGAAATTGCCCGGATGTTGCGCGGGCTGATCAAAGCCCGCTCTCCCCATGCCTGATCCTCTAGCCTCTCGCCCCAAGCCTACAGCCTCACCCGCCGTTTCGCGGCGGGGCATCATTCTCGCCGGTGGCTCGGGAACGCGGCTCTACCCGCTCACCATCGCGGTCTCGAAGCAGCTCATGCCGGTCTATGACAAGCCGATGATCTATTACCCGCTGTCGGTGCTCATGCTCGCCGGCATCCGCGAGATCCTCGTCATCTCCACGCCCACCGACCTGCCGCTGTTCCAAAAGCTGCTCGGCGACGGCGCCAACCTCGGCCTTGCCCTCCGCTACGCGGCTCAGCCCAGCCCCGACGGCCTCGCGCAGGCCTTTCACATCGCCGGGGACACCGGTTTCCTGACCGGGCAGGAACCCTCCGCCCTCGTGCTCGGTGACAATCTTTTCTATGGCGCCGAATTTGTGCATTCCCTCGCCGAGGCCGGCGCCCGCAGCACCGGCGCCACCATCTTCGGTTACCACGTGGCCAACCCCGCCGCCTATGGCGTGGTCGAGTTTGCGCCCGACGGCCGCGTGCTTTCCCTCGAGGAGAAGCCCAGACAGCCCAAGTCCAACTACGCCGTTCCCGGCCTCTATTTCTACGATCAGGACGTCGTCGCCCTGGCCCGCCGCCTCCGGCCCTCCGCCCGCGGCGAACTGGAAATCACCGACCTCAACCGGCTCTACCTCGACGCCGGCAGGCTCCACGTCGAGGTGTTCGGCCGCGGCACCGCCTGGCTCGACACCGGCACCCACGACTCCCTCATCGAGGCCGCCCAGTTTGTGCACGTGCTTGAAAAACGCACCGGCCTCAAGATCGCCTGCCTCGAGGAAATCGCCTTCAAGCAGGGCTGGATCGACCGCACCGGCCTTGAGGCCAATATCAGGAAACTCGGCAAGTCCTCCTACGGCGCATATCTGCGCCGGCTCCTGTAACGGCCGCTGCGCACTGCGACCTCGATGCAGGTCTCGTTCATCATCCCGCTCTACAACTGCCTGCCGTTCACGCAGGCCATGCTGGCCAGCCTGCGGCAGACACTGCCGCCGGACCTCGCCGGTGAGATCATCCTCGTGGACGACGGCAGCACCGACGGCACCCGGGCCTGGCTGCAAAACCTGCCTTCGCCCTGCCGCACGATCCTGAACGAGGCCAACCTCGGTTTCGCCCGGGCCTGCAATCGCGGCGCGGCGGCCGCGACCGGAGACTTTCTGTTTTTTCTCAACAACGACCTCGTGCTTCTGCCGCACTGGCTCGAGCCGATGCTTGAAGCCTTTGCCCATTTCCCGGCCACCGGGCTGGTGGGCAATGTGCAGCTCAATGCCGCGACCGGCGCAGTGGACCACGCAGGCATTTTCTTCAACCACAAGTGCAAGCCGGAGCATGCCACCGAGCTGCCCCCGACCACCGCCCTGCTGGGCTTCCCCGCCTATCGCACGGTCGACGCGCTGACGGGGGCCTGCTTCGCCCTCCGCCGCGCCACCTGGGAAAAACTCGGCGGCTTCGACGAGGGCTTTGTCAACGGCGGCGAGGACATCGACCTCTGCCTGCGGGCCCGCGCGGCCGGTCTGCACCAATGCATCGCACTGCAGAGCGTGGTGCGGCACCACATCAGCCAGTCGGCCGGCCGCAAGCTGCACGACGAACAGAACACCTTCCGCCTGGTCGAACGCTGGTCGGGCGAGATCGTTCTGCTGGCCGCCCCCGCTTGGAGCCGGGAGCAGATCAGCACACTTTCACAACCGTCCGAGGACTTCGATTATCCCAGGATATGGGCGGCGCTTGCCCACCTCCTCCTGCGACAGAGCCCGCCGCGCCGGGTGCGAGAGGGCGTCGCCGCGGCCATGCAGCTGGAGCGCCGCCGTTGGCATGAATTGCTCGAGGGCGCACCGCCCCACCGTCCGCAATTCCCAGCCGGGCCGATCTGAATTTCACCCCACACGCTCGACGGAACGCACCACCGATTGCGGCCGGCGGTTCACGGTGAGGAACATCCGCCCCAAGTATTCGCCGATCAGTCCGAGCATGACGAGCTGGGTGCCGGAGAAAACCAGCAGGGCCCCCATCAGCGAGCCCCAGCCGTAATCCGGGCCCTGTCCGGTCCGCCACCAGTAGAACACCAGGGCCAGCCCCACCAGCCCGCCCGCCGCCATCAGCAGCCCGAGCAGGGTCGCCAGCCGGAGCGGCATCACGGAGAAATTCACGAACGTGCTGGCCCAGAGCCGTAGCAAGCGGCGCAGGGTATAGCCGCTCTCCCCCGCCGTGCGCCCGGCATGCTGCACTTCCAGCGCGCCGATGTTCTGCGTCACCTGCAGGATGAGCCCGTCGATATACGGATACGGCCCCTCGTGCCGCGCGACCTCCCCGGCCACGAACGCGCTCACGCAGCGGAAACTCGACAGGTAAAAACCCTTCGGCTTGTCCAGCACCCAGTCGGTCATCCGGTTGGTGAGCCAGCTGCCCAGGTTGCGCCACGCGGCGTGCTCCTTCCGGGAATAGTGGCCGTAAACCGCATCGAGCCCACCGCCTTTGGCGTGCTGCCAGAGCCGTCCGGCCTCTGCGGGCGGATTCTGGCCGTCGTCATCGAGGTTCACTACGTGGGCGCCCCGCGCGTGCCGGTAGCCGGTGAGCACGGCGTTGTGCTCGCCGAAATTGCGCGCGTGGTTGACGAAGGTGATCGGGATGCGGGCGGTGCGCAGCAATTCGCGGCAGACGTCCGCCGTCGCGTCGCGGCTGCCGTCATTCACCAGGATGATCTCGTGCCCGCCCTCGATGGCGAGCGTCTCGATTTCCTTCACCAGCGGACCGATGGTCGCCGCGCTGTTGTAGAGCGGGATCACGAAGCTGAGCGCGGGGCCGGCGGGGGTCATGCAGAGGCCCAGCGAATGATTTCCCCGGCCACCCTGTCAACGTCGGCGAGTTCCAGTCCCGGGTGCACCGGCAGGCAAAGCACCTCCGCGCAGGCCCGTTCCGTCAGCGGCAGATTCGTCGCCGCGTCCGCATAGGCCGGTTGCCGGTGCAATGGCACCGGGTAAAGCACTCCGCAACGGATGCCACGCGCCGCGAGCTGGGACTGCAGCCCGTCGCGCCGCGGGGTCCGCACCGTGAATTGGTGCCACACCGGCGTCACCCCCGCGGCCACGGTGGGCAGCACGAGTCCGCTGGTGGCTAGTTGTGCCAGATAACGGGCGGCGAGCGCCCGGCGCTTGGCGTTGCCGGCCTCAAGGTGCCGCAGGTTCACGCGCAGCACCGCCGCCTGCAGTTCGTCGAGCCGGCTGTTGCGCCCGGGGATCTCGCTCACGTAGCGGGTCCGCCAGCCGTATTGTCGCAGGAGGCGCACGCGGTCCGCCACGGCTGCATCACCCGTATAGACCGCCCCGCCGTCGCCGAGCGCGCCGAGGTTTTTCGTCGGGTAAAAACTGTAGGCCGCCGCGTCGCCCCACGTGCCCGCCTTCCGGCCGGCCACCACCGCACCGTGCGATTGCGCACAATCCTCCAGCACTTTCGCGCCGTGCCGCCGGGCAGATGCAACCATGGCCGGCATGTCCGCCGGGTGCCCGTAGAGGTGCACGGGCACCACCGCCTTCACCACGCCGCGGTGGCGTGCCAGGGTTTCCTCGAGCGCCACGGCCGACATCACCATTGTCGCCGCGTCAATCTCCACGAAGACCGGCTTCGCGCCCAGTTGCTGGATCCCCGCCAGGGTCGCCGATACGGTATTGGCCACCGTCGCGACCAGATCACCCGGCCGCACCCCGAGGGCGCCGAGCCCTAGCTCGATGGCATCGGTGCCATTGGCCACGGTCACGACGGCACCCGTGCCGTGATACTGCGCAAACTCCCGCTCGAACCCCTCGACCTCCGGGCCGAGGATGTAGTGGCCGCCGGCCAGCACCCGGTCGATGGCCGCCTTGATCTCCGCGGCGTGGGCCTCGTAGCCGGCCTTTGGATCCGCGGTGAGCAGGATTTTTTCAGACATAATGGGCCAGTTCCTTCCGAAAAAACGCCAGCGTGCGCGCCAGCGCGGTGCGCAAGTCCACCTTCGGCCGCCAGCCCAACTTTTGGGTGATGAGCCCGTAGTCGGCGTAGTAGTCACCGATGTCGATTTTCTTCCGGTCGCCGGGAAAAATTTTGACGGTGAATCTCCCCCCGCCGTTCACGCGCACGAGCAGTTCGGCCAGGGCGTGCAGGGTCACCGGCGGCGGCCCGCCGAGGTTGAACGCCTCGCCCTCCGCCTCCGACCGCGCCGCCGCGAGGAGGAACGCCTCCACCGCGTCGTCCACGTAGGTGAAATCACGCAACTGTTCCCCGCCCCACACCTCGAACGGCCTGCCCTCCAGCAGGCGGCGGACCCACACGCCGACAAAGGTCTGCCGTGCGTCCCTGATGCGCATGCGCGGCCCGATGGTGTTCGTCAGCCGCAGGGCGGTGCTGCGGATGCCATGCACGCGGTTGTAGAGCAGATGAAAGGATTCGCCGGCGATCTTGTTGATGCCGTTCACATCCACCGGGCGCAACGGATGCTGCTCATTTACCGGCAGCGCGTCCGGTTTGCCATAGATCTGCCGCGTGCTGGCGAAGACGATGCGGATGCCGGGATTGTGCAGGCGGCAGGCCTCGAGGATGGAGAGCTGCGCCCGGCCGTTGATCTCGAGGTCGGTCTCCGGGTCGGTCATCGAGTCCATGTGGCTCGTCTGCCCGGCGAGGTTGAAGAGGTAGTGCTGGCCGCGCACGTATTGGGGCAGGCTGTGCCGGTCGCGCACGTCGGAAATGTTGACGTGGAGCCGGCGGCTGACCCCGGCGAGATTGCGCGGATTGCCGCCATATTCGGGGATGAGGCAGTCCACCACCGTCACCTGCGCGCCAAGCTTCACCAGCGCACGGGCGAGGTTCGATCCGATAAAGCCCAGGCCGCCGGTGATGAGCACGCGCTTGCCGGCGTAGGCGGGGCGGAGGGAGGCGGGTTTCGGCATGGGTGGCTTCAGCGGGCGGATTCCGGCAACCCGGCGTCGGGCTGCACGTTCACCACGATGGCGTAGGCGGCGAAGCCTAGCAAGCGCGGGTCACGGGCGCTCGCGCGCATTGGCGGCAGACTCGGGCGCAACCGCACCACGGTCCGGCCCGGCGGAACCATGAAACCCCGCGAAGCGACCGTCCGCAAATCGGGGCCCACGCGGATGGAACCCTGCTGGCGGTCGCCGACCCAGATCTGCACCTCTTGCCTGGTCAGGCTGCGGGCGGTGAAATGCAGTTTGGCCCGCAGCGGCCGGGCGTGCGGGTTCTCCAGTTCGATCGTCGCCTCACCCCGGCTCCAGTTCCACTGCCGTGGGTTCGGACCGCGCAGGCGTTCGCGTGCATACCAGCCTTCGCCCAGCCGCGCGCGCAGAAAATACGGGCTGCCCAGCCGCACCAGCCAGAAGCGCGGGTTGAGTGCCAGGGTGTCGGTGCCCGGCAGTTTCACCTGCAGCAGGTCACCGTTGAGATCCCACTCGCCGCGCAACGGTGTGTTCAGCCGGCCCTCGTAGCTGTGCGTGGGAAAATACTGGGGCTTGCGCAGCATCAGGGCATTGGCCCAGAGCCGCGCCCAGAATTCGTCCACGTGGATGTTCACCGCATGAACCTCATCGCGGGTTTCGACCGCCTGTACCGCCAGCAGCTGCCGGTCCACGATGAGTTCGGCCGCCTCCACTTTTTGCGCAATCCGGTAAGCCCCGCGCAGGTTCAGTCCCGTTACAATTACCATCATCGCCACCGCCAGCCCGCGCAGCAGCAGGCTGCGCTTCCGCAACCAGCCCAGCCAGTGGCAAAGCGCCACCAGCAGCACAGGATGAAACACCGAGAAGAGCTTGTAGGCATCGTAGCTCGCGTTGCTGCCATACCGCAGCCCGCGCCACTGCAGGTAGGCGTAGCCTGCCATCACGGGCAGGAGCAGCGCGATCACCTGCCATGCTGACCGACCGCGGTGCCGCATGGACAGAAACCAGGCCCCGGCCAGCAGCAGCAGCACGAGGGCCGACAGCGCCCACGCCCCGGGTCCCGCCAGTGCGCGCAGGTCGGCGCCGTTGACGATGCCAAGCCATCCCTCGGGCATGAGCGGCGGAATCTTCCAGCCGAAATCATACTGCTGGAAAAGCATGAAGCGCTCCACGAGCCCCGCCACGCGCCCGGCAAAGAACAGCCCGCTGGCCAGCAGCGGCCCCAGCAGCCAGAGCATCCAGCGCACCAGCCTGGCGAACTTTCCTGCGTGCAACGCCCAGCCCCCGACGCAGGTTGCGGCCGGCACCAGGCACCCGATCACGATGAAGTTATACGCCCCCCAGATGATGCCGAAGCCCACCGTCAGCAGACCGGCATACGCCAGCCCGCGCCGCCAGGTGGCGGGCTCCCGCCAGCAGGTGATTGCGGCCCACGTCACCAGCGCGATCGCCTGCGCCGCGAGGATCTGCCCCGGCGCCACCTGATACACCGCATACCAGCTGATGGGGCTGATGCCGTAGAGCAGCGTGAGCCAGCCGCTGGCGACCGGACTGAAGCCCGCCGTGGACCGCGCCAGCAACCAGACCAGGGGCAGCGTCAGCACCAGGAACACCGCGGTCAGCAGTCCGGTGACCTGGTGCGGCACCAGACCAAAAACCGAGCCGTTGAAGGCCATCAGCGCCGACGGTGTGAAATGGTTCAGCCGCAGCCAGAAATCGAAAAAATTGTCGGCCGACGCCACGCGCACCACCTCGGTCAGGCCGATGAAACCGCTGCGATCGTCGCTGGCAAATTCCTGTAGCACGCGCGCACCCGCCGCATAATCCGCCGCGTCGCAACTGCCGAGAGAAAGTGTGGTCAGCATCTTCGAGGTGCGCGCCAGTGGGAGCGTCAGCAGCACAAGGCATCCCGCCATGATCACGGCCAGCCCCGTGAACCGCGCACCGTCACGTCCCGCGGTCCGCACGCCGTGGCGGCGCAGGCCCAGGGCCAGCAGAAGCAGCGGCAGCCACAGCGTCCAGCGTGCATACGCATCGGTCCCCGGCAGCGTCGTGTGCGCGCCCAGCCAAACCACCGCGGATTGCAACGCCACTCCGCAGGGTGCGATCCACAGCGGCCAGAGCCGCCGCCAGCGCCGCGGGGTCACGAGCAGTGCGAGCCCCGCACCCCACAGGAGGATGTGCAGCAGCAGGCCGGACGAGACCAGGAGGTAATTCATGGACGGGGCAGAGCACTCCACCAGCCGGTCGCGCCTGCCGGCAAGCCGTAAGTGGCCGGACTCATTTGCGCGCAACCGCCAGGATTGAGCTGCCGGCCGGCAGGTTGCCGACGCCGCGCAACCATGCGCGCTCGACCGCCATCACGCCTGAGAGCGCCGCCTCCGCCACCCGCGGCATTCGCTGCACGTCGCTGCCGCCCGCGGGTGCCGGCAGCAGCTTCCGGCGGGCCGCGATGAGCGGGAGCAACAGCGTGTTCCAGTGCGTGAGCCGGAGCGTCGTCAACCCCGCCCGCGCCAACTTCACCGCGAGTTCGCTCCGCCCGTAGCGGCGGCGGCCATGCACCGCCTCATCATGATAGGACCACAGCCAGCGGTGCGCCGGCACGTTGACGACCATGAGGCCGCCGGGTTGCAGCACGCGCGTCATCTCCCACAGCGCCGCCTCATCGTCATCCAGATGATACAGCACATCCGCGGACACCACCGCGGCAAATTCCCCGTCCCCGAACGGCAGCGCCGTGACCGAAGCCTCCCGCACGTCCGCCACCCCGCGGTCCCCGGCCAGGGCGCACGCCAGAGATGAGACATCCACGCCGGTCCATTTCCAGGCAGGCTGGCGCGGACCCAGCCGCCGGATGAGTCCGCCGGTGCCGCAACCGGCGTCAAGCAGCCGCGCCGGTCCCGGCCCGAGGCGTGCCGCCAGCTCGCGCCCGATGTGGCCGTGCAAGGCGCGGTAATACCACATGTCATCCTCAACCGCGGCCATCTTGTGGTATTCGACAGACTCCATGGAACGGGCTCAGCGAAGCCGCCGGATAATGCTTTGCCAAGACTATCCCGGCGACTAACGCTTGCCGCTCCCACTCGCATGCCCTCCGTTGACCAGTTTTCCCAAGGCGGCGCCCTCCGGCGGCGCTTCACGCACTATGAGGGCCTGTTCTTCGATGAGTTTGCGCCCGATTCGGTGTGGCTCCGTGAGACCGCCACCATCCGCCTGCCCCCGCTCGGCGCCTCCCTTGCCCTCGTCCTCCGCGGCGAATATCGTCCGCACCCCGGCGTTCATGGGGTCGAAGTGGGCTCGCCCGGCCTGACGTGCCGGCTGGACGGCCGCATCGTCGGCCGCCTGCGCCACCCCACCCCGGGTGCCTTCGCGTTGAATTTCACCCTGCCCTCCGAGTCCGGCACAAGGGGCGCCGGTCTGAGCCTGCAGCTCGAAGGCGTCGGCTTCACCAACCTGCTCGCATGGTGCGGCCGTCTCACCGGCCTTCCCGCCTGGCAGCGTTTCCGGGCGCAAAATCGCAACCGCCAGCTCCGCGTCAATTCCATCGTCACGGTCGAAGGCGAAGTGCTGTTCGATTTTTCCAACCGCCAGGCGCCCTATTCCGCCGACTTCGCCCGCCGCCACACGCACCTCGGCCTCAACATCACGGGCTTCCTGACCGCCGAACTCGGTGTCGGTGAATCTGCCCGGTGCATGGTGCGGGCCGCCGATGCCACCCGCCTCCCCGCCGCACTCGTCCCGCTCAGGCTCCACTGCAAAAACCCCACCGGCGACCAGACTTTCGCCGCCCGCCTGCAGGACACCAATCCCCACGCGGTCAACATCGTCCATCTCGACCCGCCCGCCTCCCGCGACCTCGACCACCTCCACGGCCCGGGGTTTCGCGCCGGCAAATACAACATCGCTTACTGGGCGTGGGAACTCCCGGAGTTCCCCGACGCCTGGGTGCCGGCCTGCGCCTACTTCGACGAGATCTGGTGCCCGAGCGACTTCGCGCGGGAAGCCATCTCCATGAAGGCGCCGCTGCCGGTCATCACCATGCCGCACGCCATCAGCCTGACGCCGCCGCTCGGCGACGCCCGCCCGCGCTTCGGCCTGCCCGCGGACAAGTTTCTTTTCCTCGTCCTCTACGACCTCAACTCTTACACCGCGCGCAAGAACCCCCGTGCCGCGCTCGAGGCCTTCCGCCGGTCGGGTCTCGCCGGGCGCGGGGCCGTCGTGGTCATCAAGGTGCACAATGTGCGCGGCAACGAGGCCGACCTCGCCCAGCTTCAGGCCGCGGTCGCCGACCTGCCCGGCACCGTGCTCATCACCGAGACCCTCAGCCGCGAGGCCGTTTACCAGCTCGAGTCCGCCTGTGACTGCTACGTCTCGCTGCATCGTGCCGAAGGCTTCGGCTTGGCCGTCGCCGAGTGCATGCTGCTCGGCAAACCCGTCATCACCACGGACTGGTCGGCCACGGCCGAGTTTGTCAATGCCACCAACGGCTGCCCGGTGCGCTACCGCCTCGTGCCGCTGACAGAAAACCATGGACCTTACGGCAAGGGCCAGATCTGGGCCGAGGCCGATTACGATCATGCCGCCGATTGGATGCGCCGTCTTGTCGCCGACGCCGGACTTTGTGCGCAGCTCGGAGCGTCGGCCCACGCCACCATCATCGCCCGTTTCTCGCCCGAGGTCATCGGGGCGCGCTACCGCCGCCGGCTTGAGGGCATCGCGTGTTTTT
>CAJBES010000003.1 GCA_903952145.1 uncultured Opitutaceae bacterium | reverse complement strand
GCGGATTGCGGACCTCGACCGTGAGGGAGTGGATGAGTTTCGCGCCGTCGAGCGGCAGCCACTCCTCGTGACGGGTCGCACCGCAGGGCGTACCCGTGCGCGAGCGCGGACCGGCGTCGGTCTCGGCGGCGATGGAGATGACGCTGTCCTCGGGCAGGTTGATGCAGATGATCAGCCGGTCATAGGGGGCACAGTCGAGCGCGGGGAAGGTTTTGTGGAGCCGCAACACGAGGCCGTCGGGCGCGGGTTGCTCCCAGTTGATGATGACCATGGCCCAACTCTGGGTGAGCTTGTGGCCGAGGGCACCCGGGGCATCGGCAGTCCAGGTGGCGAGTTCGCCGAGGCGTTCGTCAAAGAAGGGCGCGAAGACGGCTTCGGCGCTGTTGATCGGGGTGAGGCGCATGGGAAAGCGGGCGGTGTATCAAACCGCGGATTTGAGCGTGAAACGCACCTCGAGGCGAAGCAGGCCGGATTTTCCGGCCTGCTTCAGTGTGAGGCGCGGCTGCGTTGCGGCGTGACTCCAGCCGAAGAGGCTGCCGTGTTTTTGCACGGCGACGGAATCGAGCCGGCGGTTGCTGGCCCCGTGGTAGACGGAGTCCACGCGTGTTCGGCGCGGGTCCTGCAGTGCCAGTTCCTCCAGCGCGACCTCAACGCCGGCGGGGATGCACAGCTCGGCCCGGGCACGCCGGCCCTCGATGAGGATGCGGTCGCCTTCGCGCCGCATCGGCAGGCGCGTGGTCCAGTGGAAGACTGCGCCGCGGCCCTTCTCCACGGCCCATTCGTCGGTGATGACGAACAAGTCGGGCGTGGGTGAATCCCACGTGCGCTGCCATTTCGTGAACCAGCCCTCCCAGCCGGGCGCGCCGTCCACCGTGGCGTGAAACCGCGTGGCATCACCTGCGCCCCGCGGCTTGATGTCGGCGAAGATCGGGTTGGTGGGATGGGGTCGCTCGGTGTCGCTCCACGGCGTCAGCATCGTGTGCCGTTGCGCCTGCTTGAGCATGTCGGTGACGGGATTGGCGTAGTCGAGCACGCCGAAATCCAGGGCGAAACTGTCACCGGCGAACTCGAGGACGAAGCTGCCCTTGTCCTCGTGCTGGTGGTCACCGCCGGATCGGTTGCCCATGATGAAAAGCTTCACGAGCTCGCCTTGGTGGCGGCGCACGGAGCACATCATGCCGGTGTCGGGCATCGCGCAGAAAGGCGCCAGCGGCGGACCTTCGGCCGGGATGTCACGGTCCAGCCGCAGGGGCAGGAGCAGGGGCGCCGCGCCGGCCCGCTGCAGGGATTTGCGGTAGACCGTCACCCAGTGCGACTGGGGCATGAGCCACGCAAGGAAGGCGATGCCTTCGCTCACGGGGAACATCGCGTCGGCGATCAGAATCATGTCCTGATGGTCGTCGGTGGAATAGAGCATCTCGGCCAGCCGGTCGGTGCGGAGCAGGGCGGGGGAGATGAGTGAGCGCGGGTCGAGACCGCGACCGCGGGCGTAGAGCGTGGCGCCGAGAAACGCCTGGCGCGCGGTGTAGGTGAAATAGGAGACGCCCTCCAGATAACCGCCGTCGGGGAGCAGGGCCTTGGCGAGGTTGTCCTGCAGGTTGGCCCAGGCCTGGTCGGTGTGCGGCGCGACCCGGGAGGCTTCAGGTTTGGGATAATGGTCGCACCGTGCCGGCATCGTGCGCTCGAGAAGAAGCAGGCCATAGATGCGGGCGGGCGAGATCCACGCGAGCTGGTTGCCGTAATACATGTATTCCCACCACCAGGAGGCCTGGCACATGGCGCCGTGGCCCTCGGTGGCGATCCGCTTCAGGATCAACTCACGGCCGAGCGGGGTGAACCACTCGCCGCACAGGTCGAGAATCAGGGCGCAGTCCCAGGTGGCGATGGCCTGAACGAACCCGCGCTGCTCAGAGGTGCAGCCGCGCATGTGGGCCCAGAAGCTGTCCTCCCAGTAGTCGCAGAGCACCATGCTGAGGGCGAAGCGCGCCGCGAGGCGGCAGAGGGTCTTGTCCTGCCAGAGCACGCCGGCCTGCGCCGCGAGCGGGCCGTGGAGGGAAAGCATCTTGTTGAAGTCGCGTTCGCGCCGCAAGGTGTTCGCGCTCCAGGCATTCATGTGCTCGCCGATGAGGTTCTCGGGCCGCACCGGCCGGGCGAATTCCGCGCCGGCGCGCAGTTCCGCGGTCATGGGGGAATACGCGAACTCGCGGCGCACGGCCGCGAGTTCTTCGGCATTGATCAGCAACCCGTAGGTGGGCTGGAAAGCAGGTTCGAACTCGGGTGGCTGGAGATATTTGTCCCACTGTTCGTCGTAACCGGTCCACTGGTCGAGGTGGGACTTGAGACGGCCGGGGTGCAGCAGGCCGAACCATAGCAGCCAGCCGGAGCCGGCGACCGGACGGGGGTTGTGCACCTCGATGGTGAGGGAGAGAATGCGCTTCGCGCCATCGAGTGGGAGCCATTCCTCGCGACGGAGAGCACCGAAGGGTTCGCCGGTGCGGCGGCGCGGACCGGCGTCGGTCTCGGCGGCGATGGAGATGACGCTGTCCTCGGGCAGGTTGATGCAGACGACCAGCCGCTCGTAGTCCGCGCAGTCGAGGTCTGCGTAGCTGCGGTGCAGGCGCAGGACAAGGCCGTCGGGCGCCGGCATCTCCCACTGGAAAGTGTGGAAGGCCCAACCGCGGGCCTGGCTGATGCCGGTGGCGCCGGGGGCGTCGATGATCCAGCTGGCGAATTCGCTGAGTTGTGGATCGAAAAAGGGCTCAAAGATCGCTTCGGCGCTGTTGATGGCGGTGAGGTGCATGGGTCGTCATCAGGCGAAGCGATTGCCCGCCGGCATGCAATTCAGCAGCAGGGGCAGTATTTACTACATGTAGTTTTTGCCCGATCCTTTTCTGCGGGAGATAACTCCGTTATCGCCCGCATTGCGCAAACGGGCTTCGCAGGACCGATGGCATCTCCCCGGTCAGACTCTCGGATTATGCGGAAAAAGCGGCAGAGGCGTGGAATGGTTCCGGATTGGTCGGAGCCATTCGACCGCAACCCAGGGTCCGTTCATCGTGCAACTCGCCTCGACCGGGCGCGGCCTCACGACATCAGGTTCACCGCGTCACGCGATAACGCCGGAGCCCCGTGCGCCAGTCGCCTTCCTTGCTGCCAGTATCGTAGAAGACGTAGAGTTCGCCCTCCCAGACCACCCACTGGAATTTCTCGATCACGAGTTCTCCGCCGCGCGGACCATCGAGTTCGACATTTTCATCGATCACCTGAAACAGCGGGTCGCGGCTCAGCGCGGCGGACATGAGGTAGGTTTTGATGTCGGGTTTGGAAAGATAGAGCATGAGATACCTGCCATCCACGAGGAAGGACCGGTCCACCGTGCCGCCGGTACGGGCGGTCAAACGGCCCGGAAGCCTGAGGGGCACCGGATTGGCCGGATGCTTGCGGACGAGATGCACGCGGCGCGTCGGTTTGTCGAAGGCCACCTCGGCCCAACCGTTGCCCTCGGTGGTGCCGAGCATGTCGTATAGTTTCCAGAAGCGAAACTCCTGATCATCATTACGAATGGGCACCAGACCGGGGTCCGATTCAAGCGGACCGTCGCCTTCCCACGGCTGACTGGCCGCGATCTGAAACTCCGGGTCAACCTTGAACGGCCCCGACGGCGAGGGTCCCACGGCCGCGCGGATCAGCTTGCCGGTGGAAAAGAACAGCAGGCAGGTCTGCTCATCTACGCGCACCGCCAGATGCACCGTGGCCCAGCGATCGTTCGGCTGGACGGAGAGAATCTGGCGCCGCGGTTCCGCGCGGAGTGTCGCCAAGTCCAGCTCGCGGGCGTGACTGATCCAGCCTTCATTGCCGCGGCTGCCCGGTGGCTGTGACCCGGTGAAGAGCCACACTTTGGATTGCGCGTGAGTGACCACGCGCCCCTCAATATCCACCAGCAGGCAGCCGAAGTGGTCGTTTTTTCCGGTCAGAGCATCGTGGAACGCGACCTGTTGCAGCGTGACAGGGCCCACCTTCAAGGAGGGAAACTCCGATGAGGCGATCGATCCTGGAGGCGGTGCGTCGGCCGCCGGAAGCGCACGCAAAAGAGCCAGCAGCAGAACCGTGAGGGTGATGAATTTGTTCATGAGTCTGCTTGGGGCTACCTTAAGGTAAAGAGACCGAATTGGGCGGGCAAGATCAGCACGCTGCATTGGCGACGTAAGGATGCGTGGAGAAGATGCGGTGTGTTTACGTCGTGGCAGGGATGTTGCCGGTGATGGGAGGTGACGAGGTGAGGGTGAGTTTGACCGCGAGGCGCAGGGTGCCGGTGCGACCGCGTTGTTTCAGGGTGAGCCGGGGCTGGGTTTCCGCGTGAGACCAGGCGTATTGAATGTGCTCGCGGCGCTGTTCATCCGTTGCGCGCCGGCGGGG
>CAJBES010000002.1 GCA_903952145.1 uncultured Opitutaceae bacterium | reverse complement strand
TGCACCGGCAGATTGCCGATCCGGGCGGTCTCCTCCCCTAGCCGCTGTAAAATCTCCCGGTCTCCGGGGTATGTACTGTCTTGAGATCTGCTAATAAATGTCATGCTTACTCCTCTTGTCTAACTCATGGATTATCTGAAAAAATCTTAAGGACTTCTTCGCGCATCCAGACCATCTGGACGCAGTCGGGATGAAAATGATTCTTCGCCGGCCTCGGTTTTGAAATACTTCCAGTGAAAATCAAGGACGCCTACGCAGGCCTCCTTCCAGAAAGCCCAGTTGTGCCCTCCGTCGCTTTCCACATATTCGCACGAGAGGTTTTTGCTTTTCAGGAAGTCGCGCAGGTCGCGATTTTCAGCCAAACCGTCATCGCCTGTGCCGCAATGGAGATAGAAAGGCGGCAGGATGGCGCCCTTCTCCTGGGCTGCGTTGATGCGGGCGCGCAGGTCAACCACTCGGTAGGCTTCAGGATATTCCGCCTGCATCCCTAAGAGCGGGGTCAGCTTCCATTCGGCCGAAGGATGGAACGCGCCACTAAGGCTGCTGATGGAGGCAAAGGCGCCGGGCTGTTCCAACAGGTAGTGAAACGCGCCGAAGCCGCCCATGGAGAAGCCGGTGATCGCCCGGCCTTTACCGTCAGCAATAGTGCGGTAATGGCTATCCACATAGGAGATCAGCTCCTTGAAGAAGAACATGGTGAACTGCGAACCGGACTTTTGCGGAGCATCCAGATACCAGGAGGCCTCGTCGCCGTTAAAACTGACGACGATCATGGGATACTTCACCAGTTCCTGGCTCAGCTTCGGCATAGCTTGCCAACTCTCCCAGGGTGCGTTCATGCCGTGCAAGGCGTAAATGACCGGAAAACGTTTCCCGGGATTTTTCTGGTACTCCGGCGGGAGCATCACCGCTGCCTGAATCTCGCGTTTCATGCACGCGGACGCTACCGTGAACTTCACCACCGTGCAGCCGTCCTGATTGGTCGTTACGACTGGAAGCATGACTGCCTGCGCCGGAACATTGGTAACGACCGATTTCGGCGAGGCCTTCTCGGCCGCGAGGCCAAGACCGCTCAGGAAGCAGAGCGTGGTGACTACGCCGGGGACGAGCTTGTGCATCAGGTGCATTGGTTGCTTCATTTTAGACTCCTGTAAAACATCATGATTGAACCTGCTCAAGGACTTCCGCGCAACCAGACCAACTGGGTGCGATCGAGAAGAAAATGATTCTGCGCCTGCCCCTCGTCCGCCACGAAAAAGCGGATCGCCGCCGGCCAGCGCCGGAGTCAGGGTGCCGAAAACAATCGTCTGCTTGTATATTATCCTCCAAGGGTATTTGCTTGAGGTTTCGAGTTCCATTTCTCGGGAAAATAGGTTGCGGGCACGGCCGCGGAGTCGAGCATCGTATTGAACATTTCCATGCGCGGGCTGAATCGCTCTTTACCGCCCCACTCCAGGAACATCTCGAAGACCACCATCGATTCCTCAAGCATGGTGGGGTAGTCACGCGGCAGCTTGGGATTGGACCCGTCCGGTTGCTCGTACACCGGAGAAAGGGCTCCGGAGACCAAGCTGGTCATGCTGGCTAGGTTGAGCGGGCACAGCCAGGTGTCGGCAGGATCGCGGACGGGGATGGGGGTGGACTGCAACCCGTGGGCGGCGAAGCACGCCTCCAGCCTCCGGCGGTAGGACAGGATGCGTTTCCGCTGCAGGTCGAGCATGCCATGGTTCGGCGGCAGGATCTCGCCAAGCGTGCCATGTGAATGCAGGTGCAGGACGAGGTCGGCACGCTCCCGCCCGATCAGCTTCAGCAGGGCGGCAACCTCAGCGGAGCGGATGTCGCCGGGCGTCGCGTCATGCATCAGGTTGTAACCGGCGTCGTTGGGATAGCCGCCGAGGAACGATACCTTTGACGGGTCCAGGGGCTGGTAGCGCTTACAGGCTGGATAACCGACAGGGCTGCCGTCCTTCCACGTCCCCTGATGGATGTGGAGGGCCTGCTCCGGTGCGATTCCGCGCATTGAGACGGGGGAGCGGGCGCGACCGTCGGGGTTCAGGACGGGAATGAGCACCAATCGGTAGTGCTTGGCGAGCTCCACCAGCTTGCTGCGGTCGATCCCCGCGTAATCGCGTCCGGTTTCCAGCGCTTGAATCAGGTTCACCACGCCATTGACCCCCTCGGCCTCAGCCCCATGACAGCCGCCGACAATGATCACCGACTGCGGCTGGCTCTCGTCGAGATATGTCTTGGGGTCGCCGCAACCCATCGCTCCAGAGAGGTTGGTGGTGGCCTCATCCGCCTTCACCGGGCCATAGGCCACAGCGTAAACCGGCCTGCCACCGGGACTGCGCGCCAGCTCCTCGACCTTGCCGCGGTGTACGCCAGCGAGGCAGGCATCCACCTGTTTGAGGTCGACTTTCCACCAGTCGGGAGGCGAATTCACAGCGGTCATTGGCCCTCCGGGTAGGCCCAGGCGCCGACATCGGGCCGACGCGTCGTCGGGCGGATCTTGCCCTCGATATCGGTGGCGACGCCGACCTCCATCCCAGCGCCGATGGCCGGGCTACGGGCGCACAGGCGGAAGTCGTCATGCTCGGGATCGACGAAGATTCGCTTCAGGTCCAGTTCCTGGAGGCAATCCGTGCCCAGCTTGGGATCCTGCAGTTGGTCGTTGACGCGGGTGTAGAGGTTGTTGCTGAAAACGCCGCCTTTGGCGAAGACGCCTTTGCGATCATCGCCGACGCCGTCGATGATGTTGTTGCGCACCACCAGGCCTTCGACGTCCTTGCAGTTGGTGAATAAGCCCACGGTAAAGCCAAGGTCGCGGTACGAACGGACCATGGTGTTGTTGAGGAACTGCACGTTCTTGATCGTCGGGCCGGTCCACATGCTGGCCACCATGGCTTTGCCGCTGCCGTCTAACAGGTTATTACGGATGATGAGGTCATTGCTGTCCTGAATTGTCAGGGCGATGTTGCCGTGGGCCACGCGGTTGCGCTCAACCAGGATGTTCCGGCACTGGGTGTAGAAACTCAGGCCATTGGCGTGCATGCCATAGTTTTCGAGCACCGTGTTGCCGATGACCTGGCAGTCGGTGGATAGGTAGAAAATAACAGCCGTGCTGGTCGTCCTCACGACCCGGCAGTCGCGCACGATCGCTTTGGTGCAAGTATGGATCGCCACGCCTTTGGTGTGGCCCGGGTTGTCATGGACGTCGCAACGCTCGACCAGCAGATCATCTACATGATT
>CAJBES010000001.1 GCA_903952145.1 uncultured Opitutaceae bacterium | reverse complement strand
GCTGGAGATCACGCCTAGAATCCACTACAAGATAATCAAAGTCAACTTTGGTGCCGGCACGGGCCATGCACGACCGAGAATTTACTTGAAGGATGCATGGCCGGGGTGTCCCTTGGCCGCGTGTCCGACTGCAAGCCCATATTGATGCTCGGACTGCCCAAGGGCAGCCTCGAGGAATCCACGATAAACCTGTTCGCCAAGGCAGGCTGGAAAATAACCACGAATTCGCGCTCCTACAAACCCGCAATCGACGACGTCGAACTTGACGGCAGATTTGTGCGGGCCCAGGAGGTCAGTCGCTACGTGGAGCACGGTTTTTTTGACTGCGGCCTGACCGGATTCGACTGGATCCAGGAGAACGAGTCCGACGTCGTCGAGGTCTGCGACCTGATCTACAGCCGCGCCTCGGTGCAGAAGTCGCGCTGGGTGCTGTGCGTGCCTGAGGGCTCGGGCATCACCAAGCCTGAGCAGCTTGCCGGGAAGCGCGTCGCAACCGAGCTCGTTGGCACGGTGAAGCGCTATTTTGCCAAGAAAGGCATCGCGGTGGAGGTGGAGTTTTCCTGGGGTGCGACCGAGGTGAAGGTGCCCGACCTGGTTGATGCCATCGTCGACATCACCGAGACGGGAAATTCCATCCGCGCGAACAAACTGCGCATCATCGACACATTGCTGGAGACCAACACCAAGTTCATCGCCAACAAGGCGAGCTGGGCCAACCCGGTCAAACGCAAGAAAATCGAGACCATCGCACTGCTGCTGCGCGGCGCGCTGGAGGCGGAGAGCAAGGTGGGCCTGAAGATGAACCTGCCCAAGGCCGCACTTGGCGCCGTGGTGAATGCGCTCCCCGCGTTGCGCAACCCCACGATCTCCCAGCTCAGCCACGCCGATTGGATTGCGCTGGAGACCATCATCGATGAAAGTGTCGTGCGCGAAATCATCCCCCAGCTCAAATCGCTTGGAGCCGAGGGTATCGTCGAATACCCGCTGAACAAAGTCGTCTATTGAGTGGAGCCGGCTCGCGGCCGGCGTTCCGGGTCTGTCATTTCACCGCCATGTCCAAAGTCACCCTCGGCCTTGTCCAGCATGCGTGTACGGCGCTGCCCGCGGCCAATTCCAGGAAGACGCTCGCGCTGGTCGCGCAGGCCGCCAGGCGCGGGGCCAACATCATCTGCACCCAGGAGCTCTTTCGCACGCAGTATTTCTGCCAGCATGAGGACCACGCCCATTTCAAACTGGCGGAAACAATCCCCGGGCCGAGTACCCGGGCATTTCAGAAAATCGCAAAAAAACACGGGGTCGTCATCGTGGCTTCGCTCTTTGAGAAGCGAGCATCGGGTCTCTATCACAACACTGCGGCCATCATCGACGCCGACGGAGCCCTGCTCGGTATCTACCGGAAGATGCACATCCCGGATGATCCGCTGTTTCACGAAAAATTTTACTTCACCCCGGGTGACACGGGCTTTCGCGCCTGGCAGACCAAATACGGCCGGATCGGCGTGCTCATCTGCTGGGACCAGTGGTATCCCGAAGCAGCCCGGCTGACCGCGCTGCAGGGCGCGGAAATCCTATTCTACCCCACGGCCATCGGCTGGCAGCCGCGGGAGAAAGCCGAATATGGCGTCAAGCAGCACGGCGCATGGGAGACGATCCAACGCTCACATGCCGTCGCCAATGGCTGCTATGTGGCGGCAGTCAACCGGATCGGACTCGAGCAGCCAATCGGGGGCGACGGCTTGGAATTCTGGGGCCAGAGCTTTGTGGCCGGCACCAGCGGTCAGATCCTGGCCAAGGCCAGCGTGGACCGGGAGGAAATCCTCCTCGTGCCCGTGGACCTTGGGAAGGTGGATGTCACCCGCACACACTGGCCGTTCCTGCGCGATCGTCGGATTGATGCCTACGGCGACATCACGAAACGCTTTCACGACTGAGTATGGCCGTCAAACAGACGCCCACGCCGGCAAAGTTGGGCTTTCGCATGCCGGCGGAGTGGGAACCACAATCGGCCGTCTGGCTTTCCTGGCCGCACAAGTATGCCTCATGGCCCGGTCAGTTCCGCCCGGTGCCCCATACTTTCGCGGCCATCGTGGCGCAGATCAGCCGTTTCGAGGAAGTGCGCATTAACGCTGCGGTGCGTTTGCAGCCGCGGGCTAGGCGCCTATGCGCCGCCGCCGGCGCCGACATGGCGAAGGTGACATTCTACGACCACCCCACCAACGATGCGTGGTGCCGTGATCATGGCCCGATATTCGTGAAAAACGACCGGACCGGCGAGATTGCCGTCACGGACTGGGTGCATACCGCCTGGGGCAACAAGTATCCGCCTTACGATCTCGACAATACCATCCCGCCGAAAATCGCCGCGCAGCTAAGACTGCGCCGCTTTGAACACGACATGGTGCTCGAAGGCGGCTCGATCGAGGTCAATGGGCGCGGTCTCCTGCTCACGAGCGAGCAATGCCTGCTCAACCGGAACCGCAATCCGCACCTCACCCAAGCCGAGATCGAGCAGAACCTGAAGGACTACTTCGGTGTGAAATCCGTGCTTTGGCTGGGCGAGGGGATTGTGGGTGACGACACCGATGGCCACATCGACGATATCACGCGTTTCTACAAACCCGACGGCTTTATCACCTGTATCGAACCGAACCGCCGCGACCCGAACCACCGACCGCTGGCGGAAAATCTCCGACGCCTTCGCAACTTTCGCAACCCGGTGGGCCGAAAATTCGACATTGTCACACTGCCGCTGCCCAAGCCCTTTGCAATCCAGGGCCAACGAGTGCCGGCGAGCTACGCGAATTTTCTCATCATCAACGGCGCGGTGCTGGTGCCGACTTTCCGCCAGAAAAAACGCGATGACGAGGCGCTTGTGATCATTGGCGATTGTTTCCCAGGCAGGGAAATCATCCCGATTGACTGCTACCATCTTATCTGGGGCCTTGGCACCCTGCATTGCATTTCTCAACAGCAGCCTTCCTGACCATGAAAAAACTCCTGATTTCCGGGTGCCTCGGCGCCATTCTTGCCGGGCTCACCGGCTGCGAAATGCTTTCCAACGGTATGTCGGGCAGCCTGGCCAACGTGCCTCCCCAAGTCCGTCGGTTCGAGGTGGACCAAAAGCAGGTCTTCCAAGCCGTGCAACTCGCCCTGAAGCAGATGGACTTTGTGCTGACCCGCACAGCCCAGGCGCAAGGCATCGTGGAAGGACACAGCAACCTGCGCGATACCGCGGTCTTCGGTGCCGCTCGGCAGTTCACGGCGAGGATCCGTTTGAGCGAGGTAGAGGGCGGCAACACTGAGGTGGCCATCTTGTTGCATGAGCAGAGTGAAGCCGACTTCAAGGGTGGCGTCTCCAACCGTGTCCTGCGCGAGCACGGGCTTTACGATTCCTTCTTCGAACATTTGACCCGGATTTTGCAGGAGGGCTCTGCCGCGGTTAAGCCCTGAGAGGGAAAGATTAGGGTCAGCTGTCTGGAAATGCCCAAATTAGAGCTTGCCGATTGGTGGAACCGGCGGCGAGTCTGACCGTTCGCGGCATTAGTATCGGTTCAGCCGGCGTCGCCGCGACGCTCCCGCCGGCTTTCCTGTCAGTATAACCATCAACCCAACGGTCCCGCTTTGCGGGATCATCCCGGTGGATCGGGGTCTGTGGAGCGGGGGCTTCTGTTCGCCGGTTTCCGCACATGAGTTCAGTAATGCAAGAATTGCTCGCCCAGTCGTCGTTCGACAAACTGAAGGCCGGCGCCATCGTCCCCGGCACCATCACCGAAATCCGCCAGAACGAAGTCGTCGTCGACATCGGTGGCAAATCCGAAGCAGTGGTCCCGGCTTCCGAGTTCATTGACATCGGCGAGCTCCAAATCGGCTCCACGATCGAGGTGCTCGTCGAGAAGCTGGAGGACAAAAACGGCTCCCCCGTCGTGTCTTTCGACCGGGCCGAGCAGAAGAAAAACTGGGACAACATCCTGACCAAATTTCCCGAGGGCTCTGTCGCGGTCGGCCGGGTCAAGGCCAAGGTCAAGGGCGGTCTCATCATCTCGATCGGCGTCGATGCGTTCATGCCGGCCTCGCATATTGATGTGCAGCCACCCAAGAACCTCGACCAATACGTGGGCCAGACCTACGATTTCAAGGTCCTCAAAATCAATGTTGAGCGCCAGAATGTGGTGCTCTCCCGCCGCGAGCTCATCGAGGAACAGCGCGCCAGCAAGCGCCGCAATCTGCTCGAATCGATCCAGCCCGGCCAGGTGCGCAAGGGCATTGTCAAAAATATCACCGATTTTGGCGCGTTCATCGACCTCGACGGCATGGACGGCCTCCTCCACATCACCGACATGAGTTGGGGCCGTATCTCACATCCCTCCGAAATGCTCAAGCAGGGTGAAGAGATTCAGGTCATGATCATCGAGGTCAATCGCGACCGGGAGCGTGTTTCGCTCGGCCTCAAGCAGACCACCAAGAATCCTTGGGACGAGATCGACCAGAAGTTCCCAGTTGGGGCCAAGGTCCACGGCAAGGTGGTCAATCTCGTGCCCTACGGCGCGTTCGTCGAAATCGAACCTGGCGTCGAGGGTCTCGTGCACATCACCGAGATGTCATGGACGAAGCGCATCACCAAGCCTTCCGAACTGCTCAAGGTCGGCCAGGAACTCGATGCCGTGGTTCTCGGCATCCAAAAGGATGAGCAGAAAATTTCACTTGGCCTCCGCCAGCTCGAGCCGAACCCATGGGATATGGTTCGCCATAATTACCCGATCGGCGCCCGGGTTAGCGGCAAGGTGCGCAACATGACCACTTACGGCGCGTTCATCGAGCTCGAGGAGGGCATCGACGGCATGGTGCATGTGTCGGACATGAGCTGGACCCGCAAAGTCAACCATCCCTCGGAAGTCCTCAAGAAGGGCGACGAGGTGGACGCCATCGTGCTCGATGTGGACCCAAATCAACAGCGCATCAGCCTCGGCATGAAGCAGCTCTCGGATGATCCGTGGTCCGACATCGACGGCCACTTCCGCATCGGCGATGTCGTCACCGGCTCCGTCACCAAGATCACCTCCTTCGGCGCCTTCGTGGAGCTCAAGGATGGCATTGATGGCCTCGTGCACATCTCGCAGATCAGCGAGGAGCACATCGAGAAGATCAAGGATGTGCTCAAGCCCGGCCAGCAGGTCACCGCGCGGGTCATCAAGATCGACCGCGACGAGCGCCGCCTTGGCCTCTCAATCAAGGCCGCGAACTACTCCGAGCAGCAACTCGCCGCCGAAACCTCGGCCTACGAGGCGATGAACCGCACCGCCGGCACCGACATGATGAACCTGGGCGACATTCTTGATGCCGCCTCCTCGGACAAGAAGGAGGAATAAGTCCTTCCCAAGCGCCGTTAACTTCAAGACACCCGTCCCGCAACCGCGGGCCGGGTGTCTTTTTTTAGCGGCTGCCAATACGCGCCAAAAGCCGGCGTTGAGCCGCCTTGGTCAAGTTGCACCTGAGATCAGTTGCACCCAGGTTTGGCCAGCCTGTGCGTCTTGCTGTCGACGAACTCACGGATCACAGCCATGCGCTGCCGGTGGCGTTCCTCTTGCTCGATTTCATCCACGGTGCGGATGGCCTCGTGCTTGGAGATGGCCTTGCGCATCTTGCTGATGGCAAGATATTCGAGCTGGCGGATGCGCTCGCGCGTCACTTTGAACTTCCGACCGACCTCCTCAAGCGTGAGCTCATCCCGGCCGTCGAGCCCAAAGCGCAGCTTGATAATCTCGGACTCGCGCTCGTTGAGTGCGTCCACCATGGCATGTAAATCGGTATTGCGGTTGCGTTCGCGAAGGCTTTCGAAGGGGCTGACGGCGTTCTCGTCGCCGACAATCTCGCCGAAGGTGGACGAGTCGCTCTCCTGGCCGACCGGAGCGTCGAGCGAAGCGGGGCGCACACTCACGGACTTGAGGTGGGCGACTTTGCTCGTTGGAATCTGCAATTCTATCGCCAACTCCTCGTCGGTGGGTTCTCGGCCCAACTCCTCGGTAAGCTTCATGGCGGTGCGCCGCATCTTGGAAATTTTGTCCACCAGATGGACCGGCAGGCGGATGGTCTTGGACTGGTTGGCGAGGGCGCGTTTGATGGACTGTTTGATCCACCACGCGGCATAGGTCGAGAGCTTGCCGCCCTTGCGCGGATCAAAACGTTCGACGGCCTTGATCAGGCCGATGTTGCCCTCGCTGATGAGGTCAAGCAGCGGCAGGCCGAAATCCTTGTAATCCATGGCGATTTTCACGACGAGGCGCAGGTTGGCCTGAATCATGTGGTCGCGCGCAGCCTTGTTGCCGCGGCGGATGCGCTTCGCAAGCTGGGTCTCCTCGGCGATGGTCAAGAGAGGAGTCTTACCAATCTCTTGGAGATAGAGCTGGAGGTTGCTGCGCTCACCGTGGGCGATGACCTCAGCCGGCGCAGGGGCAGGCGTTTCAAGAAACGACGGTGGGGTGTCCAAGGGAACGGCCGTGACCTCCGGAGTGCCGGCCGCAGTCATTTCATCGGACTCAACAGAGGTGTAATTATGTTTCAGCTTTTGCGCCATGATGGGGTGATAAATATTTTAGTGTTTGGAGTGGGAGGGATGTTCCGCGCCCATTATTCCAGACAATAGTAGCCTAAACCATTCCAAGCCGTGTGATTTTTCCCACCCTCTGGATGACGTAAAAATCATTAAAGATCTGCGCCAGACTGACCCTAATCGATGCTGGTCATCTATTTGGAAGTGCTGTAATGGCACACTAGCGATTCGCTTATTCGGAAAACTGCTCAGCCACCGCGACCGCTTTGAACAATGCTGAGGCCTTGTTGATGGTCTCCTGATATTCGTCTGCGGGCACAGAGTCTGCGACCCAACCGCCTCCCGCCTGAATATATACTTGGCCATCTTTCAACAGGGCGGTGCGCAACATGATGCAGGTGTCCATGTTGCCATCATAACCAAAATAGCCCAGGGCCCCCGCATAAAAACCGCGCTGGAGTTGCTCGATCTGTGAAATGATCTGCATCGCCCGAATCTTCGGCGCCCCGCTAACCGTGCCGGCCGGGAAAGTGGCACGCATGAGATCGTAGGCGTCCTTGCCTGGTGCAATCCTGCCCTCCACCTGAGAGACGATATGCATGACGTGCGAGTAGCGCTCGACTGTCATGAAATCCGGGACAGTGACGCTGCCAAACTCGCAGACCCGCCCGATGTCGTTGCGCGCGAGATCCACCAGCATGAGGTGTTCGGCTTTCTCCTTTTCGTCTGCGAGCAGCTCCTTCTCCAGGGCGGCGTCCTCGACCGGGGTGGCGCCCCGGTGGCGAGTGCCGGCGATGGGGCGGATCTCAACCAGTTTATCGGTCAGGCGCACGTGAACCTCGGGTGAAGCACCAACAATGGAGAAATCACCGGCCTCGAGGATGAACATGTAAGGCGACGGGTTAACCGTTCGGAGCGCCCGATAGAGATCGAGCGGTGACCTCGAAAATGGCTTGGTAAAGCGCTGGGAGCAGACGACTTGGATGATGTCGCCGGCCCGAATGAACTCCTTTGACTTCCTGACGCACTGTTCAAAGCGTTCGCGCGTGAAGTTGCCCGGTGGGACCTCGACCCTCGCTGGCTCGACCAGAGGTGCCGGCGCCAGTTCGCGCGGTTGCCGCAGCAGGGCAAAGAGCGCGTGCAGTTCGGCCACCGCGGCATCATAGGCGACGGTGGCGTCATCACTGATGTGGGCATTCACGCAGAGGCGCAAGGTCTGCTTCGCGCGATCGAAGATGAGCAGCGAATCCGACAGCATGAAATAGAGCAGAGGCACACCGAGATCATCGGTCTGGGCAAGCGGGACGGTTGGTTCGATGCGGGTGACGTATTCGTAGCCGACAAAGCCGACGGCGCCGCCGGTGAAACGTGGCAGACCGGGAATGATTACGGGCTGGTAGCCGCTCATCTCCTGCGCAATCAGCGTCAGCGGGTCGTGCGGCGTGGGAATCCTTCGGACGGTCTGGCCGGTTTCGCGTATCTCGGTGGTTTCTGGCCCGCAGGAAAAAATCTTCCGCGGCCGGCAGCCGATGAAACTGTAGCGGGAGAGGAGTTCTCCGCCTTCCACTGATTCTAGCAGGTAGGACGGGCCGGCCTCCTTGAGTTTGGCGTAAGCTGAGACGGGTGTCTCGAAGTCGGCCATCAGGTCGGTATAGACCGGCACTACGTTGCCATGGGCGCTCAGGCGGATGAAAGCCTCGCGGGTTGGATGGATGTTCATCAGCAGAAGGGAATCACTCGACGGTCACGGATTTTGCAAGATTGCGCGGCTTGTCCACATCGCAGCCCCGCTCCACGCCGATGTAATAGCTGAGCAGCTGCACCGGGATCGAGGCGATGATGGGCATTGCATCGGTGACCCCGCCATGGGTGCCCCAGCGGGTGTGACCTATTCCGTAGGTGCCGATAAAACGGTGTTTGCCAACCTCCTTCTCCAACTCGATTGCCCGGCCGGCCTTCTTGGCGACCTCGAAACGCCCGCGTTGGAATACCGCTATGCCAGCGGAGTCATAGCCCCGATACTCCAGACGCTTTAGCCCCTCGATAATCAGTGAAGCTGCCTTTTGCTTGCCGATGTAGCCGACGATTCCGCACATAGATTGAGAAATTGACTCGCGAAATAAGCGGCAACCGTGAAATTGGCGCAAGG